>JAEDJF010000125.1 GCA_016296485.1 Oscillospiraceae bacterium
TTCAGCTCCTCCAGCACCCGCTCGAGGAACTCCGAGCGGTAGCGGTAAAACTTCTGCTCCGAGCAAAAGCACTCCCCGAGATAGCGGTAGGGCGTGCGGTCCGTCATGGACATAAGTATTTTCCTGTGGAGGTCCGAGCGGACGTTTTTGTCCTCAATATCCGCGCCGAGGGCGCGGATTGCGGCGTTCACGGCGTCGAACGCCGCCCGGTCGAAGCGGCTCCCCTCCCGGGTGAACACCGTTTTGCTCCGCCGCTTCTGTCCCCGGACGATATACTCCGCCACCTTCCGCATATCCGGCGGAAGGGGCTTTTTTTCTTTCTCTTTCTCTCTCATTTTTACCTCACTGACCGAAATTAAGAAGCGCCATGGTCTGGCTGAAATATAAATCCTCCCGGGGCTCCTCCGCCGGAAGCGGCCGCCCCGCCACGAAATAGCGAAGGGCGTCCGGGGCGTGGGTTATTTCGTGGGGCTCCGTGGCGGCGTCGTTCGGGTCGATTTTGTCCGTGACGAGGGCGGGAAGGCTTCGGATAAGGTTTGAGCACGAGGGAAAAATCTTGAGCATCGGCTCCCGCCGCCCAAACTCGTTTTCCCTTGGGCGAAGCCACTCTCTGAGGTTGTACCAGCCCGCCACCCGGTTGTTGTCCGCCTTTGTGAGCACGATGCCGTGCTCGGCAAAGAGCTCCGCGACGCTTTTGCCCGTGTCCTGGCGCCGGTTCCACATATCCGGCGGCGCAAGATAGCAGTAAATTTTCTCCGCCGTCATCGCCCGTATCTTTTCCGCCGCCCGGCTTATGATGAGCCCGCTCTCGTAGACCTCCCGGTAGACGTAGGCGCGCCCGCCCCCGTCCACCGCTATCCAGTACCCAGCCAGCATATCAAGACCGTAGTCCATCACGAAGTACCGCCGCCAGTCGGCTGGCAGGGAAAATGGCTTACAGACGTGGATTTCCCGGTCCCACTCTGTGAAAAACTGCCCCTCAAAAATGTCCCAGTCGCCGTAGAGAAGCGCCCTCTTGTCCTTGTCGCAGAGGTTCTCGAGCCGCGCGAGATACATGGGGTCCGCCCTCATAAGAAAGCCGTTGTCAGAGACCTTCGCCGGAATAAAAAGGCGGCTTCCGGTCTCGGTGCTCAAAACCTCCCCGGGTGAGCACGGGTCGATGAACCTCTCCTTGACCCAGTTGTGCCCGACGCCGCCGGGGTTGGTGCTCGATTTCATCTGCTTCGGGTAGCCGCTCACTCCGCGGAGCCTTGACATAAGGTAAAGGTACATCTGCTTCGTGAAATGGGTCAGCTCGTCGAAGCGGATGACGTCGTACTCGGCGGACTGGTAGCGGTAAACGTCGCTCTCGCTGTCGCAGTAGCCGAAGTCGAGCACCGAGCCGTTTATGAAAACCCCCACGTGCTTCGCGGCGTTATAGCGGTAGATTTCCTTGGGGTAAACCTCCTGCGCCACCCTGATAATGCTCTTGTCGAGCTCCGGGTAGGTGCGCCTTAAAATGAGCTGCTTGCTCTTCGGGTACCGAAGGGCGTAAAGAAGGGCGTCCATAAGCTGCCCGAAGCTCTTGCCGCCTCCGGCGGCGCCGCCGAAAAGCACCTCGTTTGCCTCGGCGGCAACAAATTCCCTTTGCTTTTTCGTGAGCTTTATTTCAATTTTCAAAATGAACCCTCCCTACTCCTCCGCAACCTTGACGCAGATTTCGAGCTTATTGTCCGGCAATTCCGCCGGAGGCTCCATAAGGTCGAGGCATTTTCCGAGGAGCTCCAGCGCCTTCATTTTTTCGCTGATTTTGATTTTCTGCCCCTCCTCCGTCTCCATGAACGCAAGGCGGGAGAGCTCGTCGATGAGCTGCTGTTTTTTCGTCTTAGTCCGTCCCATCTTCCCTCCTCTGCCCGAAAAGTTCTCCGAACATATGTTCTATTATTTTTTCTCCCCGGCTTATAAACCGGGGTTTTTCCTCCAAGGGGAGGAATCTTTCGTCGCTTTTTATGAGCCCAAGCGGGTCGTTTTCGGTCAAAATAATTTCTCCTTTCCCTTGACTTTTTATAGAAAATATTCTAAAATGTCTTTTGGAGATTTAAGAAAAATTTCTTAATTTCTCCTTGTGAAACTATTATATCAAGAAAATTTTCTTTTGTCAATAGAAAAATTAAGAATATTTTCTTATTTCGGAGGCAAAAATTTATGGAGCTTTTAGAAAAAATTCGGATTCTCGCGGCGGAAAAGGGCGTGAGCCTTTCGCAGTTCGAGCGCGACTGTGAATTTTCGAAAAACTCCGTGGCGAAATGGGACAAAAATATGCCCTCCGGCGACAAGCTCCTTCGGGCGGCGAAGTATTTCGGGGTGACGGTTGACTACCTTCTCGGAAGCGAGGAGGAAACCGAGGAGTACCCGGAGATGTATTTCAGCTTTCTCAAGGGCGCCAAGGAGCTTGACCTTTCGAAGCGGGACCTTGACCTTCTTCTGGACATCGCCCGGCGCTTCAAAAAGGAGGATGAGTCGGGTTGAAGTTCATAAGCAAAGCCGCACTTTACGGCGAAATCGACAGAATCCGGACTGAAAACGGCGTTTTGGGTCCTTTGGACCCCTATGCCCTCGCAAGGCGCCACGGGATAAAGATTTCCGTCTATGAGTTCGACAGCCGCCGGCTTTCGGGCGTTCTGATGCGCGGGAAGCGCCGGGCGGAAATCGTTGTGAATTCCTCCCGCTGCGCCGAGGCGCGGCGCTTCGCCGTCGCCCACGAGCTGGTGCACTACTTCCTCCACGACGGAACGGAGTTTATGTGCCTTGAGGACTCCGGCGTCACCGCCCTCGAGTGGCAGGCGAACGAGGGCGCGGCGGAGCTTTTGCTCCCCTACCGCGATTTTCTTTCTTTTTATAAGAACATACGTTCTCTCTATATCGCGGACGAGGACCGGGCTGTGCGGGCGCTGGCGAAAGAGTTTTCGGTGACTCCCGGAATGGTTAAAACGCGGCTTTTGTCCCTCTCGCCGGAGATTGCCCAGCTCGAAGCCGGGACGCCGATAGAAAATATCCACCCCCTCCCCCGCCGCGCCGCCGCTCCCCGCAAAAAGCCCAGCATCGACGTCCTCTGCGAGGGGTAAGGCGCAGAGCAATTTGCGGCGCGGATATTGTCCACCCGTTTTGCGAATTGTTCGCACCGTTTTACGGTAGGGCGGGGTCTTGACCCCGCCGAAAAACCTCCCCTATCAGGGGAGGGGGAC
>JAEDJF010000126.1 GCA_016296485.1 Oscillospiraceae bacterium
CCTTATATTTTTGGAGTATCTCCTGAACGGCACGGGCGGTGCGGTAATGCTCCTCGCCGACGATGTTGGGGTCGAGGATTCGGCTGGTGGAGTCAAGCGGGTCAACGGCGGGGTAAATACCTTTCTCGGTGATTGCACGGGAAAGAACCGTCGTCGCGTCAAGGTGGGCGAAGGTCGTTGCCGGAGCCGGGTCGGTAAGGTCGTCCGCCGGAACGTAAACAGCCTGTACCGAAGTGATGGAGCCCTTCTGGGTGGAGGTGATTCTCTCCTGGAGTGCGCCCATCTCGGTGGCAAGGGTCGGCTGGTAACCGACGGCGGAGGGCATACGTCCGAGAAGCGCGGAAACCTCGGAACCTGCCTGGGTGAAACGGAATATGTTGTCGATGAAGAGAAGAACGTCCTGTCCCTCCTGGTCGCGGAAATACTCCGCCATCGTAAGACCGGTGAGGGCGACCCTCATTCTTGCGCCCGGGGGCTCGTTCATCTGGCCGAAGCAGAGGGCGGTCTTATTGAGAACGCCGGACTCCTTCATCTCATAGTAGAGGTCGTTGCCCTCACGGGTTCTTTCGCCGACGCCGGCGAAAACGGAAATGCCGCCGTGTTCGGTGGCTATGTTGCTGATAAGCTCCTGGATAAGAACGGTCTTGCCGACGCCCGCGCCGCCGAAAAGACCGATTTTTCCGCCTCGGGTATAGGGGCAGATAAGGTCGATGACCTTGATACCGGTTTCAAAAATCTCCGGCTCGGTCTTTTGCTCCGCGAAGCTGGGGGCGGGCTGGTGGATGGAAGCCTTGGGAGCGCTAGCCGTATCCATCTCTTTTCCGTCGATGGGCTCGCCGAGTACGTTTACCATTCTTCCGAGGGTTATGTCACCAACGGGAACAGTAATGGGAGCGCCGGTATCGACGCATTCCTGTCCTCTTTGAAGACCGTCGGTGGAATCCATTGCGATACATTTTACGACGTCGTCGCCCATATGCTGCGCTACTTCAACAACAAGGCGCGCGCCGTGGTTATCAATTTCAATGGCGTCGTTGAGCTTCGGAAGATGACCTTCCTCAAACCTTATATCAACGACAGGACCGATAACCTGAACAATTTTACCTATATTGCTCACGAATTCGTTTTCCTCCTTATTTATTTGCGCAATTTATAAATCTCGATTCTCTCCATCGCGCGCATAAGAGCCGCCTGTGCCCTATCTACGTCCGTGCCGCTCTTTTTGAGCCTTGCTTCCGCGCGCTCCTTGGCGCGCTCGGCACGTTCAATGTCGATTTCGCCGGGCCACTCCGCGGCTTCGGCAACGATGACCGCGCTGTTGTTCTGGACAACCACGTAGCCGCCGAAAAGCGAAGTCACTTCTCTCTCGCCGTCGGGCATTTCGAGCACGAGAGAACCGATACCTATAGTTGCGGTCATAGGCGCGTGGTCCGCAAGGACCGCAAATTCGCCTACCTCGCCCCTTGTCTTTACGATGAAGCTTTTCACTTCACCTTCAAAGAGCATTTTTACCGGTGTTATAACTTTAAGTTTAATAAGTTTATCACTCACGGACAGACCTCCTTACTGTATGGCGTTGGCGCCGCTGACAATCTCGGTAATTTCCTGAGTGATGGCGCCCTGTCTTGCCCTGTTATAGTCAAGGCTGAGCTCATCAATTATCTCGTTGGCGTTGTCTGTCGCGTTTTCCATAGCCATTCTCCTGCTGGCGAGCTCGCCCGCCGCGCTCTCGAGCAGCGCGCCGTAAATGGCGTTGTCGATATACGACGGAATGAGCTTTTCCGCAATGCGGGAAGCGCTGGGCTCGAAAATCATATAGTTAACCTTTTCGTCTCCGAAAGTGCCGCTGCTTGGCACGACGTTTCCGGTAAAGGTATCGGTATCAATCTCGTCGCCTTTGTGCATCATCTCGTCCCTTGAAAGAGGAATGAGCTTAACGATTGTAGGCTTTTGGGATATTACCGAAACGAAACGGTTATAGATTACGTACACGTTGCCGACCTTTCCTTCGAGGAAAAGCGTTGTGGCGGCTTTGCCGATACTGCTCGCAAGGGCAAAGCTTGCTTCGTCGCTCTCGCCCACGTAGGAGCCGAGTATCTCGTAATTTCTTCTTTTAAAGAAGTCGAGACCCTTTGCTCCGGCGACGACGACGGCACATTCCTTGCTTTTGTCCATTACCTCCTTGGCAAATTTCAAAAGCCCGGAGTTGAAGCCGCCCGCAAGACCCTTGTCGCTCGTCACGACGATATAGAGGTCCTTTTCACAGGTGTTCGGTTTGAGGAACGCGTTGGGCTCCTCGTTTCCGAGGGCGCCGGCAATCATGTGCATAGTCTCTATAATGTAATTCGTATATGCTCTTCGCGCGTCCGCAAGGCTTCTTGCCTTGCGGAGCTTGGCGCTGGCTACAAGCTGCATGGCGTGAGTGATTTGCTTCGTTGAGGTGACGCTTTTTATACGTCTTTTTATATCACGCATTGAGTCAGCCATAAATCCACCTCATAATCACTTATTTTCGCCTTTATTGAAGGTCTCCTTGAACTCTTTTACGAGGGCGCTTACGCGCTCCTGGAGCTCTTTGTCGAAGTTCTTGGTGGTTTTGAGCTCCTCGAGCACCTCCGGATAGCGGTATCTCGCGAACTCGATAAGCTCTTTCTCAAAGCGCTTCATTTCCTCCACCGGAACGTCGTTGGCGTAGTTATTGGAAACGGCGAAGATGATGAGCACCTGGTCCTCGACGCGCATCGGAGCGTACTGGTCCTGCTTGAGTATCTCGACTATGCGCTTGCCTTTTTCAAGCTGGGCTTTGGTCTCCTTGTCAAGGTCGGAACCGAACTGGGCAAAGGAAGCAAGCTCGCGGTACTGGGCGTATTCGATACGGAGCGGACCGGCGATTTTCTTCATGGACTTTATCTGCGCAGAACCGCCGACACGGCTTACGGAGATACCGGGGTTAACTGCCGGACGGACGCCGGAGTTAAAGAGCTCGGTCTCAAGGAATATCTGTCCGTCGGTGATGGAGATGACGTTCGTCGGGATATAGGCGGAAATGTCGCCCGCCTGGGTCTCGATTATCGGGAGGGCGGTGATGCTTCCGCCCTTTTCGAGCTTCGCGGCTCTTTCAAGAAGACGGGAGTGGAGATAGAAAACGTCGCCGGGGTAGGCTTCGCGTCCCGGAGCGCGTTTAAGAAGAAGCGCCATTGAACGGTAGGCGACGGCGTGCT
>JAEDJF010000127.1 GCA_016296485.1 Oscillospiraceae bacterium
CGCCCCCGCCTTGAAAAAGCGCCCGGCGCTGTGATATAATATCCCCGTAAACTTTCCCGAAAGGGGCGAGCGAAATGAGCGAATTTTTCTTTGTTCCCGGGCGGACGGAGCTCGGCGGAAACCACACCGACCACCAGGGGGGCTGCGTCCTCGGCGCCGGGGTCAGCCTTGGGATGACCGCCGCCGCAAGGCGCACCGACACGGACCTTATCCGTGTAAATTCCGAGGGCTTCGGCTCCTTCGAGCTGGAGCTGGGGGACTTCGACCCCCGCCCGGAGGAAGCCGGAAGCCCAATGGCGCTTATAAGGGGCGTTTGCTCCTCTTTTATCGAAAGCGGCAACGTCTTCGGCGGCTTCGACGCCGAGATTTCCTCGGAAATTCCCGCCGGAAGCGGGCTTTCCTCCTCCGCCGCCTTCGAGGTGCTCATCGGGAAAATCATCAGCGGGCTCTATTTCGGGAACACCGTCCCGCCCCTTCGCCTTGCCCAGTTCGGACAGAGGGCGGAAAACGAGTTTTTCGGGAAGCCCTGCGGGCTTCTTGACCAGCTGGTCTGCGCCCTTGGCGGCGTCGTCTTCGCGAACTTCGCCGACCCGGAGAACCCGGAATTTCGGCGGGTGGATTTCGACTTTTCAAAAACGGGCTACCGCCTCGGGATAATCGACTGCGGCGCCGGGCACCAGAACCTCACCGGCGACTACGCGAAAATCGCCCTCGATATGGGGCTCGTCGCCCAAAGCCTCGGGCACGAGCGCCTTTGCGAAGCGGAGGAGGCGGAGTTCCTCGCCCAGTTCCCCATTCTCCGGGAAAAATTCGGCGAGCGCCCGGTTTTCCGCGCGCTCCATTTCTTCGACGAGACCCGCCGGGCGAGGGAGGAAGCCGAAGCCCTCGACCGGGGGGATTTTACCGAGTTTCTCCGGCTCTTCCGGGAGTCCGCCGAAAGCTCCGAGCGCTACCTTAAAAACATCGTCTCGGAAAACGAGCCGAACCGGCTCCTCGAAAAATGTATCCGCCGCGCCCGTGAAATCCTCGGCGGCAGCGCCGCCGTGCGGGTGCACGGCGGCGGCTTCGCCGGCACGGCCCAGGCTTTCGTGCCGGCGGAAACGGCAGGCCGTTTCGCCGCCGAGATGGAAAGCTCCGGCTTTCGCTGCTTCTTCCCGGATATTGTGTAAAAGCTTTATGAAATCCCGCGCCCCATTGGGCGCGGGATTTTTCCGCTTAAAGCCATAATCACGAACGCCCTGTAAGGGTTTTCCGCTCGCCGCCTCGCGGCCGGGCGTACCGAAGCATAAGAAAAGCGCCGCTTTTAAGCGGCGCCCCGTAGATTTAAAAAATTATTCGCTCGTGAGGGGCTCAAAATACTCGCCCCGGTACTTGATGTAGTGCTCCATGAAGTGCTCGGTGTCGCCCCGGTGAATTCGGCGGGAATACTCCGCGTCCGAAAGGGCGCTGGTCTTGAACTGAATGGCGAGGGAGACGCCGATGTTGGAACAGTGCTTCGCCATTCGCTCGAGGTCAAGGAGCGTTCCGACGAAGAGTGAGCCCGCCTCGTAGGAGCACTCGCCGGACTTGAGCCGCGCCATATGGCGCCCCCGGACGAGCTCCGTCATCTCGCCGACGACGCCGCAGAGGGGCTCGATTTCGGCGCTGGCGCGCTTGTTGCGGCTGTCGGAGCTTTCCGTCGCCACGGTGATGAGCTCCTTTAAGGCGGCGGAAAGGAGCTCCAGCTCCCGCCGCCCGCCGATGGTGAGACCCTTGTTTTTCGCGGACATATCCTCGGCGGTCTCGCTGACCCGAAGGGCGTGCTCAACTATATGGACGCAGTCGTCGCAGCGGCTTATCATTCCGGTGACGGCTCTCGCCTCCTCCTCGGAGAGCTCCTGCTCGGCAATCATGCGAAGGTACTCGTTGAAATTGTCGTCCATTCGGATTACGGCGGTGTATTCCTCGTTTATCCTCTCGGCGGAGACCTCCCGGCTGCCGTTGATGCGCCCGAGGGCGCCGAGGGCGCAGGACTTAGTGAGGGAGGTTATCTTCCGAAGCACCGACTCGGACTGCTCGATGGCGATGGCGGGGTTGTTGAGAAGCCGGACGTCAAGGGCGGAGGTGTCGCTGTCGATCTCCGTTCCGTCGGAGGGCACCGTCAGCATACAGAGCTTTTCAAGCTGCTTGATGAACGGGAAGAAGAGGAGCGTCATGGTGACGTTGAAAATCGTGTGGAAGTTGGCGATGCCGCTTCGGTCGATGGGGTCGCCCCAGAAGCCGAACACCCCGGATCTTTCAAGGGCAAAGACCCCCACGGCGAAAATCACCGTGCCGATGACGTTGAAGTAGAGGTGGGAAAGGGCGGTGCGCTTGGCGTTCTTTGAAGCGCCGATGCAGGAAATCATTGACGTCACGGTGGTGCCGATGTTCTGACCGAGAATTATCGGCACAGCCGCCGCCCAGGTGATTGCGCCGGTGGAGGCGAGCGCCTGCAGAATACCGACGGAGGCGGAGGAGCTCTGGATAAGGGCGGTGACGGCGGCGCCGGCGAGGATTCCGAGAATGGCGTTGTCGCCGAGGGCGGCAAAGATATTAGAGAGAACCGGCGACTCGCTGAGCCCGGAGAGGGCGTCCTCCATGGAGAGCATTCCGATAAAGAGAACGCCGAAGGACATCAGCACCTCGCCAATAGTGCGGGTGCGGCTCTTTTTGCCGAACATAATGAGCGCCGCGCCGATAAAAGCGAAAATCGGCGCGAAGGTCGAGGGCTTGAGCATCGCGGCAAAAATATTGGTGCTCTCAATATCCATAAGGCGAAGGATATGGGCGGTGACGGTGGTACCGACGTTAGAGCCGAGAATTATTCCGATTGCCTGGCTGAGTTTGAGGATTCCGGAGTTCACAAGCCCCACGGTTATGACGGTGGTGGCGGAGGAGCTTTGGACGAGGGCGGTAAGAACGACGCCCAGAATTACACTTTTCCAGGCTTTGCCCGTGAGCTTTTCGAGTATTTTCGAGAGCCTGTTGCCCGAGACCTTTTCAAGGCTCGCGCTGAGCATATGCATTCCGTATAGAAAGAGCGCCAGCCCGCCGAGGGCGGTGATAAAATCAAAAACGTTCATCTTTTTATATAGACCTCCAAGAAAGAAGAGTGGTTTATAATAAAGCGCGGATTTTGCGCCCGAAAACTCCTTT
>JAEDJF010000128.1 GCA_016296485.1 Oscillospiraceae bacterium
GGAGCAGGGACGCTCCTTCGGGATATCCTGAGGAAAAGAAAATCGGGGCAGGAATAACAGCGGTAAAGACGCTTAAAAAAACAACGCACCGTTGACTTATCTTTCCGGCATGATTGTTTACAAGCCGGGAAATAAGCGGTACAATATCAGCATAGCAGTCGGGAGGTGCGGTCCATGGCAATCGGCGACAAAATCAGATTTTACAGAAAAAAGAGCGGTCTTACGCAAAGCCAGCTTGCGGAATTAATCGGCGTTTCTTCGCAGGCGATTTCAAAGTGGGAAACCGGCGCCGGCTGCCCCGATTTGTCCGTTGTCGTTCCTCTGTCGATAGCGCTTGGGGTGAGCACGGACGGGCTTCTTGACTACAAGGACGGCATAAATCTTAACACCGTCAAAGCGGAATGGAACAGCGCGGCAGCCGCCTATGAGCTTTTTAACAACTCACCGGACTCATACAGCTACACCATAGAATGGCCCTGTATTCAGGAGCTTTTGCCCGACCTTTGCGGAAAATCCGTTCTCGACTTTGGCTGCGGAACCGGGATTTTTACGTTCCTGCTCGAAAAATATTACCCGTCCAAAACAGTCGGCATCGACCTTTCGGAGGAGATGCTCAAAATCGCCGTTTCAAAGGCGAAAGAGAAAAAATCCCACGCGCAGTTTATACTCGGCGATGCAGAAAAGCTCGCAAGCTATTTTGACGAAACCTTTGATTTTGTCTTTTCCTCCACAACGACCCATTTTCTCAGCGATTTGGACGGGCTTTTCAAAAACGTGAATCTCGTGCTCAAGGAGGGCGGAACCGCCGTAATCTCGGTTATACACCCGGTTTATTCCGCCCAATATCCCATTGAGCACGGCGACCGTTTTCCCGACGACGACGAGTGGACGGTGCGCTATCTTGACAAGCGCAGGCGCGCTTACATTCAGCCTTGGATAGAGTATAACGACAATTTTGAAAACCGGCTCAGCCGAAGCTACCACTACACCTTCGGCGACTACGTAAACGCAATTCTTAAATCGGGGCTCAAAATAGAAGAGATACGGGAGCCTTTGCCGCCCAAAGCCTGGGAGGTTTCCGCTTTCGGAAGGTACGACAGCTATATCGAAACGCCGACTTTTCTTATTTTCAAGCTATCGAAATAAAAAAGTCCCGCGGGAAATCCGCGGGACCTTTTTTATTGTTCCAAATCCCCGTTCGACGGTCCGTCGAGGAGCTTCCCGCTCTCGGAAAAGCGGGAGCCGTGGCAGGGGCAATCCCAGCTTCGCTCCGCCTCGTTCCACTTAAGGGCGCAGCCCAGATGGGGGCAGCGCTTCTTTGAAAAGCTGAGGAGGTTCGTCACCGCCTCGAAGCCGTTAATAAGAAGCTGTGGCTTCAGGATGCTTCGGGAGGGGCTGAAAACCCCGGCGAACTCGTTTTTCTTCCCGGTGACGAGGTCGCTCAGAATCATTCCGGCGAGCATCGACCCGGTGACGCCCCATTTGTTGAAGCCGCTTACGACGTAAAGGTCCGGGGTGCGCTTTGAGTATTGCCCGATATAGGGCACTCCGTCAAGGCTCATGCAGTCCTGCGCCGCCCAAAAGAATTTCTCCCTTGCGGCGGGGAAATGCTCCTTTGCGAAGAAGCGGATTTCGTTCCAGCCGCCGCATTTCTTCCCGGTGCGTCCGCCCCCGCCGCCGATGAGGAGAAAACCGCCGTAGTTCCGAAAGGACATTCCCTTTTTGTCGTCGTCAACGTACATTCCGTCCACCTTCGGACCGTTTTCAAGGGCGATGACATAGGAGCGGTGCTGATAGAGCTTTAGAAAATAGCTGCCATGCTTGTTGATGAAAGGGAAATGGGTGGCGACGACCACCTTTTTGGCGCGTATCTTCGCCTCGTCCGTGACGGCGGTTGTGCCAATCATCTCCCGAACGAAGGTGTTTTCGTAAATTTTTAAATCTTTCACGATTTCCGAAATGAACTTCGCCGGGTTAAACTGCGCCTGGTTCGGGAACATCACCGCCCCGGCGGCGTCCACAGGGAGGGGGATTTTTTCGTGGAACTCCGCCTCGTAGCCAAGTCTTCGGAGGGCGTCCATCTCCTTTTCGAGCTTTTTCCGGTTCCGGGAATAGACGAAATTGTCCTTTATTTCATAGTCGCAGTCGATATTTTTGCAAAGCTCCGCGTACTTATCGAAAGCCGCCCGCTGGGCGTCAAGATAGAGCTTCGCCCCTTGCGGTCCCCGGCTTTTTAAAAGCTTGTGGTAAATAAACCCGTGCTGAAAGGTTATTTTCGCGGTGGTGTATCCGCTGGTGCCGCCGACAATTCTTTCCTTTTCAACGAGAACGCAGTCCACTCCTTTTTGCTCGAGAAAATACGCCGTTAAAATTCCCGCAAGCCCGCCGCCGATTATCAGAGCTTCCGTTTCTATATCCTTTTCAAGCTTCGGGAACCGGGGCAGCTCGGTTTCCCCGAGCCAGATTGACTCCATTTTTCCTTCGCTCATTATAAATCCTGCAAATCCGCGGCGGTCATATCGTTTTCAACGTTGTCCCGCCCGAGGTCCGTGTCGATTACGGGATAGACCGGGGAGATGGGCTTTTCACCGGAAAAAGGTCTTACGTGGTAAACCTTCTGCGCCGGGGACTTCGTCCCGGCAATTATCGGTCTTGCTTTCGCTTTTCCGCTCTTTGCCTTTCCGCCGATTTCGGGCACCGGAGGAACGGCGTTTTTCGCTTTTCCTCCGGTTATTTCCGGGCGTTTCATACCCTGTTTTGCCATTTTTATCACCTCAAGGATATTTTGCCGCGGTTTTTGTTTTATATGTGGGTGTTGATATTTTTCCCGCTTTGAAATATAATACGGTTTATAAAACGCCGGAGGTAATAATTTATGAAATGGCTCATCGCGTCGGATATTCACGGCTCCGCCCTCTACTGTGAAAAGCTCCTGGAGGCTTTTGAAAGCGAAAAGGCGGACCGCCTGCTTCTCCTCGGGGATATTCTCTACCACGGTCCGCGAAACGACCTTCCGGAGGGCTACGCCCCTAAAAAGGTCATAGCGATGCTCAACGGGATTAAGGAGAAAATAACCTGCGTCAGGGGAAACTGCGACGCGGAGGTGGACCAGATGGTGCTGGAATTTCCGATAATGGCGGACTACACGGT
>JAEDJF010000129.1 GCA_016296485.1 Oscillospiraceae bacterium
AAATGAATACAAGGGTTTAATTCTCTTCGAATGTTGTTCATTTTTCAAGGTCCTTTGTGCCTCTCACTTGAGAGTGCTTTGCTATTATAGCATTTGAAATTTCATGTGTCAACAGGTTTTTTAAACTTTTTTTCAAAGTTGCATTGCCCCCGTGTGTTCCGTAAAAAACCTTTAACATTTTGTTGAAAAGTGTTTTATTTTTGACTACTCCAAAGTATATTACGCGGATTTTTCCACAATTTTTCAACAAAAAACGGCTTTTCGGCGCGGCAAATGCCGTTTTCCGAAAAACCGCTCTTTTATAAATAGTATAATTATTTAGCCGCGTCCATAAAAAGTTCTTTATTCTTTATACAATAATTTATTGCAGAAATGAGAGTGAGAATCGTCATTATCCAGATGCACCAATAGGACACTTTTCCGAGAATATCCGCAACGGTTCCCGTCCCGATGGATTGCCAGATAAGGATGAGGATTATCGTGACGTCCTGGGAAACGGTTTTGAATTTGCCCCAAAAGTCTGCGGCAATAACCTTTCCTTTTGAAACCGCCAGAGTGCGAAGACCGGTCACGAGCATTTCCCTTGAAATTATCAGTATGGTGACCGCCGGGTGCACGAGACCCGCGCCGGTAAAGCACACCAGCGCCGCAGTTATCATAAGTTTATCCGCCAAAGGGTCCATCAGTTTTCCGAAATCCGTAACGATATTCTGCTTCCTTGCGATTTCGCCGTCAAGAAAATCGGTGAAGCCCGCGGCGACAAATATAACGAGGGCTATCCAGTCGCTCACGGAGGACATAAGAAAAGCCAGCACAAAAAACGGAATCAATACCACTCTCAGCATGGTAAGCCTGTTAGGAAGGTTCAAAGCTCTTCGCCCCCTTCAATCACTCAACAAGCGATCCCAAAAGATCGTAGTCCGAGGATTTTTCTATCTTTACATTAACAAAATCGCCGATGCAATGCTTTTCAGGGCTCGCGAAATACACTATTCCGTCGATTTCGGGAGCGTCCTGGGCGCTCCTCGCGCGGAAAACCTTGTTCTTGTTGTCGTAGCCTTCCACCACTACTTCCATAATGGTGCCAACTTTTTTCTTGAGAAGAGCTGCGGAAACAAGGGTCTGTATCTGCATTATTACCTCGGCGCGGCGCTCCTTTGTCTCCTCGTCAAGCTGGTTCGGCATATCGTAGGAGGCGGTTCCCTCCTCACGGGAATAGGCAAAACAGCCGAGGCGCTCAAATTTAGCCGCCTTTACGAACTTGCAAAGCGCCTCGAAATCGCTGTTGCTCTCGCCGGGGAAGCCGGTGAGCAAGGTGGTGCGGAGGGCAATTCCCGGAACTTTTTCGCGAATATGCTTGATAAACGCGAGAATTTCCGCAGAGGTGCTCGCCTTTCTGTGCATGGCGCGGAGCACCTTCGGGCTGCAATGCTGTATCGGAATATCGAGATATTTTACGATTTTTTCTTCGGATGCCATCACGTCAAGAAGTTCGTCGGTGACGCGCTCCGGATAGGCGTAAAGAATCCGCACCCATCTTATTCCGTCGATGGCACAAATTCCTTTGAGGAGCTCCGGCAGCATACGTTTGCCGTAAATATCCTCGCCGTAGCGGGTGGTATCCTGCGCTATTATGATGAACTCCTCCACGCCCTTTGACGCAAAGGCTTTACATTCCTCTATTATATTCTCCATAGGTCTGCTGCGATAGCGACCGCGGATGGCGGGAATCGCGCAGTAGGAACAGCGGTTGTCGCAGCCGTCGGCTATTCTTATGTAGGCGTAGTGCGGATAGTTTACGAGAATACGCCTTCCCTCCATCTCGAGGTTTTCGGGGGCGTAAAAGCTTCGCACCTCGCGTCCGGCGAGCGCCTGTTTTATGGCGTTTCCGATTTCGTCGTTGGCGCCGATTCCGAGAATTACGTCCGCCTCGGGAATGAGCTCCGCCATTTCGTCGCGGTAGCGCTCCGCAAGGCAGCCGGTCACAACAACGAGTTTAATAACTCCCTGTTTTTTGAGCTCGCAGCACTGGAGTATATTCTCGATGGATTCCCTTTTTGCGCTCTCAATAAAACCGCAGGTATTTACGATTACGACGTCGCACTCAACCGGGTCCTCGCAGATTTCAAAGCCCTGGCTTGCGAGGGAACCGAGCATCAGCTCCGCGTCAACCTGGTTCTTGTTGCAGCCGAGGGCAATCATTCCGATTTTTATAGAATCGTTCTTTTCAGTCAAACTCATCAAATACTTCTTCCTTTACCTTATATATCGCTTCTTTTATCATATCATATCCGTAGCCAAGACGGAAGAGGGCATTTACGGTTTTTGCGCGATTTTTTTCGTCTGAAAGCAAATTTTTGTATTTAATCTCGATTAATCGGTCGAGCCTTTCCTCCGCCGAACCGGTTTCCGCCTCCGCCGCCCAGATTGCCGCTTCGGCGGTTTCGTCGTCGATTCCTCGCATGGCGAGCTCTCGTTTTATCCGAACCGGACCCAGCATTTTGAGCTCCATTGCGTCGTGAGCATATTGGAAAGCGTAGGTTTCGTCGTCGATGAGCCCGCCCTCCTCAAGCATACCGAGCACCTCGTCGGCGGTAGCAGCCGAGGTGAAACGCTTCAGCTTGTCAAAAAGCTCCTTACGAGAATGAGCCCTGAACTCAAGCAAGTTCAAGGCTTTCTCTTTGGCTTCTTCGGTTGTAAGCAAATGCGTCGGGCGCTTCTTATTCGTCGTCCACATCTGCGTCAATATCTATCCCGGTGGGTGCGACGTTGAGGACTTTCGTCTTTTTCGAGGGCTTTCCGAGCTCCGCCACTTTGTCTATATTCTGGCGGATGAGAGCGTCAAGCTCGTCGCAAAGGGCGGGGTTCGCGGCAATCAGCTCTTTCACGTTGTCCCTTCCCTGTCCGAGGCGCTCGCCTTTATAGGAGAACCACGCGCCGGATTTTTCAACAATATCAAGTTTTACCGCAAGGTCAAGGATTTCGCCGACGCGGCTTATTCCCTGTCCGTACATTATATCGAACTCTGCCTCTTTAAAAGGCGGAGCCACTTTATTTTTTACAACTTTTACTTTGGTGTGGT
>JAEDJF010000028.1 GCA_016296485.1 Oscillospiraceae bacterium
AAGCTCGTAACATTCCTCTATCATCGGTATTGAGCTTGCGGCTCCGTCCCTTGAAACGCAGATGGACGCCGCCTTTGACGCCATCATAAGGGCGTCCTTCGGAGACGCGCCGCCGATGACCGTTCCGAGGTAAAAGCCGATAAAAGCGTCGTTGGCGGCGGTTTTGTCCCTCACCGCCGTTTCGTAAATGCTCTGATATATTGTATCGTTTTCGGTTATAAGTATCGAGCCTTTGATTCCCATAGTAAGAACCACTTCCGCGCTCGGGAAGACCCGCCTTAACCCGGGGATAAGCGCTTCCACGTCCATCGGGTTCTCCCCGGTGAACTCCGCCGCCTCGTATCGGTTAAGGAAAACGTAGGAGAGTTTATCGAGGGGCAGCCGCTTCAAATCCTTCGTAAAAGGCGAAGGGTTAAGAGCCACCTTTGCTCCGGCTTTAAGCGCCTTTTTGACGATTATATCCACGGCGTTTATCTCATTTTGAAGAAGAAGAATATCTCCCCGGCGAAGCTGGGCGACGGTAAAATCAATGTGCTCGTCGGTAACGGTAAGGTTCGCCCCGCCGCAGACGATTATACTTTTGGTTCCCTCGGGAGTCACCTGTATAAAGGCGTTTCCGGTGGACTCCTCCTTTTTTCGGATAAGAGAGGTGTTGACTCCGTTTTTGTCAAGAATATCGAGAAGATACGCCCCGTCGTCCATTCCCACGCACCCGGCGTGGCAGACGTTCGCGCCGGAACGCGCGATGGCGATGGACTGGTTAAGTCCCTTTCCGCCGGGGAAAAAGCTCGATTTTTCCGCCCGCACGGTCTCCTCCGGGCGGACAATGTGGTCCACAGTGTAAACGTAATCTATATTCAGCGAGCCGAAATTAATTATTTTCACCGCAGCATCCCTCCTGTCTTTATATTATAGCTTAATATATTAAATTTTTAAATATTAAATTTAAAAATTTCAGAAAAAAGCGAGGTTCTCCTTTCAAAGCGGGCATAATACAAGCATCAAAGTCAAGGAGCTGATTTACATTGTTCACACATGATAAAAAGCTGTTTCGTCCGGTCAAAATTGAAAAGGCAAACCCGCAGTACGCCGCCCTTTTACAGGAGCAGCTCGGCGGAGCCAACGGCGAACTGAAGGCGGCGATGCAGTACCTCTCACAGAGCTTTCGCATCAAGGACCCCAAGATAAAGGACCTCTTTCTCGATATTGCCGCCGAGGAGCTCGGACATATGGAGATGGTGGCGCAGACAATATATCTCCTCAACGGAGAGGACCTTGAGGCAGAAAAGGTCGCCGCAGGCGAAATTCAGAGCCAGGTCCTCTTTGGGCTCAATCCCGGGCTGATAAACGCCTCGGGCCACTCCTGGAGCGCGGATTACGTCACCGTCACCGGCGACCTTTGCGCCGACCTTTTGAGCAATATCGCTTCCGAGCAAAGGGCAAAGGTCACCTATGAGTACCTCTATCGCCAGATTGACGACAAGGGCGTAAGGGACACCATAGAGTTCCTTCTTGACCGGGAGGAAGCCCACAACCAGATGTTCCGGGACGCCTTCAACTCGGTCCAGGACACGGGCTCCAACCGGGATTTCGGCACTACCAAAGCCGCAAAAATGTATTTCTCCCTTTCCAAACCCGGAACGAACGCCTTCGCCGGAAGCGACGTGCGCCCGCCGAAATTTGAATAAAGAAAAAGCTCCGACGCTTGAAGCGTCGGAGCTTTTTTGGTTGCCCCACGAGGATTCGAACCCCGACAAACAGAGTCAGAGTCTGTCGTGCTACCGTTACACAATAGGGCAAGATTTAACGTGCTTTATTATTATAATAGCCCAAAGCCCGTTTGTCAATAGCTGATTGTTAAATTTTTTAAATTTTATGTATATATCTCGACAAAAAAGCTAAAATGAATTATAATTGTACTAAAGGTAAAAATAAAACAAAGGAACGGAGGTATTTTATATAATGTCTGCTTTACACATGAGTTCGGAGGATTTCAAAAGAATCGTTGCCGAGGGCAAGGGCGGCGCCGTCGTTGACTTCTGGGCAACCTGGTGCGGTCCCTGCAAGATGCTCGGTCCGACCATTGAGGAGCTCGCTGACGAGCTTGAGGGCAAGGTTGTCGTCGGAAAAGTTGACGTTGACGAAAACCGCGACCTCGCCGGGGAGTTCGGCGTAATGTCCATTCCCACCGTCATTTTCTTTAAGGACGGCAAGGAGGTCACCCGCCTCGTCGGAGTCCAGAGCAAGGAAAAGCTCCTTGCCACGGCAAACAGCCTTTGATAATCAATAAACAAAGAAAAAGGGACGGCTTTGCCGTCCCTTTTTCTTTAAAAATAAATTACCTTTACCCTCTTGCCCATTCGCTCAAGGCAGTCAGTAAGCTGTTCGACTATGCTCTTTTTTATGTTGAAGCTGATTGAAAGATCGGGGTTTTGGTGGGCGGGGTTTATGGCGCAGCCCACAAAGAAGCATATATCCGTTCCCTCCTCGAAAAGCGCCCTGGAAATTGCCGAGGCGCCGTCCCGGCTGTTGTTCCAGCGGTCATAGGTTCGGTTGTCCTCAAGGTAATCCTTCGCGTATTTGAGCACCCGGTCCATAGTGACGACGCCCTCGGTCACGAGGTCCACCCCTTCGATTTCCGACATAGGCGGAAGAGTCGGGTCGGCGTTGAGGTTACAGGGGTACACCTCTTTTCCGAGGTACTCCGCGGCGATTTTGGCGGTCGTTCCGCCGGAAACAATATGTTTTCCCTTTTTTGCGAAGAAAAGGGACATCATTTTATGGCTGTCGTCGGGGTTTTCCGGCGGTCCGAAAATTAGGTTCACCGGGACCCTTTGGCGGATATGTACGACGCAGGCGGTAGCGTCGTCCTCCGGACGACCGTCGTAAAGGTTATTGACCTCGTCAATGAGTATGGTGGAAAGGGTCTTGGCGGTGAAGCCGACGTGCATAAAGTTTTCCATATACTCTATTATATTTTCCCGTTTCCAGTTGAAATTATAGTGCCCGCCGGCGCCGGCGTGCTCAACGCCGTCGCTCATGGCGATAAAGACGTCGTCGTTTTTAAGAAGGGTTTCGGAAAAACAAATCTTTTTCCCGCCTATCTCCTTCACCGTCACCGGGAGTTCGCAGTTTTTCCCGTCACGTATGAATATGGTTTTCGGGTTGTCGTACTGGATAATCTCCGCTTTTTCGTTGTTGATTATGCGGATTATTGTAAAGGTGCAGTAGGCGACGTGCCTTTCGGCGCAGACCGGAAGGGTCGCGGCGATGGTTTCAACGCAGTCCTCAATTGGGAGACCCGAAGCGAGCATTGTTGAAATTATTTTCGCGGTTAAGGTTGAAAGAATGCTCGCCTTGACCCCGCTCCCGAGCCCGTCCGCAAGGACTATCACGTTGGAGTTTTCGCCTTCCTGGTACACCGTATCGACGTGGTCGCCGCAAAGCTGCTCGCCGTCGTGGTTGACGCTCATATAGCCGATGTCGGCAAAAAGGTCGTTAGTGCTCGTCCTCATTTTCAATCGACTCCTTCAGCTTTGTTAAAGCGATTTTTGTTTCAGCGGTGGTTTCGCCGAGGAGCGAAGCAATCTCCTGGACTATGCGCATCTGTTTTTCGACGACGGCGTCGGCGATTTCGACGGTCTTATGACCGATTTCTTCCTTTTTCCTTCTCTGCTGTTCCTCCTCGGTGACGTCGTGGATTATGGCGATAAGAAGGCGGGAGGTTTTGTCGTGGGCGATACTCAGCTCGAGGTATTTGTCGAACTCGGCGTAATAATCACGCTGGTCCTTCACCGTTTTTCCGTTCATCAACACGTCCATAAAAGGCCAGGGATTGAGTATCCGCACCACCTGTTCCCCGAGGACGTCCCGGCGGTTAGAAACACGGAGCATTTTCATCGCCGCATTGTTTATCTCCTGCACCTCGTAGTTTTCGTTAACGGCGACTATTCCGTTCGGCGAATTGTTGAGGATATTCTCGGAGAAATTCTGGGTCTTTTCCATAAGGTAAGGAAGGCACATACTGAGGCTTGCCTTGCCCTGGCAGACCGCTATCGCCTTTTCCCGGCAGGTGTTGTAGCCGCAGGTTCCGCAGTTGAGCTCGTCCTCGGGCTTCGTCTTGCCGAGCTTTTGGAGGATTTCCTTTATCTCCTCCTCCGTCGGCATTCTGTCGGAGGTTTTAAGGCTGGTATGTACTTTTGCGAAAGCCTCGGGTTTTTGTTCCCCGACTTCAAAGTCCTCCTTCCCGGCGTAGGCGGTGACGGACTGGTAATGGCGTATCGGGGCGCTTTTATATTTTTCCATTATGGGTCCGCCGATGCAGCTTCCACTGCAGGCGGACATTTCGATGAAACAGTTTTTTATGTTGCCTGCGGCAATATCGTCGAGCGCCTTGCGGCAGTTTTCCGTTCCGTCAACGGTCACGCAGGTATAGCCAGAATCGGCGGGAATATCCATTGTTTTGAGGATTCCGCCGACGGTGGGGAAAAGCCTTGCGCGGCTTTTTTCGTTTGTGTCTATTTCCCGCACGGGCGAAATACCTCTCTCGGAGAACATTCTTGAAAGCTCCTCAAAGGTCAAAACAGCGTCCACGGGGCTGTTTTCCGCCTCGTCCTTTTTCGACACGCAGGGACCTATAAAAACGGTCTTTGCGCCGGGGTAGCGGCGCTTTATATCAATGCTGTGGGCAATCATCGGCGAAACCACCGGGGAAAGGTACGGAATGAGCTCCGGGTAGTACTTCCGTATAAGGAGGTTCACGGAGTGGCAGCAGGAGGTGATTATTACGTCGGAGGAATGCTCTGCCATCTGGCGCTCATATTCCCGCTTTACTATTGTGGCGCCGACGGCGGTTTCCTCCGCAAAAGTGAAGCCGAGGCTTTTAAGAGCCTCCTCCAAAGCGGAAAAGCCCGTTCCAGCGAAATACGCCGCAAAGGAGGGCGCAACGCTCGCCGCGACGGTTCCTCCGCCCGAAAGGAGAAGTTTTACGGCTTCGGTGCCGTCGGCTATCTGTTTCGCGTTTTGGGGGCACTCCACGAAGCACTGACCGCAGAGAATACACTTATCGCTGATTATGTGCGCCTGGTCGCCGGAAAAGCGTATCGACTTCACCGGGCAGTGGCGGATACAGCGGTAGCAGTTTTTACAGTTTGACGTTTTTAGCCTCAATACCTCTGACATTGTGATTCCTCTTATCTTTAAAATGTCTTAAAAAAACGCAGCCGGTTTTCCGTTTCCCGGAAAAAACGGCTTCCTGCTGCGGGGTTAAGCTCATTCCTCCGCTTCGGCTATTAGCTTTTCGCGGTAGGCTTTCGCGGCCTGTTCTGTTTTGTTGTCGCCGAAACGGTAGTACACCCTTCCCTTCAAGGTATCCGGGAGATATTGCTGTTTGACGTAGTGGTTGCGGTAGTTGTGGGCGTATTTATACTTGGTCGGCTTGTGACCGTCGGCGGTTTTGGTGTGAAGATTGATAAGATTTTCGGGCACGTTTCCCGAAAGCCCGTTTCTAACGTCCTCAAGGGCTTCGGAGATGGCGAGAATTCCGCTGTTGGACTTCGGCGCGGTGCAAAGGAAAATCACGGCGTCCGCCAAAGGGAGCTGCGCCTCCGGAAGACCCAGCTGGAGGGCGGTATCTACGCAGGCTTTCACTATCGGTATCGCCTGGGGGTAGGCAAGCCCCACGTCCTCACAGGCTATCGCCAAAAGCCGGCGGCAGGGAGAGATTATATCTCCGGCGTCGATAAAGCGGGCGAGGTAATGGAGCGCGGCGTTCTCGTCGGAGCCCCGAACAGATTTATGAAAAGCGGAAAGGATTTCGTAGTGGTCGTCGCCGTCCCGGTCATAGCGGTTGGAGCTTCGCTGGGCGGCGGTAAGGGCGTCCTCAAGGGAAATCACCCTGTTTCCGTCATTGTCCATCCGCGACGCGAGCCAGCAGACCTCGAGGGCGTTGATTGCCTTTCTCGCGTCGCCGGAGCAGTTTCGGGCAATATGAGCAATCACTCCGTCCTCCATGAGCACGGAGACGTTTTCGTCGTGCTCAATTCTTTTAACGGCGTGCTCAAGGGCAATTTCAATGTCCTCCGGCTCAATAGGCTTGAACTCAAAGACGGTGCTCCGGCTCAAAATAGCGTTATATACGTAAAAATAGGGGTTCTCGGTGGTGGAAGCGATAAGGGTCACCCGTCCGTCCTCAATAAATTCAAGGAGGGTCTGCTGCTGTTTCTTGTTGAGGTACTGTATCTCGTCAAGATAGAGGAGCACCCCGTTTGCGCCGTCGAGCCCGGTCGTTTCGGCTATAACTTCCTTTATATCCGCCGTTGAGCACGAGGTTCCGTTTAGGTGGCAGAGCTTCTTCCCCGCCTTTTTTGCGAGAATCCGCGCGACGGTAGTCTTTCCCGTTCCGGAGGGACCGAAGAAAATGAGGTTCGGAATCACCCCGGATTCGGCAATTTTTCTGAGGAGCTTTCCTTCGCCGAGAATGTGCTTCTGCCCGCAAACCTCGGAAAGCTCGGTGGGGCGAAGCCTGTCTGCAAGCGGTGCGGACAAAAGACTCATCTCTTTTCTTTTAGTTTATTCGTAAAGCGGGAACCGGGCGCAAAGCTCATTTACGGCAGCTTTTACGCTCTCCTCACTGTTTTCAAAGTCGAAGGTCACCCTTGCGATAAAGTCGGCGACGGCTTCCATTTCTTCCTTTCCGAAGCCGCGGGTGGTGACGGAAGGAGTTCCGAGGCGGACGCCGCTCGTCACAAAGGGGGATTCCGGGTCGCCGGGAATCATATTTTTATTGGCGGTGATGCTTACTTCGTCAAGGCGGCGCTCAAGCTCCTTGCCCGTGACGCCTGTTCCCCGAAGGTCGAGCATCATAAGGTGGTTGTCCGTTCCGTCGGAAACGAGCTTGAAGCCCTTCGCTTTAAGGGAGCTTGCCAGAACGGCGGCGTTTTCAACGATTTTATGCTGGTATTCTTTAAACTCGGGTTTCAGCGCCTCGCCGAAGCAAACGGCTTTGGCGGCGATTATATGCTCAAGGGGACCGCCCTGGGTTCCCGGGAAAACGGCCTTGTCCACTTGTTTCGCGTACTTCTCCTTGCAAAGGATAAGTCCGCCCCTCGGTCCCCGGAGGGTCTTATGGGTGGTGGTTGTCACAATATCGGCGTAGGGCACCGGGGACATATGCTCCCCGGCGGCAACAAGACCGGCGATATGCGCCATATCGACCATCAGATACGCGCCGACCTCGTCGGCAATTTCACGGAATTTCCCGAAGTCTATTGCCCGGGAATAGGCGGAGGCGCCGGCGACTATTATTTTAGGGCGGCACTCAAGGGCTATTTTTCTGACGTTTTCGTAGTCGATTCGTCCGGTCTCCTCGGAAACGCCGTAGGGAACAAATTTATAGGTCTTTCCGGAGTAGTTCACGGGGCTTCCGTGGGTGAGATGTCCGCCCTGGGAAAGGTCCATTCCCATAATGGTGTCGCCGTACTCCGCAAGGGCAAAATAGGCGGCGAGGTTTGCCTGGGCGCCGGAATGGGGCTGGACGTTGGCGTGTTCAGCGCCGAAAAGCTCGCAGGCTCTTTCCCTTGCGAGGTTTTCAACCTCGTCAACGAACTGGCAGCCGCCGTAATATCTATGCTCAGGGTAGCCCTCGGCGTATTTATTGGTGAGCACAGAGCCCATCGCCGCGAGCACCGCCGGAGAAACGAAGTTCTCGGAGGCTATCAGCTCGATATTTCCGCGCTGGCGGAAAAGCTCCTTTTCCATCGACTCGGCAAGCTCCGGGTCTTTATTTTTAAGAAACCCGATAGAATCGGGCATATCGCTATACATTGGCAACATCTCTCCTATACAAAATTATCCTTATAAATTATAAGATAATGAAGATAAAATAGCAAGGTATTTATCGACAAAGAACGACAGAATTTTTTTATTTTTTCTTTCTATTTCCTTTTACAAAACGATAACTTATGCTATAATATTATATTATGTGTCTTAAAGAAGGAGTCCGTTAAAATGAATTACGTATTTATAATAAATCCGGTCGCCGGCAAAGGCGGGCAATCGGACAATATTGCTCATGAAATACGGGAATTTTTCGCGAACCGCGAAGAGAACGTTCACGTCTATCTCTCCAAATGTCCCGGCGACGCCATTCGTTTCGGCAAGGAATATCCCATTCCCGAGGGCGAGGAGGTCTGCTTCGTTGCCTGCGGCGGCGACGGAACCTTTTACGAGGTCGTGAACGGCGCCTTCGGGCGCCCCGGCGCGAGCTTCGCTATTTACCCCTGCGGCAGCGGCAACGACTTCATTAAGACCGTCGGCGGAACAAAAGAGGATTACCTCAGCCTTGAAAAGCTCGTAAACAGCAAGGTCCACGTCTATGACGCAATCGAGTGCAACGGAAGAATCTGCTCCAATCTTTGCGACATCGGTATCGACTCCATCATCTGCGACAGAATAAATTACTACAAAAAAATTCCCGGCGTTTCCGGTCCTATGGCTTACAATATCTCAACGGCGGTGACCGTTTCCTCCCTTGCTTTCAAAAAAGGCGGATACCCCATGAGCATCACCCTTGACGGAAGCGAAAAAATCGACGGAAGATTTATGCTCCTCGTCTTTGGAAACGGAAAGGTTTACGGCGGCGGCTATCACCCCGTTCCCGACGCCCAGCTTGACGACGGACTTATTGATTTCTGCGCCGTAAGAGAGGTTGGGCTCGCCCGCCTTGCGAAAATCATCGGCATATATAAAGCCGGAAAGCACGTCGGAAACCCGAAATTTGACGACATTCTCACCATGGACCGCTGCACCGCCGCGCACGTTGAAAGCCCGGTGGACCTCACGGTCTGCGTTGACGGGGAAATCTTTAAGAGCAAGAGCGTCGATATAAAGATTCTTCCCGCTTCCCTTCCCTTCCACGTTCCGGATTTTGATTAATACATAAAAATCGGGGCGGCTCCTTTTCGGAGCCGCTTTTTTCCGTTTTAAAAACCGTTTTATTTATGAAAAAAGATGAAAGATATTATTAACTTTTTCAAAAAGGTTTGCTTTTAAGGAACAAAAAAACTATAATAAAATGTGGAAAAATATGCTTTAAAGCTGAAAGGATACACTATGGGAAATTTTATTAACGCCGAATGTCCCTACTGCGGCAGGAAATTTGCCGAGGGCGACGATATTGTTGTCTGTCCCGAGTGCGGCACGCCGCACCACAGGGATTGTTATAAGGAGCACGGAAGCTGCGCCAACGAGGAGCGCCACGGAAGCTTTGAATGGGGCTTCGTGCCACCGAAAAAGGGCGAGCCTGCGGCAAGCCAAAGCGCCGCAAACGAGCAAAACCCAGCCGCCTGCCCTAACTGCGGAGTTTTAAACCCCGCGGGGGCGCGCTACTGCGTTGGCTGCGGAGCGCCGCTCGGCAGCTTCGGTCCCGGGGGGCGCGCCGGCGGTCCTACCCCGGAGGAGGCCTTCCGGGAGGAGCGCGAAAGAGTTTTCACCCAGGCTTTTTCGGGAACAAATTTCGAGGGCGTCTCCCCGAAAGAGGCGGCGCAGGTCATACGCACCAACATTGAATATTTCCTTTTCCGCTTTCGTTCCTTCGCAAGCGGACGCAAAGCCGACGTCAACTTTTCCGCCTTCCTCTTTTCGTACTTCTATCTTTTCTACCGCAAGATGTACGGGCTCGGACTGGCGGTATTCATCGCGAACACCGTTTTAAGTATTCCCTCCCTGCTGCTCAATATTATGACCATACAGGAGATGTACGTTGAACAGGGGCTTCTTTCCCGGATAATCTGGAACGTCCCGCACCAGGAGGAGCTGATGGTTTTCGCCCTCATCGCCAGCGTTTTCACCTGGTTTATAAGAATCGGGCTGATGCTTTTCTTTAACCGCCTTTACTATTCAAAGGTTATAAACACAGTCAAGAAGACCAGGGACGGTCTTGAAGCCGGCGGCGCCGCCATTGACGAAATCTCCTACTACGGTACCCTTCGCAAAAAGGGCGGCACCAGCATGATAATCCCGATTATACTTTTCGCTCTGCTGATGCTCGGGAGCTTCTGCATCGCGGGCTGGATAGTCACTTCGCCCTATTTCACTCTCTTTCAGTAAACAAAAAAGCGGCTTTCGAGCCGCTTTTTTATTTGTCTTTGCCTTTCCGAAAAATATTTGGAAACATAAGTTTTTTATTCTTGACAAGCTATTATTATATTGTTATAATAAACAATGTTGCTTTATGACTAAATATAGCGACCATCCTTGCTCCGCAGCGCGGGGCCAAAGTCCAAAAGGAGGTGTATCAAAGATGGCAAAGATCTCTCAGAGCTACGAAACCGTTATGGTTTTCAGCTGCAAAAATGAGGAAGCGATCCCTGCTCTCGTTGAAAAGTTCAAATCCCTTATCGCTGAAAACGGTACTATCGACAGCGTTGAGGAATGGGGCAAACGCAGACTCGCTTATCCCATCAACTACGAGACCGAAGGTTATTACGTACTGGTTAACTTCACCAGCGCTCCTTCCTTCCCGGCAGAGCTCGACCGTATTTACAACATCACTGACGGCGTTATCCGTTCCCTGATCGTTGCAAAAGCAGAATAAGGAGGAAATCCTATGAACAAAGTGGTACTTCTTGGAAGGCTGGCTGCAGATCCGGAGCTTCGCCAGACCGGCAACGGAATTTCCGTTACAAGCTTCACCATTGCTGTTGACCGCCAGTATTCAAAAGGCGCGGACCGCCAGACCGACTGGATTGACATCGTCGCATGGAGGAACACCGCCGAGTTCGTCTGCAAATATTTCCAGAAGGGTTCCCCCATCATCGTCGAAGGTTCGCTTCAAACAAGACTTTGGGAGGACAAAGCCGGACAGAAACGCAAATCCGTTGAAGTCCAGGCAGACAATATCGAGTTTGTCCCGAGAACCAAAGACTCCGGCGCCGGCGCAGCCGCTCCCGCTTTCCATAACACCGAAAGAAACGAGTTCGCTCCGCCCATCGCCGACCCCGCACCCGTTGTTTTCTCTTCGGGTGAAGTCGAAGACTTTACCGTCATTGACGACGAGGATCTCCCTTTCTGAGAAATCCCGAGCTAAAATTAACTGAAAATCTATAAGGAGGATTTATCGTGGAAAGATCTGAACGTCCGGAAAGACCCATGAACCGCAACCGCCGCAGCAGAAAAAAAGTCTGCGCGTTCTGCGTTGATAAAATTACCGACATCGATTACAAAGATGTTCCCCGTCTGAGAAGATTCCTCTCCGAGAGAGGCAAAATCATTCCCAGAAGAGTTACCGGAACCTGCGCACGCCATCAGCGTCAGCTGACTACCGCTATCAAACGCGCACGTCATCTCGCATTCCTTCCCTACGTTTCCGACTGATTTGGGAAATAAGGAACAAAAAATTACGCCCCGCCGAAAGCGGGGCGTTTTTTGTTTATAATTTTTCTTCTTCGCTGTTTTCCCTTACCTTTTTGTTGAGCTGCTCAACGCGCCGCTTCACCGAAAAGTACAGAACGAGCCAAATGACCAAGTATATTCCGAAAAAAAGTCCGAAATAGGCGATTATCCCCGAAAACGAGCGGTCCATCCAGCGAAGGAGATACGCTATCGGAAGGGACGCGACGGAGCAAACGGCGAGATGGGTCGCCGTCTGGCGAAGAAGGCTCCAGCTTTCGTTTTCCCAAATTGCGGAGGCCCCGCCCCAGGCGGCGCCGTAGAGCAAAGAGAACACCGTCTGAAGCAGTACGGCGTTGAGCTCGCTCCCGCAGTCGGCGGCAAGCTGGGGCACCACGGCGTAATAGTTTCCGTCCCCTACGACAAACGAAATTATTATAGTTATGGCTACGCTTATCGCGACCCCCTGGGGCGCGCCGAGAAGGCTTCGCGCCAAAACTTTCTTTTTCATATTTTTCACCTCATATTCCTAAAACCTGTTTGATTTTTGTGACGTAGCGCCTTGAAACGTAGGTCACCGTCCCGTTTGACAAAGTTACGCAGATAGTTCCGGTAAAACTCAAATCGAAGCCCCGGACCTTTTTAAGGTTGATTATCTCCGAATTTGATATTCTTACGAAAGCGCTTTTGTCGAGCCTTTCCTCTAGCTCGTAGAGCCGCTGGCGGAGCAAAAAATCCCCGCGCGGCGTTTCCGCAATAACTTTTCCCGCCGAAGCGAAAACCCGAAAGATGTCCTGCTGCTCAAGAATTTCAAGGGTATCGCCCCGAAACCCGGCAATAACCGGCGGCGCTTCGCCCGAAAGCTTTTTTAAAACGCCGCTCACCTCGTCGGTCATTTTGTTTGTAATAAGCAGGATTTTCGGCTCCCCACAGGAGGGGTCGATTTTTACTTCAATTTTCATTTTTCCGCCTCTTTTCTTTGGTTACAGTATAGCAAAAACGAAAAATGCTTTCTATAGACTTTATACAGACGGTCGTTTTTTTAGCTCAAACGGTCATCCGAAGCGAAAATTCTTTACAACCCCTTGATTTTGCGCTATAATTTTAGTAACAGAGCTTTGAAAGGAGATGCAGAAAATGATCATCACCATAGGAAGGCAATTTTGCAGCGGCGGAAGCGAGATTGGGCGCAAACTTTCCGAAAGGCTCGGAATCCCCTATCACGACAAAAACCTTTACGAATACGCGGCAAAAAGCAGCGGACTCAGCGAAAATTACGTCCGCCAGGTTGAGGAAACGCCTACCAGCAGCTTCCTCTATTCCATGGCAATGTACCCTTACACCGAGTTCGGCGCGGACAATATGATTCCGAACGGCATTGTAATCACCGCCGACCAAAGCAATTTTATCCTTGAAAAAGCAAAGGAAGGTCCCTGTATTTTCGTCGGAAGATGCGCCGACGACGTGCTCAAAAACAGGAAGGACGTGCTCAACGTTTTTGTTTACGCGGATATGGAAAGCCGCGTAAAGCGGGCGATGGAACGGTACAATATCTCCGAAAAAGAAGCAATGAAGTCCATTAACCAGACGGACAAATGCCGCGCGTCCTATTACAATATGAACTGCACGAGAAAAAAGTGGGGCATGAAAGAGAGCTACCACCTCCTTTTGGACAGCGGAACCCTCGGAATCGACGGCGTCGTCGACGTAATCGAAAGAGCCTACCGCTCCATGGAGGAGAAAAACAAATAATTGACCGTTAAAAAAGCGGACGCCAAGGCGTCCGCTTTTGTTATTGTTTATCCATCTGGCGCAGGAACACAAAGACCGCGAGGGCGGCGGTCACGAGCCCGTAGCCGAGAACCCAAAGCATATCGGGCATAATTTCACCGAAGCTCCCCGCAAGGGCGGCTTTGCCCGTTTCGACGGCGTGGACAAAAGGAAGAGCGTAAGCGATTTTCTTAAAAAGCCCGCCCACAAGTTCGAGGTCGAACCAAGCACCGGAGAGAAAGGCGGTGAGGTTCGTTATGAGTGCGCCGCAAATCCCGCCCACCTGTTTATCCGTCAGCACGCTTCCGCAAAGAAGCCCGAGGGCGATAAAGAAGACTGCGGCGGGAATTACCGAAAGAATCGCCCAAAGGATATTTACCGTCACTTTAAGCCCCAGCAGCACGGAAGCGGCGTAGCAAATTACGCACTGCAAAACCGCCATCGGGAGAAGCGGGATCGTATATCCGACAATAAAATCCGCCGCAGAAAGGGGCGTAGTGTACAGCCGAAGGAGAAGCGAGCCCGTCCGGTCCTTTGCGACTATCGTCGCGGAAAAGAGGGTCATAAACGAAAGCCCGAAAACAGCCATTCCCGGGGTGAGATTTTCGAGAGCGAAAATTTTGACCGGGATATTTGCCTGTATCATCGTCATCATCAAAAGCAAAATCACCGGAAAACCGAGACCGAAGGCGAGATTCAGCGGGTCCCGGAGGATTTCTTTCGCGACACGGGAAGAAAAAGTCATCGTTTTCATTTCATTTTTCCTCCTTTACAATGCGGACGAAGGCTTCCTCGAAGTTTTCGGTTCCCGCCTTTGCCTTTATTTCTTCCGCCGTCCCGGTAGAGATGAGGCGTCCGCCCTTCATAATTCCAATCCTGTCGGAAAGAGCCTGCGCCTCCTCCATATAGTGGGTCGTAAGAATTATCGTGATTTTCCCTTTAAGGGAGCGTATCAGCTCCCAAAGGTCGCCCCGGGCGAGAACGTCGAGCCCGAGGGTTGGCTCGTCCAAAAACAGTATTTCCGGTTCACAGATGAGCGCCATAGCTATGCTGAGTCTTCTCTGCCAGCCGCCGGAGAGCTTTCCGGCGGGCTTTTTCATAACCTCCGAGAGGCTGAAAGCCCGGGAAAGCTCCGCCGTCTTTTCGGAGGTTTTCTCCTTTGAAAAGCCGTGGACTCCCGCCATAAGTTCAAGGTTTTCTTTAACGGTGAGCTTCGGGGCGACGGCGGTTTCCTGGGGCGAAACGGCGATTATTGATTTCACTTCCGCTTTTTGGCTGACTATGCTTTTTCCGTTTAAAAAGGCATCGCCGGAGGTGGGCTTCGCGATGCAGGAAAGCATCTTTATCATTGTTGTTTTTCCCGCGCCGTTGACACCCAAAAGAGCGAAAAGCTCCCCCTTTTTAATTTTAAGGTCAAGACCGTCCACTGCGGTCAAATCTTTATATTTTTTTGTAAGTTTTACAGTTTCAACTGCGTTCATTTTTCTTCCTCCCCGGCGGAGTACCTCTCCTTCATTCCGCAGTAGGCGTCCGTCAGCATTTTACTGATAATCTCCCAATCCCAGTTGAGGTACCCGGTCGCGAGCATCGTAGCTATTCCGTGGACGTATATCCACATTTCAAGATGGAACATATACGCCTTCTTTCGGTCAAGCCCGGTGCTTTCCATTACCATTTCGACTATTTTTTCCCCGGCTTCGCCGCCGTTTCCGATTTCCTCACCCGTTCGGTCGCGCATAAAGAGGAGCTTAAAAAGCTCCTTTTCGTCCTTTGCGAACCGGATATACGCCATTCCGCTGGCTTTAAAAGGCGGGTATTTCCCCGACTCCACCTCGTTTTTTATGTAGCTTTGATAAAGCCTGTCAGCAAGGCGAATTACTTCCCCGCGAATCTCCTCCATTGAGGAGAAGTTGGAGAAAATCGGCTGGGTAGAACAGCCGAGCTTCGCCGCAAGAGCCCTTGCGTTAAGGGCTTCGGCTCCGCTTTCCCGAACCATTTCCACTGCGGCGGTTTTTATATCTTCTTTTGAAACTTTTACTTTCGGCGGCAAAGTTGGCTCCTTTTGAATAACAGTAGTTATATAACCTATGTTATTATAGCAAGTCCTTCTTCCTTTGTCAACGGTTATTTTCTGCTTTGCTGAACCGGCTTTTCCATATCCGGGAGGACGCCGAACTCGTAATCCTCCTCCTTGAATTTCTGTATTATTAGACGAAGCGCCTCCGGGGTGGTTTTTCGACCGCTGCTGTCGTGGAGAAGGACCACCACCTTGTTCTTTCCCTCGGAGGTTTTGAACACGTTCTGGGCAATTTCCCAGGCGGAGATGTACTGATGAATGCTGTCCTCGCCGTCGGCGTTCCAATCGTACCAGACGAAGCCCCGGCGGTCCATTTCGTCCGCTATGGCGTTCACAACGTCCCGGTCGGCAAGGGAGTTTGCGCTACCTCCGGGGAATCGGAAAATGTCGCAGTACTCCCCGGTCACGGAATGGACCCACTCCCTGTCCTCGTTGAAATCCTCAAGAAAGGCGTCAATGGAGCTGTAAATTTTGCTGTACTCGTGGCTCCAGCTATGTATTCCAATGGCGTGACCCTCCTCGTGAATCCGCAAAAGGCGGCGGTCGGTGTTTTCGCCGCCGGGACCGATTACGAAGAAGGTCGCCTTAACTTTTTCTTCAGAGAGAATATCGAGTATATCATCGGTCACGGCGGAGGGTCCGTCGTCGAAAGTGATATAAACCGCCTTTTCCGGCTCGCATTTTTCGCCGCTCGAAACGGGTTTCGACGCGTAAAGCTCCGGGTAGGGGTCGGCGGGCGCCGAAGCCATGAGCGGAGAAATGAGCACCGTGCTCAAAATGAGCGCGGCAGCCGGGAAAATAAGCACGTTGAGCTT
>JAEDJF010000130.1 GCA_016296485.1 Oscillospiraceae bacterium
TCGGCTTCCATTTCGAGGAGGAGCTGTTCCGCCTCGGCGGCTTCCTCGTCCATATCGTCGAACTCGTCCTCGCAGACGTCCGCGACGCCGGCGCCGGCTTTGACGGCGCAGATTTCGTTATAGATTTCCTCGATTCTCGCGAAGTCGTCGTCGAGCTGTTCGTAAAGGACGGCGACTATGTCGCTGACGTCCTCGTCGTTTTTGTGCCCGCCGTAGACGATTTCGCCGAGACGCTGATAATTCTGCTGGACGCGGCTCTTTATTTTCGCGCGCTCAAGGCTGAGCTTTGAAATTTCAAAAGTTTCGTTGGCTTTTTTCCCAACCTCGTCGGTCACCGCCTTGAGGTCGTTAAGTATATTGTCAAAACCGGACATATGGATTCTCCCTTTCTGCAAATTTTTCCTTTATAATTATATACCGATTGATTTTATAAATCAACAAAAACAGCAAATTAAAGGGCTCAAAGGGGGTATCTTTCGTAAAAATCCCTTATCCCGTCCTTGCGCTCGCTCAAAAGGGCGAAGCGGTCAACGTATTCATAGGGGAACTTGAAGTTCGCAAGGCGCTCGATTTTCGGTCCGTGGGGGGCTTTTAGCTTCGTTACGCCCCCGGCGCCGGTTGCAAGAATCGTATGGGTCTCGTCCATTATGAAGACGTTATAGACGCCCTCCTTCCCGGGCTTGCAAAAGCCGGTGTTTTCAAGGTTGTCCACCGTCCCCTTCTGGCGGTAGAGGTAGTAGGGAAAATAGCCGGCGTCGGCAAACTTTTTGAAGGCGTGCTCATTCATTTCGTCGGCGGTGCGCCCGAGCACCGTTTTAGCTTCGGGCGCGAGGTTCGCGCCGTGCTTCACGGTGAGGGTATGAAGGGTTATATTGTCCGGCTCCATTTCGAGCACGGCGTCTATGGTTCTCCTGAATTTCTCGAGGTCGTCCCCCGGAAGCCCGGAGATTAAATCCATATTTATGCTCTCAAAACCGAAGCTCCGGGCAAGGCGGTAGGCGCTCACTACGTCTGCGGCGGTGTGCTTCCGCCCGATTTTTTCAAGGACGGAGTCGTCCATTGTCTGGGGGTTGATGCTTATTCTTCCGACGCCGTTTTTCCGCAGAACTTCCAGCTTTTCCGGGGTTATGGTGTCCGGGCGTCCCGCCTCGACGGTGAGCTCCCGGACGGTGTTCATATCAAAATTTGTCCTCACGGTGCTCAGGACTTTGTCGAGCTGCTCGGTGGTGAGCACCGTTGGCGTTCCGCCGCCCATATAGACCGTTTCAAGCCGAAGCCCCAGCTCGTCCATAAGCTTTGCGGTCTCCCTCAGCTCCTCGCAGAGGAGCTCCACGTACTGCGGAATGAGCCTTGCGGCTTTCTCGATGGAGTGGGAGGTGAAGGAGCAGTAGGAACAGCGGCTCGGGCAGAAGGGAATGGAGATGTATATGCTCACGGACTCGGGTCCTGAGAGGGCGCGTATCGCCTTCTCGTGCTCGGCGGTGCTCAAAAGGAGGTCCAGCTTCTCGTCGCTCACGAGGCGCTCGGTTTTGAGCTTATTCCGCACCTCCTCCCCGGACATTCCGGCGTCCATATAGGACAGGGCGAGCTTCACCGGGCGGATACCCGTAAGGGTCCCCCATTTCGGGGTCACCCCCGTGAGCACCGAGAGGATTTTATAGAGCAGAAGCTCCATTTTCGTACACTGGTTTTCGGAAGAAAAATCCTCCATGGAGAGGGTTTTCCCCTCCACGGAGGCGCTTACCGAAATTTTCTCCCCGAAAACGCCCGTATAGATATAGTCCTCCCCCGTTGGGATCTGGGCGTTTTCGGATATTTTAAGCTCCTCTCCCCGAAGAAACATCCGGGCGAGGGACTCGGCTTCGTAGCGGTAAGGGTGGGAATCGACTACTAAAATCATAGCACTTCGAGACCCATGGATTTGCGGAGATACTGGTTGGCGTAGCGCTCGATGGCGAGGGTCGTTCCGACGCCGTGACCCGGGAAGATTTCGTAATCCACCTCGAGCCCGCCGAGCTTTTTGAGTGAGGCGCGCATCTCCTTGGCGGAGCCGCCGTAAAGGTCGATTCTTCCGCAGGCGCGGGAGAAAAGCGTGTCGCCGCTGAACATTTTTTCGCCGCAGATGATGCAGGCGGAGCCCTTGGTGTGACCCGGGGTGAGCATAAATTTGAAGCTCAGCTCGTCGACCTTGATGACGTCCCCGTCCTCAAGTAGCATATCCGGCTCGATTCCGCCGGTAACCCCCGGGAAGGCGAGCTCCGGGTTTCTGCAAAGCTCCAGATCCTCCTTCATAACGGCGGACTTACAGCCCGGGAAAGCCTTTTTCACGCCCTCGACGGCACAGATATGGTCGTAGTGACCGTGGGTCAGGAGGACGTACTCGACGTTGGCGCCGGCGGCTTTCGCCTTGGCGACAATCTTTTCCGACTCAAAGCCCGGGTCGATTACGACGGCGTTTTTCCGCTCCGAAACAACGATATAGCAGTTGGTTCTAAGGGGTCCCACCGCAATTTCAAGAATTTCCATTACAAAACATCTCCTATTTCAAATCGTCAGTATCGAGAATTATTGTCACGGGACCGTCGTTCCGGATATGAAGGAGCATATCCCCGCCGAAGACCCCGGTTCCGACCTTCGGAACGCCGTAAAACTTAAGGCGCTTTATAAAATACTCGTAGAGCTCGTTCGCCTGCTGGGGGCGCTGGGCGTTTATGAACGAGGGGCGCCGCCCGTGGCTGCAGTCGGCGCAGAGGGTGAAGTTTGAAACGACGATGACTTCGCCGCCTACGTCCTCGAGCCCGAGGTTCATCTTTCCGTTTTCGTCGGAAAAGACCCGAAGCCCCGCTATTTTTGCGGCGAGGACGTCCGCCGCCTCGGCGGTGTCCTCCTTGGTGACCCCGAGGAGCACCATAAAGCCTTTGCCGATTTCCGAAACGGTCTTGCCGCCGCACTCCACCGAGGCGGCGCTAACGCGCTGAAGAACTGCTTTCATTTTAAATCCTTTCTTAAAGGGGAATTTTTTTGGGG
>JAEDJF010000131.1 GCA_016296485.1 Oscillospiraceae bacterium
CGCCGAAAGCCGCTCCGTTGCCGCTCCTCCCCCCAAAAAGTCTTGCGACTTTCGGGGTCCCCTCTTACCCACTGGGCGCGCTTCGCAAGCCTTGCCCTGATAGGGGAGGTTAGGCGGGCGGATAATATCCGCCCCTACGGTTTTGCGCCGTTCCGTTTTCTACTGTGCGAAATGCATTGGAAAGCGGCGGGGTTACGCCCGCCGCTATCCCCTTGCCGTGAAAAAGCCGCCCCGGAGGTTTATTTCCGGGGCGGTTTTTTGTTTCGCTTCTGGGATATTATTTCATCTTCCCGTCGCCGCCCATGAGGGCGGCGAGCTCCTCTATCCGTTCCAACGGGAACGGAGGGGAGCAAAGGGGCTTCATGGCGATGGACATAAGCTTCATCGGATTGTCGTCCGCGGCAATGCGGTTGGAGCTTATTTTGCCGCAGACGCGGCAGCGGTGAATAATCGCCCATTCGCCGTTTTTTCGGACCCAGACGCCGATGGGCTCCATGAGCCCGCCGCAGTTCGCCGCCCGGTCCCCGGGCTCGTCGTCGAGATGGAGGCTGCAAAGGCAGTTGGGGCAGTGGTTACGGTGACCTGTGCCGGCGTTTTCGGGAATTACCTCCCGCCCGCAGCTTTTACAGACGAAAACTTCGTCGCAGGGGTGGGTCTTATAGTATCCTTTTTCAAAGCTTTTTCTTTTGTTTTCCCTGTTCATTGAGGGGTTCCTCCTGAAAAGTAATCTCTACTTACGGGAGGACTCGGAAACCGCGCGAGCCTCCCCGGCTCAGGCAATCTCCATTTTAGCGGATTTGTTTTTCAAACAGTTTCTCCTTTAGGAAAAAATTTATTATTTACAGCCGCCGAAGCGGCGATAAACCGTTTTTATTCCTCCAGCCGGAGCCTTAAGAGGTCTCCGGGCGAGAGCTCGATGGGGCAGGGAAGGCGGAGAACTTGCTTTATGAGCCTTGCGTCCTCCCTTGGGTTTCCGTCCTCGTCAAAAATCTCCGTGACGGTGAAGCTCTTTCCCGCCGCCTTCGGCGAAATGATTTCGAGCACGTCCCCGGGGCGGAAATTGTTCCTCTGCTCGATGAGCACGCACCCGTGCTCATATTTGAGCACCTTCCCGGCGAAGAGGCATTTCTGGATATACGCGCCGGAATTTCCGTGGCTGTGCTTCATCTCTCCGAAGTAAAAAGCGCTGGAATAGGGGCGGTGGCTGATGCTGTCGAGCTCGCGCTCGATTACCTCCATCGGAAGGTCGCCGTCAATGGCGTGGCGATAGGCGTTCACCGCCGTTCCGACGTAAAAGGGCGTTTTCATCCTCCCCTCGATTTTGTAGGAGACTACCCCCGCTTCCTCGAGCTTATCGAGGAAGCCTACGGCACACATATCGTGGGAGCTCAGAATCGCCGCGCCCTTTTCGTCCTCCACCACCGGGAAGAACTCCCCGGGGCGCTTTTGCTCCATGAGGTGATAGCTCCAGCGGCAGGGCTGGGCGCAGCCGCCCCGGTTGCCGCTTCGCCCGGTGAGGAAGGACGAAATCATGCACCGCCCGGAGTAGGACATACACATGGCGCCGTGGACGAAAGCTTCGATCTCCATATCCGCGGGGATCCGCCGGCGAAGCTCGGCGATATCCTCAAGGGAGAGTTCCCGGGCGACAACCACCCGCCTCGCGCCCATTTTGTAATAGACGTTGGCGGAATTGAAATTCATGCAGTTTGCCTGGGTGCTGACGTGGATTTCAAGCTCCGGCGCCGCCTCGTGAATGGCGGCAATGAGCCCAAGGTCCGAGACGATGACCGCGTCCGCCCCGGCTTCATAGAGAAAGCGGGCGTAGTCCGGGGCGGCGTCAATCTCCTCGTTTGTCGCGAAGCAGTTCACGGTGACGTAGAGCTTGACCCCGTGCTCATGAGCATATTTTATGGCTTCGGCGACGCCCTCCCGGGTGAAGCCCACGTTGTCCGCCCGAAGCTGGAGAAGGGGTCCGCCGATATATACGGCATCGGCGCCGAAATGGATTGCCGTCTGAAGGCACTCCATATCTCCCGCCGGCGCGAGAAGTTCAGGTTTTGACATAGTAAAACTCCTTTTCGGAAAACTGCTTTTAATATAGCACATCGGGCGGCTTTCTTCAAGCGAAAAGCCGCCGCCCGAAAGAAAAAAGCGCCCCGTCGGGGCGCTTTCGCGCTTTTTAAAGGAGCTTTTCGATATCGCTTTCGCCGAAAACCTCTATCCCGTTTTCAAAAAGAAGGGCGGCGGCAACGCCGAAGCCGGGCGTCAGAGCGCCGCTGAAGCTTCCGTCGTAAATTTCTCCGCTTCCGCAGGAGGGGCTTTTCTCCTTGAGCACCGCTTTTTTGCAGCCGAAGAGCTTAGCGAGGCGAAGCGCCTCCGCTGCGCCGTGCTCGTACTGCTCGGTGACGTCGGCGCCGTCCCTCGTGAGCACCCGGGAGCCAACCCTTTCGGCGGGGGTCCGGGGCGTCGGGAGCCCGCCGAAAATTTCGGGGCAGACCGGAATAAGTTCGTATTTTTCCATAAGCTCCAAAACTTTTTCGTTGGGCTTACTTTTGCCGTCGTAGCGGCAACTTGCGCCCAGAAGGCAGGCGCTTACCAGAATTCTCTCCAAAAAACTCACGACCTTTCAGAAATGGGGGGGGCAAGGCGCTCGCGCCACCCGTTTTGCAAATGGTTTGTACCTGTTTAAACAGAACGCCGGCAAGACTTGCGCACCGCGCCCGAACCGTAGGGGCGGATAATCTCCGCCCGCCCCCTTTGAGGGGGTTGGGGGTGGGTCGCGGAGCGCAGGGCGTACGCCTTGCGCCGTTTTTCGGTTGCGGTCGCGCTCCCGCCTCGCTATGCAGCTCGGCGATGTGACCTATCGTGTGAAAATCTGTGCGGGGCGGCGGGAGCCGCTGTCCGGTCGAGCGCCCCCAACTCCGTTTCGCTCGCATCGTGGGAAACTCATTTAGCACGGTTTTGCTTGGCGTCTCCCCCTGATGGGGGAGCATCGTTTGCGGGAG
>JAEDJF010000132.1 GCA_016296485.1 Oscillospiraceae bacterium
CCCCTCCTATTTGCTACCGCAAATTCCTCCCCCATCAAGGGGAGACGCCAAGCAACGCCGTGCAAAATGAGTTTCCCACGATGCGAGCGAAACGGAACTGGGGACGCTCGACCGGACAGCGGCTCCCGCCGCCCCGCACAGATTTTCCCACGATAGGTCACATCGCCGAGCTATCATATCAAGGCGGAAGCGCGATGGTAGGGCGGGGTCTTGACCCCGCCGTAAAAAACGGCACAATGCGTACGCCACGCGCTCCGCGACCCACCCCCCTAGTAGGGGAGCTTCGGGCGTATAATATCCGCCCTTATCCTCTTTTGAGCCTGTTGTAGTGGCGGTGGCGGCGGAGTTTTTTGTACTTCTGTATATTGTATGCGCGGATTATGAGCACCGCCACAACGAGGAACAGCAAAATTCCCAGAGGAATTGCGATAAAATACCAGCCCTTAAAAATCGAGCCGGTCTTTTCCTCGACCTCGGCGTCCGCCGAGACGACGGAGGACTCCTTGATGACGTGGTAATCCGGCGAGACGGTGAAGGGCTCCGTGCTCATCGCCGTGCTCGTTTTTTTAAACGAGACCTCCACGGCGACGCCGCTCATCTCGGAGAGCAGGCAGGAGTCGGGAATATTCGCCTTGCAGGCGATGTCGTCCTTTGTGAAACCGTTCGTGACGGCGACCTCGAGGGACGCCATGGGGTGGACGACCATTTTTTCGTAGAGCTCCTCGCCGTCATAGACGGCAATTTCCTTTTTCGGAACCGAAACGGGCACTTCGATTTTATAGAAATTGTTGAAGCAGTACTCGAAAAGCGCCTTGGTGTCCTTGTACTTCGCGGACTTGTTCCGGCTTTTGAGCACGACGCAGATGAGCCGAAGGTCGTTCTTTTCGGCGACGGTGACGGCGGTGTGGAGCGCCTCCTCCGTCCAGCCGAGCTTGCCGCCGGTGGCGGGGTCGTAGCCGTAGGTGCCGTTGTTTTCGCTTCCGACAATCATGCTGTGGTGGGTGCCGAACTTGCGCTCGGTGTTCTTGTTCGTTGCGGGAATTGTCCATTCCCAGGCGTTGAAATAGGTCTCGAACCCCGGGACGGAGAGGGCGTATTTCGTGATTATCGCCATATCCCGGGCGGTGGTGTAGTGGTTCGCGTCGGGCATTCCGGTGGCGTTTGCGAAGTGGCTTCCGGTGCAGCCCAGCTCCTCGAGCTTTCGGTTCATAAGGCGGACGAACTCAAGCTGGCTTCCGGAAACGGCGTCCGCCAGCGCCATGGCGCAGTCGTTGGCGGACTCCACCATCGCGCCGTAGAGAAGGTCCTCGATTTTGCAGGTCTCGCCCTCGGAGAAGGCGAGGTGGGTTCCCGCCCGGTCGTAGGACGCCGCCTCAGCCGAGAAGGTGTAGCTGTTCCGGGGCTCGAGCACCTCGAGAGCGAGAGCACAGGTGAGCACCTTAGTAAGGCTCGCGGGCTCCATTCTTCTGTCCGGGTCGCCGCCGATGAGCATCTGCCCCGTCTCTGCGTCCATCACGCACCAGGTTTCGGAGATGATGTCGGAGGGGGGGACGGCGTCCCCGAAGGCGGGGACGCAAAGGCTGAGCACCGTGAGCACGGAGAGGGTTATTGAAACAAATTTTTTAAAATTCATAGCAGTTCACTTTCGGAAAAATAAATAAATTTGCCGCCTTGCGGCAAAAAACTCAAAAATTCGAGCTTAACTAATATAATATAACATATCTTCATAGCGATTGTAAAACGCTTTTGCGGTATATTTCAAAAAAATCCGCAAATAATATTGCCAAAATTCAAAACTTTGGAGATGTTTTTAAAATGAGAGGAATTTCAATAATCGACCGCCTCGCCCTTGCGCTGGTGGTAATCGGCGCCCTTAACTGGGGACTTATCGGAATCTTCGGCTTCAACCTTGTGTCCTGGATTTTCGGCTCCGTGACGGTTCTGAGCCGCCTTGTGTATATCCTTGTGGGGCTCGGCGGAATCTGGAGCCTTTCGCTTCTCTTCCGCCCGGACCCGGAGCCCGGCGCCCAGATGGGGTAAAAAAACTCCGGGGCGGTTTTCCGCCCCGAACCTTAATTTGTATATTCCCCGAAAACCCGGCAAAAATAGAAGCAAAGGATTTTTAAAAAAGGTGGTTTGAATAATGAAAAACAGCAGTGGAAGCGGCGCTTTCGCCCGTTTCATGTCCGGGCGCGGATTTTACGCCGCCCTTGCCCTCTGCCTTGTGGGCGCGGCGGCCGCCGCCTGGATTACCGTTGACCGGACCATTAGCTCCGTCGGCGAGCGGGAGGAAAACGTCCCGGTAAAAGAAGTCGCCGACGACAAATACGTCCCGGGAAGCTCCGTCTTTGACGTCGAGGACGTGGGCAAGGCGAAAGAGGACGTCAAAATTGAGGAGGAAAAACCCTCCGACTCCTCCTCCGAAGCAAGCTCCGAGGAGGATACCTTTAAATTTTTGAGCAAAAAAGAGAAATTTTCAATGCCCCTTGACGGGAACGTCGCCAAAGGTCACAGCGGCGGCGAGCTCGTCAAATACGAGACCCTCAACGAGTGGCGCACCCACGACGGCATCGACATCGAAGCCGCCGTCGGCACCGAGGTAAAGGCCGCCGCCGACGGCAAGATCAGCAAGGTCTTTAACGACCCCCTTTGGGGAATTACCGTCGAAATTGACCACGACGGCAACTATATCACCATTTACAGCGGGCTTTCCGACCCCGCCGCCGTCACCGTCGGCGACGAAGTGAAGGCAGGGGACGTCATCGGCACCCTCGGCGAGACGAACCTCGCCGAAATCGGCGAAAACTCCCACCTCCATTTTGCCATGAAGAAGGACGGCAAATTCATCGACCCGAAGGAGAAACTCGGTCTGAACTAAAAAGGAAAAAAGCTCCCCCGGAGGGGGAGCTTTTTTGCGGGGATTTGAATTTTACTGTAGGGCGGGGCGTAGCCTGTGAGCGCGCCCAGTGGTTAAGAGGGGACCCCGAAA
>JAEDJF010000133.1 GCA_016296485.1 Oscillospiraceae bacterium
TCCGCTTCAAAGAACGCCTCGAGCGCCACCGGAACGGTCCCCTGGCAGGTTTCGTCAAACTGGTAAGTCGGGCGTATCTCGTCAAGGGTGCGGCTGAAATCGTAGCGATATTTGAGCTCAAGATAACGCTTGATATAGTCCTTGTCCCTTCCGTTTCTCGCCATGAAGATGGCGACGGCAACGGCTTTCGCGCCCTTGATGCCCTCCGGGTGGTCGTGGGTGACCCTGGCGCTTATCTCCGCAAATTTCTCAACCTTTTCAAGGCTGTGGAAGTACCAGGCAATGGGCGAGACCCTCATAGCGGAGCCGTTTCCGTAGCTGCCGTAGGGTTTCGGCTCCTTGCTTTCGAGCCAGCCGGAGAACCTTCCGCCGTAGCCGGCGTTCGGGAACGCCTTGCCGTATTTTTTCATTGCCTTCACCATGCAGGTTTCGGTCTTTTTCTCGTCGCGCTTTCCGTTTAAAAGCGCTTCCGCGACGGCAACGGTCATAACGCTGTCGTCAGTAAAAAAGCATCTATCCTCAAGCAGGGGGAAATCCTCGCTTTTAATATTGTTAAATTCATATACACTTCCGGCAATATCGCCGATTATTGCGCCGAGCATAAATTACCTCCATAAATAATGATATAAAATAAATATATCATAAATTGTCGCACATAGCAAATAAATGTTCATAATTTGGTAATTGATTTACCGAAATATATGTTGTATAATGTTTTAGCACTCAAAGATAATGAGTGCTAAAACTGTCAAAACAATTTATCATATACGGAGGCAAAAACAATGGCAAAGAAACAGTTTAAAGCTGAGTCAAAGCGGCTTTTGGAGCTTATGATAAACTCCATCTATACCCACAAGGAGATTTTTCTCCGTGAAATAATCTCCAACGCCAGCGATGCGATTGATAAGCTCGCCTATATCGCCCTTACCGACGATAAGGTCGGTCTTAATCATTCCGATTTTAAAATCACCGTCGTCCCGAACGAGGAGGAGCGCACCCTCACCGTTTCTGATAACGGTATCGGTATGACCAAGGAGGAGCTTGAAAACAACCTCGGCACCATTGCCCAGAGCGGCTCTTTCCAGTTCAAGAAGGATATGAGCACCGAGGAGAAAAAGGAAAGCGACACCGACATCATCGGTCAGTTCGGCGTCGGCTTCTATTCCGCTTTTATGGTCAGCGACAAAATAACCGTAATTTCAAAGGCCTACGGCTCCGATACTGCGTATAAATGGGAGTCCGAGGGTGCCGACGGCTATACCGTCACCGAGTGCGAAAAGGACTCCGTCGGTACCGACGTCATTATGCACATAAAACCCGACACCGACGAGGAGGACTACTGCGAGTACCTCGAGGAGTACGGCCTTGAGCGCCTTATCAAGAAATACTCCGATTATATCCGCTACCCGATTCGTATGGAAGTCACTAAATCACGCCAGAAAGAGAAACCCGCCGACGCTCCCGAGGACTATAAGCCCGAGTGGGAGGATTACAAAGAGTGGGAGACCGTCAACTCCATGGTGCCCGTTTGGCAGAAAGGCAAAAACGAGGTCACCGAGGAGGAATATAATGATTTCTATAAGCAGAAATTTATGGATTACGAGGACCCTCTTTGCAGCATCAGCATAAACGCCGAGGGACTTGTGAGCTATAAAGCCCTGCTCTTTATTCCGGCGAAAGCCCCCTATGACTATTACACCAGAGACTACGAAAAAGGACTCCAGCTCTATTCCTCCGGCGTGCTCATTATGGACAAATGCTCCGACCTCCTTCCCGAGCATTTCCGTTTCGTAAAGGGCGTTGTGGATACACCCGACGTTTCCCTCAATATCAGCCGTGAAATGCTCCAGCATGACCACCAGCTCAAAACCATCGCCGCCAATATCGAAAAGAAAATCAAGGCGAGACTTGTCAAGATGCAAAAGGACGAGCCCGAGAAATATGAGCAGTTCTGGAACAGCTTCGGACGCCAGATAAAATACGGCGCCGCCGCGGACTACGGTATGCATAAGGATCAGCTTCTCGACCTCATTATGTTCGCTTCCTCCAAAGAAGGTAAGCTCACCACATTTGAGGAGTATAAATCCCGTATGCCCGAGGACCAGGAATATATCTACTACGCCGCCGGCGAAAACAGCGCGAACCTTGCGAAACTGCCCCAGACCGAGAGAATCCTTGATAAGGGCTACGAAATTTTCTGGTGCACCGACGACGTGGACGAGTTCGTGATGCAGTTCGTCGCGGAGTACGACGGAAAGAAGATAAAATCCGTAAACGACGACGATGCCCTTCCCGAAACTGACGAGGAAAAGGAAGCCTCCGAAAAGAAAGCCGCCGACAACAAAGACGTGCTCGACTTCGTGAAAGAGACCCTCGGCGATAAAATCAAGGAGGCGAGAATCTCCAAGATTCTCAAATCTCACGCCTGCTGCCTCACCGCCGACGGCGGAATCAGCATAGAGATGGAAAAATATATGCGCAAACAGGGCGGCGAGCTCGCCGACTTTCATACCGAACATGTGCTCGAACTTAACGCCGACAGCTCCGCTTTCGCCGCTATGAGAAACGCCATGGAAAGCGACAGAGAGACCGCCGCGAAATACGCGAAGCTCCTTTACGCCCAAGCCCTTCTCATCGCAGGGCTTCCGCTTGAGGATCCCTCCGAGTATTCCGACCTTGTCTGCAGCTTGATGAAATAATTTTTATATAGAAAACTCCGGGAGCGGCCGACCGCTTCCGGAGTTTTTATTTTTTAAACGACGGTGTTATTTTCTGCCCGCAAAAAGCAAATGGGCGGACGGATAGCCCGCCCGCCGAAATTGTAAATTAGATATAGTCTTTTCTCGCCTTTGCGATTCGAAGAAGAGCCGCCTCAAGGGTCGCTTTGGGGCAGGCAATGTTGATTCTCTCGAATCCGTTTCCGCCCTCGCCGAAAAGATAGCCCTCGTCCAGCGCCGCTTGAGCATGCTCGAGCCTAAACTTC
>JAEDJF010000029.1 GCA_016296485.1 Oscillospiraceae bacterium
GTATCGCGGGAAAGGTGACGGGAAAGAGCGTCGGCTCTTTCATAGTATTGTCATAGTTATCGACGAAATCTACCGTGTCCCGGTCAATATCCCGGAAAAGCTCGGCAGAAATTTTGTCGAGCTTTACCTCCGTGTACCTCGACGCGGCGCAGACCATATTTCTCGAGTACGCCTTGCCGAAGTTTCCCTTGCTGTCAACCCAAGGATGGAGAAGCGCCCCGTAGCCCCTCGACATACGCACCATCGTGTCGTAAATGGCGGCGTCGCCGTGGGGGTTCAGCTTCATCGTCTGACCGACGACGTTTGCGGATTTCGTCCTTGAGGAGCCGAGAAGCCCCATTTTATACATAGTATAGAGCAGTTTGCGGTGGCTGGGCTTGAAGCCGTCAATTTCGGGAATGGCGCGGCTGACAATACTGCTCATTGCGTAGGGCATATAGTTTTTTTCGAGCACGTCCACAATGGGCTGTTCAACAACTACGCCTGCGTTTTCAAAGTTAGCGGCCTGTTCAATTTTGGATTGTTGGTTTTCGTTCTTTTTCTTGGCCATTTTTTCCCTTTCCGGCAATCATTTATGATATTTTCCTCCGGTGGCTATCTGGAACGCGCGGTAAATCTGTTCCAGTATGAGCACCCGGGAAATCTGGTGAGTAAAAGTCATTCTTGAAAGCGAAAGCTTGAGCTTCGCGCGCTTTTTAATTTCATCGGAAAGCCCGTAGGAGCCTCCGATGATAAAGCAAAGTTCGCTGGCGCTTTCATCTGCCATCAGCGCCCCGAGGCGCTCCGAGAAGGCTTCGGAGGAGAGCATCTCTCCCTCGATGCACATTGCGGCAACGACGGCGTTTTGCGGTATTTTTGCCGCGATAGCGGCGCCCTCGGCTTCAATACATTTAGCTATCTCGCTTTGGGAGGGCTTTTCCGGGAGCTTATATTCCGAAAGCTCGGTGATTTTCAGCTTGCAGTAGGCGGAGAGCCGCTTTTCATATTCTGCGGCGGCATCCCGGAGATATTTCTCTTTAAGGTTTCCGACGCAGATAATGTTTATTGTACGCATTTTTTCTCCTTAAAGAACGATACATTCGGAAGCTTCGCTTCTCGGCGCGGCGAAAAGTAGGTAGTCGCTCCCGCGCCTCATTCCCGCCATGGAGAGCTCGGAAACGGAGGTCTCCTCCGCAAGCTCCGGCACGTTGTTCTCTTTGCTCAGATGCCCCAGGGCAATTCGCGTCGTGCCGCTCCTTATAAGTTCCGGGAGGAACGCGGCGCAGTCCGTGTTGGAAAGATGCCCGGTAGTTCCGGCAATCCTGCGTTTAAGGTTGTACGGATACGGTCCGAGCTGGAGCATCATCTGGTCGTAATTCGATTCGATGAGGACAGCGTCGCTGCCGATTAAATTGACCTGCGCCTCGTCGGTGAGGTAACCCGTGTCGGTACAGACGGAAATTTTATGCTCGTCCGGCGTTGAAACGGAAAAACCGAGGCTCCCGACGCTGTCGTGGGAGGTTTTGAACGGCTTTACCATCATTCCGCCGATAAGCTCTCCGTGCTCATCAATTTCGTTGAGCACGGCGCCGAGCGGAACCGCTCCGCAGCCCGCGAGATACTTGAGCACGGGCGCCGAAGCGTAAAGGGGAATGTTGTAGCGGCTCAAAAAAACCGCAAGCCCTTTGATGTGGTCGCTGTGCTCGTGAGTGATAAGAATTCCGGCAAGCTTTGCCGGGTCAATTTCCCGCGCTTTGAGCGCGGAAACGACACTTTTGCAGCTTATTCCGCAGTCAACCAAAATCCCCTGTCCGGAAGCGCCTATGTAGCAGGAGTTTCCCGCGCTTGAGCTTGCAAGAGTAAAAAACTTTGCCAAAAGGAGTACCTCCGAAATATAGTAATGGGCGAAGCTGTGAAAAATAAACCGCTTCGGCGAAATTTTTTAAACTCCGGAATAGGCGGAAGCGCTTTCCGGGACGGTAACGCGGTCAATGTCGGCGCCGAGCCCGCGAAGCTTGTCGACGAGGTTCGTGTAGCCGCGCTCAATGTGGTGGATTTCCTCAATTTCGGTGGTGCCGTTTGCGGCGAGTCCCGCAATTACCATTGCCGCGCCGGCGCGAAGGTCCGCCGCCCGGACGCAGGCACCGGTGAGGTTTTTAACGCCCTGCACTACGGCGACCTTGCCGTCAACGGAAATGGAAGCGCCCATTCGGCAAAGCTCGGATATGTACTTGAATCTGTTGTCCCAGACGCCCTCCGTGACAATGCTGGTGCCGCTTGCAAGGGCAAGGAGAGTTGTCATCTGGGGCTGCATATCGGTGGGGAAGCCCGGGTAGGGCATGGTCTTGACGTTTACGTGTTCGAAATGGTCAACCTCGCCGGAAACGCGAACCGCATCGTCGTATTCAATAACGGAAGCGCCGGTCTTGACGAGCTTTTCGGTAATGGCTTCAAGGTGCTTCGGAATGACTCCGCGAATGAGCACGTTGCCCTTTGTCGCGGCGGCGGCGACCATATAGGTGCCTGCTTCAATCTGGTCGGGAATTATCGAGTAGTTTGCGCCGTGGAGCTTTTCCACGCCGTGAATTTTGATGACGTCGGTGCCCGCACCCCGGATGTCCGCGCCGAGGGAGTTGAGGAAGTTCGCAAGGTCAACGATATGGGGCTCCTTTGCGACGTTTTCAAGAATGGTGAGACCCTTCGCCCGAACGGCGGCAAGCATCACGTTGATGGTTGCGCCGACGGAAACGACGTCAAAATAAATATGGCTTCCTATGAGCTGCTCGGAGTTTATGGATACGGAGCCGTGACCGATGTTTACGGAAGCGCCGAGAGCTTCAAAGCCCTTTATGTGCTGGTCGATGGGGCGTACGCCGAAATCGCAGCCTCCGGGAAGCGGTACGTTGGCTTCGCCGCTCCTTCCGAGAAGAGCGCCGAGGAAGTAATAGGACGCCCGAAGCTGTCTTGCAAGGTCCTCCGGGACCTTGTGAGAGGTAATATCGCTGGTGTCGATGAAAACGGAGGTGCGGCTTACGACTCTGACCGTCGCACCCATAAGGGAAAGCATATCATAAAGAGTATAGACATCGCTTATGTCCGGAATGTTTTCAAGAAGACAGGGTCCGCCGGCAAGAATGGTAGCGGGAATAATGGCAACCGCCGCGTTTTTAGCGCCGCTTACCTGAACTTCACCATGGAGAGGCTTTCCGCCTTTGATAACGAATTTATCCAATATTCTATCTCCTTAAACGAATTGATTACAGTTACAATTATTATAGCATACAAAACAAAAAATGAAAAGAGTTTTATTATATTATACTGTGATATAACGAAAAATAATGCGGAAAGAAAAAAGCTCCTCAATTAAAAGAGGAGCTTTTAAACTATTTGGAGACGAAGTTTTTGGGGTTGACGTACTGTCCGTTGACACGGACCTCGAAATGAAGGTGAGTTCCGGTTGAGTTACCCGTCGAGCCCATGGCGGCGATGATGTCGCCCTGGTTTACGTACTGTCCGACGGTGACGTAAAGGTTGCTGCAGTGTGCGTACAGCGTCTGGATTCCGTCGCCGTGGTTGATGATTATGTGGTATCCGTATCCGGAAGTGCTCCATTTAACGGTAACGACCGTGCCCGCCGCCGCGGCGTAGATATTTGAGCCGTATCCGCAGCCCGCAATATCCATTCCGGTGTGTCCGGGGTAGCCCCAGATTCCGCAGCTCACATATCCGCCGATGGTGGGCCAGATGAAGCCGCTCTTTGTTCCGCTGCTGTTGCCGACGGAGTAAATAACGCTCTTCGTTCCGACGGTGACTTCGCGCGGGACCGGCTCGGTAATGACCTCTGTCGCGAGCACCTGGCGGCTTACGGCGACGCCGTCCTCATAGGTTACAAGAGCGGTAACCTTCTGTTCTCCGGGTACGCCAGCCTTGGTGACCTTTGAATACGTGGTGTAATACTTGTCGCTGTAAGTATAGTTCGTGCCGTAAGGAATTTCCTCGTTATAAACCTCGCGCTTGGTGTTCGTGACGGTGAGATAGGAAACGGAGCGCGAAACGACGAGCTGTTCGCCGACGTGAATATCGCCCTTTTCGATTCCCGGGTTCATGGCGCAAAGCTCTTTGTAGCTGATGTCGAAATAATCGGCAATAGCGAGGGGAGCGTCGCCGGCCTCAACCGTGTAGTATTTTTCGCCTTCAATTTCCGTGTTGAGGAGGTTTTTGAATTCGGAAATCGCCATTATTGAGGAAGTGGGGTAAACGCCGTCAACAAGCGAAACTTTTTGCTTAAACTGGAGCTTTGACTCCTTGTCGCCCTCTTCTCTATACTGTTCGCGGTACTCGTCGAGAAGGGCAAGAAGATTGTCGGATTCGTCCGTTGAGCCGACGAATTCGTCGTCAATATAAAGACCGTAGCCCTCATAGACGTTGGTACCGGAGCTTCCGAGAATGATGTTCGCAAGGTCGTCCGGGTCGGTGAACTCAAGGCTGTTTACAGGAACAATCGAATACTTCGGAACAATGTTTCCAAGGTCCGGAACCTCCGTGGAGGTACGGCTGCGGATTATCTGTTCCGCTTCGTTGTAAACGCTTTCGTCCTCGATATAGGCAAGAGTTTTTCCGTTTGACTGGAACGCAAGTCCGTATTCAAGAGTTGAGAAATACTGAATCGTTACCACAAGGAACACCGCCGCAAGAACAGGAGCGACGTAGTTAAATACGGTGCAGAAGATTTTGACCGCGAAAACGAACCAGCAGCTTATCAGCGTTTTAAAAGCGGCGAAGTTCTCCGAGGAGCTGTGCTCGCTTCTGTTTTTGAGTATTTCAAGAGAAGCGTCCGCTTTTTTTCTATATGACAAAAGAGCGTGATACTTGCCGATAAAAAAGTTTTTTGCGGAAGTCTGGATATGCGTTTTGGCATGCAGAAAATATTTGCTGATATAAGCTTTAAAATGCTTAATTTCGTTTACGACAAAATGGTAGCTTCCCCGCATCTGGCGGATGAAGCGTATTCCCGTGATGTAAAAGAACTCATAAATACGGAGATACAGGTACTCGAAAAGAGAGTCGAAACTGGCTTTTTCTTTTTCAGCAGTTTTAACTGTCAATAAGCAATGCACCTCGCTTTTTTTGAAATTCGTGTTATATTATATCGGAAAACACAGATTAAATCAAGCAAATTCACAATTTTGCTATTAATTAAGGAATAAAAAGACTATTTTATGGAAGGAACCCAAAGCCTCTTAAACGAAGAAAAAGCCCGCAGCAATGCGGGCTTTTTGTGTTTTATCATCTTTCCTCCCGGAAGTAGGCAAGCCCGAGAGAGGAGGGGGGAAGGTTGTTTTTCTTTTTGCGGAATATGATGGCAATAAGAACAACAACCGTCGCGATATAGGGAAAGATTTCGTATATAGCAGCCGGAATAAACGAAAGGGGATAGTAGTAGCGTATTACCGTGAGCGCGCCGACAATAAGGGAGCAGAGAACGGCTTTGCCGGGGCTCCAGGTGCAGAAAATTACGATTGCTACGGCGAGCCAGCCGTAGCCGCTGATGCTGTTATAGACCCAGACGCCGCCGGTTCCGTTGGCGGAGTTCATTACGATATAAAGCCCGCCGAGACCGCAGATTCCGCCGCCGATACAGGTAGCAAGATATTTGTAGAGAGTGACGTTGATGCCTGCGGCGTCCGCCGTTGCGGGGTTTTCGCCCACCGCCCGGAGGTTGAGACCGGCTTTCGTCTTAAAGAGGAAATAGGCAAGGATAACCGTGCAGGCGGCGGCAAGGTACACAAGGAAGTTGTAGGAGAAAAGGAGCTTTCCTACAACCGGAAGATCCTCCAGATAGGGGATACCGTCGTTGAATGCCGCCTTGGTGACAGCGCCGACGGAAACGTATCCGCCTGCGGCGTTTCCCATAACTTCGCCGAAGAAGTTGCCGAAGCCGGTGCCGAAGGTGGTGAGAGCAAGACCGGTGACGTTCTGGTTCGCTCGGAAAGTGATGGTGAGAACGCTGTAAATCAGCGCGCCGAAGGCCGCGCAAAGGAAGGCGCAGACAAGACCGATAACGATTGAAACTATTGCGTTGGGCTCGCCGACGGCTTTTTCATAGTAGTAGGTTCCGGCAAGTCCCGCTACGCCGCCCATAAACATCATACCTTCAACACCGAGGTTGAGGTTGCCGGATTTTTCGGTGAGAATTTCGCCGAGAGCGCCGAAAAGCAAAGGAGTTGCGGCAAGAACGGCCGCGAAAGCGAAGCTTAAAAACGTGCTCATTTTGCCACCTCCTTATTTTTGCTGCGGAACACAAGACGGTAGTTGATAAAGAATTCGCTGGCGAGCATGCTCAAAAGAATAAGCCCGGTGAGTACGTCGGAAGCGGAAGCGGGAATGCCGAAATCCGTCTGAATAGTGTTGGCGCCCTTTTTAAGCACAGCAAGGAAAACGGATATGAACACCATAACGAATGGGTTGAGTTTCGCGAGCCACGCAACGACAATGGCGGTAAAGCCGTAGCCGTTTGCGACACCGTCGCTGAGGGTGTAGTTAGAGCCGGAAACTATCATACAGCCGACGGTTCCCGCGATTGCTCCGGAAAGGAACATTGTGCGCATAATTATCTTTTTGACGTTCATTCCGGAATACCTTGCGGTTGAAATGCTTTCGCCGACGACGGCGATTTCGTACCCGTGCTTCGTTTTCGTCATATATATGTAAATTACGAATACAAGTACGAGCACCATTATCCAGCCGATGTGAACCCCGAATACGTCGGGAAGACGGGCTTCCGGCTTAAACATTGCGATTTTCGGGAACATCTGTCCCTGCTCCATCCAGGGACCGAGACGGAGATATTTTACGCAGCCGATGGCGATATAGTTGAGCATAAGGGTGAAAAGAGTTTCGTTGGTTCCCCATTTTGCTTTGAAAAAAGCGGGGATAAGTCCCCAGAAACCGCCTATGATTGCTGCGGAAACGAACATCACAACGATGAGCACCGGGCGGGGAAGGTTCTGGTACTGATAAAGCGCAAAATAGGTAGCGGCGATGGCGCCGACGGTAATCTGTCCCTCCGCGCCGCAGTTCCAGAACTTCATTTTGAAAGCCGGCGCTATGGCAAGGGCGGCGCCGAGAAGGGGAACGGCGATTTTCGCCGTGGCGGTAAGGGATATTTTCCCTATGAGCGAGCCTTTTACCATATCCGCGTAGACTGCGAAGGGGTTGTGCCCGAGAACGAGAATGAGAAGTCCGCCGATGAAAAGAGCCATAATGATGGAGGAGAATTTAACAAGGGCGGCTTTTTTCTTGGTGAGCTCCGGGCGCTTCGCGATACGGACAAGAGGCTCTTTTTTAATGCCTTCCGCGCTCATTCTTCATTCGCCTCCTTTTTTTGTCCGAGGCTGGTCATCAAAAGACCGACCTCCTCTTTTGTTGCGCCGCGGCCGTCAACGATTCCGCTGACCTTGCCGCCGCAGAGAACAAGAATCCTGTCGCAAAGCTCAACGAGAACGTCAAGGTCCTCGCCGACGTAAATGACGGCGGCTCCGCGCATTTTCTGCTCGTTCATAAGATTGTAAATCGTGTAGGAAGTGTTTATATCAAGTCCGCGCACGGCGTACGCGCTCATAAGCACCGCCGGTTCGGAAGCAATTTCGCGTCCGACGAGGATTTTCTGTACGTTGCCGCCGGAAAGCTGGCGGACAGGGGTATCAATACCGGGTGTGACGACTTCAAGCTCGTCCACAACTTTTGCGGCAAGGTTTGCCGAGGACTTCCTGTCCGCAAAGACGGATTTTCCTTTCTGGTAGCTCCGAAGGAGCATATTGTCCGCAAGGTCCATATTTCCTATAAGTCCCATTCCGAGCCTGTCCTCCGGGACGAAGGAAAGGGCGATGCCGCATTTTATAATTTCAAGAGGCGACTTTCCGACGAGCTCCTGTTCGGTGGAGCCGTCCGGAGGGTAAAACTTGATGCTGCCGCTCACTTTCTGAAGTCCGGCGATGCCCTCAAGAAGCTCTTTCTGACCGCAGCCGGAGATTCCCGCGATTCCGAGGACCTCGCCCGCGTACACGTCAAAATTGATGTCGTCAAGAACTTTCACTCCGTCCTCGTTTACACAGGAAAGATTGCGGATGTCGAGCCGTTTGACGGGGTTTTCATATTTCTCTCTGCTGATGTTGAGCGTGACCGAATGTCCGACCATAAGGTTCGTGAGCTCCTGCGGGTTCGTTTCGGAGGTTTTGAAATCTCCGACGTGAACGCCTTTTCTGAGGACGGCAACCCGGTCGGAAAGCTCCATAACTTCGTGAAGCTTATGGGTGATAATTACAACGGTCTTGCCGTTGTCTCTCATATTTTTGAGCACGGCGAAAAGCTTTCTCGTCTCCTGCGGAGTGAGGACGGCGGTGGGCTCGTCAAGAATGAGCACGTCGGCGCCGCGGTAAAGCATTTTCACTATTTCAACGGTCTGCTTTTCCGAAACGGACATATCGTATATTTTCTTGTCCGGGTCAACATTGAAGCCGTACTGCTCGTTGATTTTTCTGATTTTTTCTCCGACGGCTTTAATGTTAAGGCGACCCTTTTCCTTGATTCCGAGCACCATATTTTCGGCGGCGGTGAGCACGTCAACGAGCTTGAAGTGCTGGTGTATCATACCGATGCCAAGGTCAAAAGCGTCCTTTGGGGAACCGATTCGTACTTCTTTTCCGTTTACAAAAATCTGACCGCCGTCCGGGTAGTAAATTCCGGAGAGCATATTCATAAGCGTCGTTTTGCCGCTTCCGTTTTCGCCGAGGAGGGATAGAATCTCCCCACGGTAAATGTCAAGGCTGACGTTGTCGTTGGCAACGACGCTTCCGAATGTTTTGGTGAGATTTTTAAGCTGAAGAGCAGCAGTTTCCAAAAAAATCACCCTTCCTGCAAAATAACTCAATTAAACCTATTATAACATATGTGCTAAAAAAGACAATGAAGAAAATTTCTCCGATAGTCAAAAAGCGGACGGGCAAAAGCCTTGTCCGACCGTTTTTTCATTATGGGAAAAAGCAAAAAATGGGGCCGCTTTAGATAAACGGCCCCATGGGGGTTCTAGAAATTACTTGCCCTGTTTCTGGAGAATTACAGAATCGGGGTCCGGATCGAGGACGGTGATGCCGTCGATGAGGTATGCAAAGTAAGGAGCGGAACGTTCAACGGATTCTTCAACCCATTCGCCTTCGGCGCAGGTGTATTCGTCGCCGGTCCATACGTTGAAACCGGACCAGGGACCTGCGAAAACTTTGAGGTCGCCGGAAGCGAGTTTTTCAGCGGCGTCGTCAATAGCTTCCTGAGTGCCGGCGGCGGCAACCGCAGTGTTAAGCGGGCTGGTGTAGGTGACACCTTCGCTGTAACCGTAGCACCAGTCGGTGTCGATCTCTTCACCGTTGATAACGCTCTCTACAACGTAGGTGAGATATACGGACCAGTCAGCGCGGGCGGAGATGATGGAAGCTTTGGGAGCGGCTTCGCTCATGTCGGAGTTGTATCCGCAGTGATAGAGACCGTTGCTCTCAGCAACAGTTGCGGGAGTGGTGTTGTCGGAGTGCTGGCTGATGATAACGGCGCCTTTGTCGATAAGAGCCTGTGCAAGGGTTGCCTCAGCAGTAGGATCGGACCAGGAGTTTGCTTTGAGGGTGATCATGGTTGCGGAGGGGCAGACAGAACGTGCGCCGAGATAGAAAGCGGTGAAGCCGGAGATAACTTCTTCAAAATAGAAAGCGGAAACATAGCCGAGAACTGCTTCGTCTTCGGTGATTTCGCCGTTTGCGATCATCTCGTTGAGTTTAAGACCGGCGGCAATACCGCAGATATAACGGGGCTGATAAATTGCGGAGAAATAGTTGTGATAGTTGGAAAGACCGGAAGAAGCGGCCTGGGTGCCGGTTGCGTGGCAGAACTCGATATCGGGATATTTTGCTGCAGCTTCAGTCATGTAATCGCCATGGCCGAAAGAGGTTGCGAAGATGATGTCGCAGCCGGCAGCAACGAGCTCTTCGATAGCGACAGCGCAGGTCTCGTTTTCGCCGATGTTGTACTTGTTGATGATCTGGTCGTCGCGAAGACCGAGGTTCTCAGCCATTTTTTTGGTGCCGAGGTCGTGGTTGTAGGTGTAGCCCATATCGGAAGGATCGCCGATGTGGATAAAGCCGACCATGATGTTGTCTTTGGTAATTTCGGTTTTTTCTTCGGAATTGTTTTCGCTTACGTTGTTGTTGTTTGCGGTCTCATTTTCAGAGCAAGCCGCAAAGGAAAGGACCATTACGAGAGCGAGAAGAAGTGCAAGAAATCTTTTCATTTTGTTCCTCCTGAATTTAATACATTTGTAAAATAACAGACAGTTTTATAAAAATGCATATCTCTATGCAGTTTTACCGAAATCAGTGGCGAAAAGCGATTTCGCCGGTCTCTGCGTCGAGTTTGTCCACAATGGCAAGGGACTCAAGGTGGACTCCCTTGCTGCGGATGAGGTCGCCGCCGGGCTGGAAACCCTTTTCAATGGCAATGCCTATTCCCTCGACGGTTGCTCCGGCGGAGGTCACAAGGTCGATAAGTCCGTTGAGCGCGGCGCCGTTGGCAAGAAAGTCGTCGATGATAAGAATGTGGTCGTCGGGGCTGAGGTATTTTTTACTTACAAAAACGTCGTAAACGCGTTTTTTGGTGAAGGATTCGACCTTGGTGCGGTAAACCTCGCCGTCAACGTTGAGGCTTTCGGATTTTTTCGCAAAGACAACGGGAACGTTTCCGAAATAGGTGGAAACAATGCTTGCAATGCCGATGCCGGAAGCTTCAATGGTCAGAATTTTGTTTATGTTTACGCCTTCAAAAAGACGTTTCCACTCTTTTCCCATCTCCTGAAAAAGAGAAATGTCCATCTGGTGATTAAGAAAACAATCCACCTTCAGGACATTACCGGGACGTACCGCTCCGTCTTTTAAGATTCGTTCTTCAAGAATTTTCACAGAAAAACCCTCCGCTTCAAACAGTACGCAGAATTTAATTGATACTTGGATTTTACATCTTATTTTCTTTTTTTACAATAGTTTTTCGTCATTTTCTACAATTTTGATAACAATATCGCCAAATAAATATACGGACTTTGTTAACACGAACTAATTTTGAATAAAAAGCGCGGTTTATTTTAAAAATGTAAAAAAACAATAAAAATAACTCGAATAACTGGTTATTTTGCATAAAAGATTTCCGTAGCTCTTGACGAAACCGTTTAAAAGGAATATTTTTACTATATAGTAAAGCGTTTACGGAGGGATATAAATGGAGCACGAAGTTTTAATTGGAACCGTTAAAAACCGTCTGCAGCTCAAGGTAAACCTCAATGAGAAGTTTTACCATATTCCGGAAGCTGTGATTCCCAAAAATATGCTTCCGGTTGAGTATATTGCCCTTTATCTTCCCGCGAACACTTTCGGCGACCGCGGGGAGAGCTGCATCAAATATTACGGCAAGGTTGCGGCGGCAAAAGTGGTGCGCCGCAGCGAAATAACCTCGCTTCCGACGGGGAACGGAAACATAAATTATTATAAATTCGAGGTGGAGGAATGGCTTCCTCTTCCGAACAATATAGCCCGCGAAAGGGGAGGAATTTACGCCAAAGCCTTCACGAGCCTTGAAAAGCTCCTTTCTGCGAAAACCCTTTCCGATATAGTCGATACCGGTCGCGCCCCGGTAAGAAAGAGCGCGAAACCCTACGTCCACGGTTTTACGGACGAGGAGCTGGCGAAAATCCGCATAAGCGACGACCCTGTGGGCGCGAAAATGATTGCGCTGCGCGCCAACGAAGCGGCGGGAACGGAAAAGGTGACCGCAGTTCAAATTACGAAATATCTTCTTAAAAACGGCTATCTTGAGGTGGAGTTCGACGAAAAGAGCGAAAGCGAAATCCGCGTTCCGACCGAAAAGGGAAAAGCCCTCGGAATCGAAAATTTCTGGGAGATAAATAAGTACTACCGCGAGTACAACAAAAACTATTACAGCAAAAACGCCCAGCAGTTTGTTATCGACCACCTGAACGAGATAGTGATGATAAGAATAAAGGACGCCTTTAAAAATGAATAAAAAGAGCCGTGGGCTTTAAGCCCACGGCTTTTTTTACTGGGAAACGGTAAAGAGAGAATAGAAGTATCCTTTTTTGCCCATCAGCTCGTCGAATGTTCCGCTTTCCTCGACGGCGCCGTTTTTGAGCACGAGCACGCTGTCGTATTTTTTGAGCAGCGCTTCATCAAGGCTGTGGGTGACGACTATCCTCGTGAGCCCGTCGAGCTCAAGTATGGAACTTGACACCTGGAACGCCGTTTCGGCGTCAAGAGCCGCCGTCGCCTCGTCAACGAGGAGCACAGGCGTTTTCCGAAGAAGGCACCTCGCTATTGAAATCCTCTGGCGCTCGCCGCCGGAAAGACCGCTGCCGTTTTCGCCGCATTTAAAGTCAGCGCCCCGCTCAGCGATAAGTGTGGAAAGCCCCGAAAGGCTGATGGCTCTTTCAACCTCCTCCGGCTCGAAATCCCGGAACATCGTTATATTGTCCTTAATGGTACTGTTAAAGATGAACACGTTCTGCTGGATTATTGAAATGACCTCGTAAAGCGAGTGGCTGCTGACGTTCCGAAGCTCTTTTCCGTCGTAAAGAATATCGCCGGAGTAGTCGCTGTGCCCCGCCATAAGAAGGCTTAAAAGCGTCGATTTTCCGCAGCCGGAGGCGCCGACAACGGCGTAACCTTTTCCCGCTTCAAACTTTGCGTTTATGTTGTGGAGCACCTCTTTGTCCGCGTTGTAGGCGAAAGAAAGGTCCTTTATCTCTATTCCGTCCCGAAGCCTCGCGGGAATGTCCTCGCCCTCGTCCCGGACGTTGGAATAAATGGCGTTCGCCATTTTGTCAATGAGCGCGTTTGCCGCCCTGCGGTTGGCAAGGAGGGTGGGTACCTCCGAAATGGGCTGTACAACCATTCCCATAAGCTGCACAAAAACCATTATAACGCCGGGGGTGATGCCTTTGCCTGAAAGGGAAAGGTATCCGCCAACGAGAAATACGCCGAACTGGGCTATGACCCCCGCCGATGAACCGATGGCGTTAATGATAAGAGCTATTTTTCTTCGGCGGCATTTTGAGCTTTCGACGCTGCCGTTCTGCTCGGAAAAGAGCTTAATGATAGCCGCCTCCGCTTTGAAGCTCTTTACGACCGAAAAGCCGGAAAGGCTGTCTTTGAGCGCGGACATAAAGCTCTCGTTTCTTTGGGAAACCTCTTTTTCCGCTTCGGCGAGCTTCCCGCCGGTGAGGAGGGAGGCAAGCACCGGCAAAAACGTGAACGCCACTGCGGCGGCGGTGAGCGCAGGGCTGTACCAGAGCATCATTGCGAACGCCCCGACGAAAAGAAGAACCTGTACCGTTAAATCGAAAATTCCGCCGAGATAGTTGTCCTCAATGCTTTTCACGTCGTTGGAAAAGGCGGAAATATAGGTGGACGTGTCTTCGCCGGAAAAAGCCGAAATTCCTTTTTTCGTGAGCTCGCCGAAGGCGAAATTTTTGTACTGCGACATGGCTTTCGCGATGAAGTGCGGCCTTGAAATATAGGAAAGAAAACTGCTGAAAACAATTCCGAAAACCGCCGCAAAGGTGAGCATAACGAGCTCCGCAAGAGAAAAAGCGGAGGAATTGCCGGAGGAAACGTCTATAATCTCCTGTATCAGCCAGGAAATAAGGAGGTTAACCGCCGCTACAACGATAATAGCGAGCATCGCCACGATGAAGTTGGGTATATTTCCGCGGTAAAACTGGCGGGTAAAGTCCTTTCTCGAGGGATTTTTATTCACCTTTTTTCACCTCTTCCCAAATTTTTATAAACTCTTTAGCTTTTTCCGTTTCTTCTTCGTTTTCGGCGCTTCCGAGCGTTTCGAGAACTGCGTTTTCGATTCCCTCAACAGCCGTGCTCCCGAAATCGTCGGAGCTTGCGGCGGGTTTGTCTTTGGAGAAAAACTTAATGTTCTTTGATGTATAGTCCGGGTCAGCGTCGAACTCCCGGGCGATTTTATTGGCCTCTTTAAGATATTGCCGTGCGGCGTTCATATCTCCTTTTGCCGCCGCAAGCTGGGCGCAGCCCGAAAGCAAAATTACGCTGCTCTTGTCAAAGAATGAAGTCTTGCCTGGAATTTTGAGCCCGTCGTGAATGCTTTTGCACCAAAGGAGAACCTCAATTCCCGAATCATATTCCTTACGGTTTCCGTAAACGTTTGCGAAACCTATGGCAACCTGTAAAAGTTCACAGACGTCGTTAATAAGCGCATCCGAAAGATAGGGAAGCGCTTCGCCGTTCTTTTTGAAACGTACCGCAAGAATATATCCGATGAGCGAGTCAAAATCCCCGTCGGAATTGTACTTTTTGAGAAGCTCCAGCCCTTTTTCGTATTCGTCAAGATAAAAATATATTTCCCCAATACATTTTTGTATGGTCGCTTTTCCAATGTTCAGTTCCTGTTTTTGGTCAATAAGACCGAGGGAGCGCTCGAAAAGCGAAAGCGCTTTTCGAAGGGCGCTTTCGTCCTGCCGAACGATTCCGATGTTGTAATAGAGCGATGCGCTCCTATATACTATATCGAAACGGTTCGGGTATTTTTGGAGCGCCTTTTCGGCTTCAACAATTCCCTCGTCGTATCTCTTTTCTATGATGAGCTCTTTAATGTGATCCGCCGTGTCCTTGACGTCGCTGCCGCGCATCTTGTAACCGAGAAGAGCGTCAACAGAAACGCCGAAAAAGTCCGCCAGCTCCATTATAAGGCTCACGTCCGGGACCGAAAGTCCGCTTTCCCACTTTGAAACGGCGCCCACCGTTACGCCCATGGCTTCAGCCAGCTGTTCCTGAGTGAATTTCCGCTCCTTGCGGTAAAGCTTTATGTTCTCGTTTATGTTCGTTTTCATAGGCCCATCTCCTCTATGAGAAGATAATACCACCCCGAAAAGCCGAAATAAAGCAACTAATAGTAGAATTAGTAAATATTTTTTTAAACCAACAGTAAAATTTCCGCGCAAAAAAAGTGCCCGTCCGAAAGGACGGGCATTTTTCAGTTCAAGTTACTGCATTCCCGAAGACCAAGAAGAATATCGCCGAGGATTCCGTCCTCCGCCGCCCAGGCAACGTTGCCCGGGTTAACTCTTTCTCCGACAACGATGACCGTGAGCATCGCCTCGAGAAGCACCTCGTTTGCGTCGGGAACCTCGATTATCATATCCTGATAATTTTTGATTTCGTGCCTTGCGAGAATATCTTTATAGTCGCTTCTGATGCGGGGGGAAGCGACGGCGTCTCTTATGAAGTTGAACATTATTTCGTTGTACTCCGGAACCGTACCGGTTTCGCCGGTGTCCTGGCGTTTGATGACTTTGCGCTCCGTGCGCGGGTTGGTGAGAATATAATCGGTATATAAAAGGACGTCGCGTTTCTCAAAAGGGGAGGGCGAAACGCTGAGGTCGCCGTCCCATTTTTCGAGCACGGCGAGAAGCCTTTTGTCGAGGAAGGATTTCGCCCTCTCCGCCAGTTCCTTCGGAATGGGGTAAAACGCCTCGGCTACGCTTCCGGCGATGGCGGCGACGGTGTCGCTGTCCCCGCCGACGGAAATCGCCTTGCGAATGGTGTCCTCAAAGCTCTCCGCTTCAAAGAACGCCTCGAGCGCCACCGGAACGGTCCCCTGGCAGGTTTCGT
>JAEDJF010000030.1 GCA_016296485.1 Oscillospiraceae bacterium
GCTCAAAAATTCCGAGCATCAGCTTTTCAAGGTCGGAAACGGTGCTCGTAAAGAGACAGGGGTTCTGGCTGTCGGCATCAAGGCGAAGATAGGTCTTGTTGCGGAAAAGAGCATAGAGCGGGGCTGCGCCCTCGGTGCCGAAGCGGATTTCACTCATTCCGAGCTTTTTGAAGATATGTTCCTCGGCAAATGCTCTGATGCTCATGCCGCTTGCTCGTTCGACAATTTCCCGGAGGAAAATGCGGTTGGTTTCGGAATAATCCCGCCGAAGGTTGGGCTTAAACTCAAGCTCCTTTTCGCCGATGAGCTCCATCACATCGTCAAAGCTGTGGCGGCGAAGCAGAAGTTCGGAGTCCCGGGCGCGGCGCCCTTCGTCCGAAAGGGCGGCGTACTCCGGGTCGGCGGCGATTTTCGGCAGAAGCTCGCCGGAAAGGAAATCCCGGATGCCGGATTTTTCGGTGAGAAGCAAGGACAAGGTTATTTCATCCGCGTACTTATATTCCGGGATAAAGCGGCTGAGCTTGTCGGAAAAAGAGAGTTTCTTCATATCCGCGAGCACGAGCACGCAGAGCCCCGTGAAAAACCAGCTGTCGAGGGAGAGAAGGTAACGGGTGTTTTCGGTGACGGCTTCGCCGCTTTCGCGGTCGGCCTTGCCGAAAAATTTTCGAAGGGCGGGTTTGCCCTCAAGATAGACGGAGACCGCGCCGCTTTCGTCGAGGAGGGCGGCGTTTTTGTCGATAACTTCATTTATTTTTTCAAACTTGCTGTCCATAAAAATTCCTTTCTGCGCAAGGCGATTTTTATGTAATACGCCGTTTGCGCATTAAAAAGTTTCGTTTTCGATTTGCTTTAATATTTCCAAAAGCTCCTCGGGGCTCTTCGCAGAAAAGTCCGGCGGGAAATTTTCATCGTCCCCGCTGTAATAGCCCGCATGATGCATCGCAGCGCAGACGACCCTTGCCCCCGGGAACGACTTTTTGAGCGCGGATTCGGCGTTTCTTCCGAATGCAACGTCCACGCTGTGGTCGCCCACGTAGACAAAGGTCCCGTTTCGGTCGGCTATTTTGAGCTCATCAAGACAGATGAGAAACGCAGTGGGGTCAGGTTTCTGCCTGTCGTAGGGAACGTCGCCGTAGCCGACTATAGAACCGAAGTATTTGAGCAGCCCGTGGTGCTCAAGGGAACGCGATATTTCTTCCCTTCCGTTTTGTGAGCACACACCCATTTTTACGTGCTCAAACTCTTTGAGTACCGAGTCCATGCCCTTGAAAATATCCGAAAGGGTTCTGTTTTTAAGCTGGGTCGGGGTCCACATCTCGCCGGCTTTTCGTATTTCTTCCTCGTTTAGCCCGTAGCAAACCCGGTAAAGCTCCTTCCAGTCGGAGAGCTTCCCCTGGGCGTCAAGATAGGACGAGCGGGAGGAAAGCGCTTCCGGGACGTTTTCGTCGACGTCCGGGATAAAGTGGCGGAGAATTTCGAGAGTGACCTCAATGTTCTTTTTGGAGCTGTCGGCAAGAGTGCCGTCATAGTCCCATAAAATCGCTGAAATTGACATTAAAATACCTCATACAAAAGATTGGACATAAAAATGCCTCCTATATTATATTAAATGTCGGCGGTACAGTTTCTCTCGCCGCAAAGGCGGTCGGTACAGCTACGGCATTTTAAAGCTTCGTTGCTCCCTTCCCAGAATCTCTCCGGGTGGAGCGCAAAGGAAATTTCCCAGACGGCGAGCACGATTACGCCGCAAAGGCAAAGGCTCCAGGTGTAAAACCCGGGGACGAAAACTATGGGGGAAAACATCATCATATGGTCCCAGTTAAATATGCGGCAGGTGGTGCAGCAGCGGTTTTTCATAAACCACGCCCGAAACGGGCACCAAAAGAGCACGCACACAAGGTCAAAGACGTAAAAAGCGACGGTAATGAGAAGAAGGACCTTGCTGTCTATAACGCCGAGAAAGTAAAGCGCGCCGATGGACGCCGTCAAAAGCGCCCAGACGGAGCCCACTATAAGGGTGTCCTTTTTGCATTTCAAAACGTAGTCCTTAAGACGGGCGACGCTGAAATCCCTGAAAGGGTTAAAACATTCCGAGAGAAATTTCTGCGACCCGATGGGAAGATATTTGCGGCAGGGCATAAGCTGAAGCGCCATATCAATGAGCCAGATTACCCAAAGGATATGGAAAAAGGAAAAGCCTTTAAAGAAATTGAAGCCGTACATCACGTCGTACTGCTCCGGGCAAAAAATGAGTAGCGCCAAAGCCGCCCCGAAGCAAAGACAACGAAAAATGAACCGCTTCATATACATGCTCCGAAAGCGGGAGAGAGTTTTTTTAACGAAAGCCAATTTACACAAATCCCTTTTAAAAATAACTTATGTTTTTATATGTTTTTATAATACTAAAACGTGGAAACAAAATCAAGGGGCGGCGGGAAAAACAAGGCTCCCGCCGCCTTTTTGCAATTATATTTAATTTTATTACTGAATTATAAATAAACCCCTTGCAATTCGGAAAAATATATGTTACACTTACTAAAGTAAATAGTAGAGTAGGATGAAAGAGTGGGAACGAAAAGCCCGCTCTTTTCTGTTGATTGAGAGAATTTGGAGGTGTCTTTTTGGCTGAAAACAAAAAGAAAAACACTGCGCAGATCTGTGCTGAGCTTGCCCTTCCCGTGGCGGAGGAACTGGGTGTCGAACTCTGGGACGTCCGTTTTGAAAAGGAGGGCACTGAGTGGTTTCTGCGCTTTTTTATTGACAAAGAGGGGCTGACCATCGAGGACTGTGAAAATTTCAGCCATGCAATGGACCCCATTCTTGACGAAGCGGACCCCATTGACAAGCACTACTGTCTCGAGGTCTCCTCCCCGGGAATTGAGCGGAAGCTCATCACCGAGGAACACGTTCGCCGCTATCTCGGCTACCTTGCGACGGTGCGCTTTATCCGCGCTCCCGAGGGCTACAACCAGAGGGAGTTCCTGCTCCAGCTTAACGATATAAAAGACGGAGTAATCACCGCCGAGTTCGAGGACGGAACGCTCATCACCTTCCCCAAGAGCGACACGGCGTATATTAAACTTTACTACGATTTTGACAGCGACGGTGAATAATTTCCCGCCCGACGAATAAGGAGGACTAAGAAAAAATGAACGCAGAATTTTTTGAGGCCCTGGCTATGCTCGAAAAAGAAAAGGGCATTTCCGTTGAATATCTTTGCGAAAAGATCGAAAACGCCATAGCCATCGCCATTCGCAGGGACTACGTGGGAGTTGAGGACCCCAAGGTCGTCATCGACCCGGAGACGAGAACCTTTGAGGTCGCAATCCGCAAGACCGTCGTTGACGAGGTTGAGGACCCCGCAAACCAGATTCTTCTTGACCAGGCTGTGAAATACAACAAAAAAGCACAGGTCGGCGACATCGTCGATATTCCCCTTGAGACCAAAGAGTTCGGAAGAATCGCGGCCCAGACCGCAAAACACGTCATCAAACAGGGCATCCGCGAGGCGGAGAGAGGACAGGTGCTCAAGGAGTTCCAAAGCCGTGAGCACGAAATCATCACCGCCACCGTTATGGGAACCGACCCCATTCGCGGAAGCGTCACCCTTGAAATTGACCACAACGAGGCGTTCCTCCTCAAATCCGAACAGATTCCCGGAGAGACCTTCACCGACGGCGAGAAAATCAAGGTTTACGTCGTCGAGGTTGCCTCCAGCGAGCGCGGACCCAAGGTTATGATTTCAAGAACCCACCCGGGTCTTGTTAAACGCCTCTTTGAAATCGAGGTTCCGGAGGTTTACGAGGGAACCGTTGAAATCAAAGCCGTTTCCCGCGAGGCGGGCTCAAGAACGAAAATCGCCGTTTGGAGCCGCGACCCCGACGTTGACGCCGTGGGCGCCTGCATCGGCAACAGAGGAAGCCGCGTAGCGAAAATCGTTGACGAGCTCGGCGGCGAGAAAATCGACGTGGTGCAGTATTCCGAGGACCCGGCGCAGTTCATCTCAGCCGCCCTTTCCCCCGCGAGGGTCGTCTCCGTCGAGGTTGACCCGGACGGCGCAAAAGCCTGCAAGGTAAAGGTTCCCGACGAGCAGCTTTCCCTCGCCATCGGCAACAAGGGACAGAACGCAAGACTCGCAGCAAGACTTACCGGCTGGAAAATTGACATCAAGCCCGAAAGCGGCTTCTGGGGCGAGGAAGAATAAAGCGTAAAGCATCACTTACCGGAAGGAGGAGAGGACTTCTTGAAGAAAATACCTATGAGGATGTGCACCGGCTGCGGAGAAATGAAGCCGAAGCGGGAGCTTATCCGGGTCGTTAAAAGCCCGGAGGGCGAAATCGCCCTTGACAAGACGGGGCGCCTTCCCGGAAGGGGAGCTTACGTCTGCCCGGATTTGGAGTGCCTTAAAAAGGCAAGAAAGACGAGACGCCTTGAAAGAGTCTTTTCTTCGGCAATTCCGGAGGAGGTTTACGACGCCCTTGAAAAGGAGCTGGGGTCGGATGCCGAATGAAAAAATTTCGGGTTTCCTGGGTCTTTGCCGAAAGGCGGGCAAGCTCGTAATGGGCTTCGACATATGCGTCGAGGCTTTGGGCAAAGGAAACGCCGAGCTGATACTTCTGGCACGGGACTGCTCCGAGCGGACCGTCCGCGGAATCAAAAGAGCCGCGGAGGAAAAGGGACGCGAAGTAAGGACGCTGCCCCTTAATATGGACGAAATTAGTTTTGCCGTTGCTAAACGTGCGGGTGTGCTTGCGGTTTGTGACAGCGGCTTCGCAAAAAAATTCAAAGAGCTGCTTGACGGCATGCATACAGCATGAACTGTGGGAGGAATAGCATAGATGATCGATAATATAAAATATAAAGTTGCGGATGTTGCCAAGGATTTTAAAGTACCAGTAAAGGACGTGCTCGACGTCCTCGGCGACAAATTCCCGGCAAAAAAGGCACAGACTGCCCTCAGCGAGGAGGAACTCAACTTCGTTTTCGAGCATTTTACCAGAGAAAACGAAGTGACGAGCTTCGCTTCCTATTTCGCTATGGCGGGAAAACCCAAAGCCGAGAAGAAAAAAGAGGAGCCGAAGCCCGAAAAAACCGCCGCCCCGAAGGCGGAGGAGAAACCCGCCCCCAAGGCGGAGGAAAAACCCGAGCCTAAAGCCGAAAAGAAACCCGCCGCTCCGAAAACGGAGGAAAAACCCGCCCCCAAGGCGGAAGCAAAACCGGAGCACAAACCGGAGCAAAAGAATAACGAGAGAAAGCCCGCCCCGAAAAGCGAGGAGAGACCTCAAAGAGCGGAGCAGAAGCCTTTCCAGAGAAACGAGGAAAGACCCCAGAGAAATAACCAGGAGAGACCCCAGCAGGGAGGTCGCTCCGGCGACAGACCTCAGCAGGGTCAGCAGGGCAACCGCTTCGGCGACAGACCCCAGCAGAACCAGCAGGGCAATCGCTTCGGTGACAGACCTCAGCAGGGTCAGCAGGGCGGACGCTTCGGCGACAGACCCCAGCAGAACCAGCAGGGCGGTCGCTTCGGCGACAAGCCCCAGTACCAGAAGAACGACCGCTTCGGCGGCGGCTTCGACAAGGGCTTTGATAAGGACAGCGACAACAACAGCCGCAGACACGAGCCCAAGAAACCCGTCGAGCGCAAACCGCGCCCGAGCAACCTTCCGCCGGCTGAAAAGCTTGCGGCAGGCGCCGCCCACGTCGATATGAGCGCCGCCAATATCGAGCTCGACAAATACAACGAGAAATACGAACAGATTGCGCCCGCCGCTTCGATGAATGACAGCTACACCAACAAGCAGAAGCTCACCCAGCGCAGCAGGCAGCAGGGCAAACCCCAGAAGAGCAAGCGCGAGCAGGAGCAGGAGAAGCTCAAAAAGCTCGAAATGGAGCGCCAGCGCCGCCAGAAGCTCGAAATCACCCTTCCGGACGAAATCACCGTCGGCGACCTTGCCCTTAAGCTCAAGGTCACCGCTTCCGAAATTATCAAACGCCTTATGCAGCAGGGCATGATGGTCTCCGTAAACGAGGTCATCGACTACGACACCGCCGCTCTCGTCGCAATGGACATCGGCGCCAAGGTTGAGCACGAGGTCGTTATCACCATTGAGGACAGACTTATCGACGACAGCGAGGACGAAGCCGGCAACCTCGTAACAAGAGACCCTGTCGTTTGCGTAATGGGTCACGTTGACCACGGCAAGACCTCCATCCTCGACGTAATCCGTCAGGCGAACGTCGCCGCGGGCGAAGCCGGCGGCATCACCCAGCACATCGGCGCTTACAGGGTAAAGACCGCCAGCGGCAACTCCATCACCTTCCTTGATACCCCCGGACACGAAGCCTTCACCGCAATGCGCGCAAGAGGCGCTCTTTGCACCGATATTGCAATTCTCGTTGTGGCGGCGGACGACGGCATTATGCCCCAGACCGTCGAGGCAATCAACCACGCCAAAGCCGCCGAGGTTTCCATCATCGTCGCAATCAACAAGATTGATAAACCCGGCGCCAACGTCGAAAGAGTAATGGAAGGTCTTACCGAGTACGGTCTCGTTCCCGAGGAGTGGGGCGGCGACGTCATCTGTGTCCCCGTCTCCGCAAAGACCCACGAAAATATTCCCACCCTTCTTGAAATGGTAAGCCTTGTGGCGGAGGTAAGGGAGCTCAAAGCTAACCCCGACCGCCTTGCCAAAGGTACCGTCATCGAGTCCCGCCTTGATAAAGGCCGCGGCCCCGTCGCCACCGTCCTTGTTCAGAACGGAACCCTTCACGTGGGTGACGTGGTAATCGCCGGAACCTCCGTAGGTAAGATAAGAGTTATGATTGACGACAAGGGCAACAGAGTTGAGTCCGCAGGACCCTCCGTTCCCGTTGAGATAACCGGTCTTGACACCGTTCCCACCGGCGGCGACAAGTTTAACGCCGTCAAGGACGAAAAGCTCGCAAGAGAGCTCGTCGCCCAGCGTGAGTACGAGGCAAAACAGGAGCAGTTCAAGTCCTATCAGAAGGTCACCCTCGACAACCTCTTCAGCCAGATTTCCGAGGGCGAAATCAAGGAGCTTCCCATCATCGTCAAAGCGGACGTACAGGGCTCCGTCGAGGCAGTCAAACAGTCCCTCGAAAAGCTCTCCAACGACGAAATTCACGTCAAGGTCATCCACGGCGCCGTCGGCGCAGTCAACGAGTCCGACGTTATGCTCGCGCAGGTTTCCAACGCCATTATCGTCGGCTTCAACGTCCGTCCCGACCCCACCGCCAGAGATAACGCCGCCCGGGAGGGCGTCGATATCCGCCTTTACCGCATAATCTACGACGCCATCGAGGAAATCAAGTCCGCTATGAACGGTATGCTTGCGCCGAAATACCGCGACGTTGACCTCGGACGCGCCGAGGTACGCCTTGTTTATAAGATCAGCAACGTCGGAACCGTTGCGGGCTGCTACGTTCTTGAGGGCAAAATCACGAGAAACGCCAACATCCGCGTCGTTCGTGACGGTATCATCATTGCCGACGACAAGCTCGACAGCCTTAAGCGCTTCAAGGACGACGTCAAAGAGGTCGCCCAGGGCTATGAGTGCGGTATGGCTCTCACCAAATTCAACGACATCAAAGAGGGCGATATTTTCGAGGCGTATATCGTCGAAGAATACCGCGAGAAGCTCGATTGAGTTTAGGGAGGCAAAATGGCAGGATTTAAACTTGGAAGAACCAGCGAGGATATCCGAAGAGAGCTTATGGATATCCTCCGCAATATGAAAGACCCGCGCATTTCCGGCGGAATGCTCAGCATTGTGAGAATCGAGCTTACTAACGACATCTCTCACTGCAAGGTTTACGTCAGCTCCCTCGAGGGAATGGAAAAGGCGAAGGAGGCCGTTAAAGTTCTCGGAAAAGCCTCCGGCTTTATCCGCCACGAGCTTACGACCCGCCTTGAAATAAGAAAAGTTCCGGAGCTCCACTTCATTCCGGACGACTCCATCGAGTACAGCGCGGAGATTCAGAAGATACTTCTCGACATCGAGAAAAAGGATAAAACCGAAGAATAATTGAAGGGTGGGAATTTCCCGCCCTTTATGGAAAAACGAAGGAGGAGGGAACATCTATGGAAATAACGGTAGCCGAGTGCTGTGAAAGGCTTCGCGAGATGGACGATATAGTGATACTTTGCCACAGAAATCCCGACGGGGACACTCTCGGCTCGGGCTTCGCTCTCCACTATATCCTCAAACAGCTCGGGAAAAGGAGCCGCGTCGAGTGCCACGACGGCTTCCCGAAGCAGTATTCATATATGTTCCGGGACTACGCGCCGGAGGAATTTGAGCCGAAGGCAGTCGTCGCCGTCGATATTGCGGACGAACAGCTTTTCGGCGATGGACTCGAAAAATACTGCGGCAGGGTTGACCTTTGTATCGACCACCACGGCTCCAACAAGCACTACGCCAAGGACTGGATAGTGCGGGAGACCGCCGCCGCCACTGCGGAGGTAATGGAGGACATCTGCTACGGTTTTGAGGAGGTAACGCTCACCAAGGAGATAGCGGACTGTATCTATACCGGAGTTTCAACGGATACCGGGTGCTTCCGCTATTCCAACACCACCGGGCACAGCCACGCCGTCGCCGGAAGAATGTTCAAGGCGGGGTGCGACTTCGCGATGATTAACCGGGTGATGTTCGAGCTCAAATCCCTCTCCCGGATAGCCATAGAAAAAGAGGTGCTCAACACCGTTGAGTACCATTTCAACAAAAGATGTGCCCTCGTCTATATCACGAGCGATATGATGGAAAGAACCGGGGCTCTTGATTCGGAGCTTGAGGGCGTCGCCGCAATGCCCCGGGAAATCGAGGGCGTCGAGGTCGGAATTACCCTTCGCCAAAGGGACAACGGATTTAAAATTTCCCTCCGTACCGGCGACGAGGTGGACGCCAGCGTCCTTTGCGGACGCCTCGGCGGCGGCGGGCACCGCTGCGCCGCCGGCTGTTTCGTGCCCGGGGACCTTGAAACGGCGAAAGCCGCGATTCTTGAAGCGGTGAAAGAAGCTTTTAACGACGGGGAGGACGACCAATGACCGGGGTGCTCCCGATTGATAAGCCCGCGGGCTTCACCTCCTTTGACGTAATTGCGAAGCTCCGGGGCGCGACCCATACGAAAAAAATAGGACATTCGGGAACCCTTGACCCGATGGCGACGGGGGTTTTGCCCCTTTTCTTCGGCGGAGCGACGAAAGTTTGCTCCGTTTTGCAAAACGAGGACAAGCGCTACGTCGCAGGGATCAAATTCGGAATAACCACCGACACCGAGGACACCACGGGAAAAATCCTTTCGGAAACTCCCTCCTGCGTCACCGAGGAGGAATTCAGAAAGGTTGCCGCCTCCTTCGTCGGCGACATTTTCCAGACCCCGCCTATGTATTCCGCAGTAAAGGTGGGCGGACGCCCCCTTTACGACCTTGCCCGGAGAGGGCAGGAGGTGGAGCGTGCTCAACGGGAGATAAAGGTCTATTCCGTGTCCGTGCTCAAATTTGACGCCGGTGCTCAAACCGCAAAAATCGAGGTTTTCTGCGGAAAAGGCACCTATATCCGCACCCTTATTGCCGATATGGGCGCCGCTCTCGGCTGCGGCGCCGCAATGTCGAGCCTTCGGCGGACCGAAGCCGGCGGCTTCAAAATAGAGGAATGTCTAACCCTCGAGGAAGCCTGCGCCCTTGCCGCCGAGGGGCGGCTCGAAGAAAAGCTGCTTTCGGCGGAAAGGCTTTTCGACGGGCTTCCAAGGCTAGACCTTTGCGAATACGACGCGCGCCTTTATAAAAACGGCGTTCCGCTGGAGCTTAAAAAGCGCGGCTGGGGCGGCGTTAGCGGCGACATAGCCGTCTACGGCGGCGGAAAACTCCTCGGAATCTCCTGTATGGACGAGGAAGCGGGGGAGCTTCGGCTGCGGAAGATGCTGAACCTCGAATAAAAAGGAGCGTCGCAATGGAAAAACTCGAACTTTACGTTCCGAAACTCGAGGAACTCTGGTTTAACCAGCAAATGCTGTCCGACCCAAAAACAATGTCCTATAACGCTAACTGGGACGTTTCGTACTCCGGCTACCATAGGGAAACGGGCTGTATTGACTTCCCGAAATCCGAATGGGCGGAGTGGTACGACTGCTGGATAGGGCAGGAGCCAAAGAGATTTTACGCCTATATCAAGCGAAGCTCCGACGGAGCCTGGATAGGCGACGTTAACTTCCACTACACCCAGGAAAAGGATTGGTGGGACATGGGGATAGTTATGTACGCGCCCTACCGGGGAATGGGTTACGCCGTCCCGGCGCTTAGGCTGATGCTGGACCATGCCTTCCGGGACTGCGGCGTTACAAGGATACATAATAACTTTGAAATTGCGAGAAACGAGGTTTCCGCCTGGAAAACGCATATTTCCGCAGGCTTTAAGGAAACGGGAATCGTTTCCGGCTTCAAAGATATGATGATAACAAAAGAGGATTATTTTAAGCTTTACGGCTAAAATAAAAAGCAGCGGATCTTGCCGCTGCTTTTTTTGTACTAAATTTGATAAGGCTCCGCCTTTTTAATGAGTTTCACGTCCACCAGAGCGTCGGTCTTTACGCCCTCGGGCGTAAATTCCTCGCTGAAGATACGCCCGCTTTCCCGGATTGCGCCTAAAAGCGCGCCGTCGGAATAGGGTATCATAAGGGTCATCCTCACCTGGCTCGGCGGGAGCATTTTCGAGATTTTTTCGAGCATTTCGTCAATTCCCTCGCCGGTGGCGGCGGAAATGAGCACGCAGTCGTCGGTGCAGATGGGGCGCTCCCCGGGGATAAGGTCCACCTTGTTGAGCACGTTCAGCATCGGGATTTTGTCCGCGCCGAGGCTTTCGAGAAGCTCCCTCGTGACCTCGGTTTGGGAGTCGGCTTCGCCGCTCGAAACGTCGCAGACGTTGAGAAGAATGTCCGCCTGCACCGTCTCCTCAAGGGTGGACTTAAAAGCCTCCACGAGGTGGTGGGGGAGCCGGCGGACGAAGCCGACGGTGTCAACAAGCATAATGCTGCGCCCGTCCGGAAGCTCAAGGCTTCGGGCGGTGGGGTCAAGGGTTGCGAAAAGTTTGTCCTCGGAGAGTACTCCCGCGTTCGTAAGGCGGTTGAGAAGGGTGGACTTGCCGGCGTTGGTGTAGCCGACGATGGCGGCGGTAATAATGCCCTCTTTTTTGCGGCGGGAGCGGATAAGCTCCCGGTTCGCCGCAAGCTCGTCGAGTTTGCGCTCAAGGGTCTCTATCCTGCGCCTTATGTGGCGGCGGTCGCTTTCAAGCTTCGACTCGCCGGGACCGCGTGTGCCGATTCCGCCGCCGAGACGGGAAAGGTTTTTGCCCATTCCCTCGAGCCGCGGCAGGCGGTATTTGTACTGGGCAAGCTCCACTTGGAGCCGTCCGGCGCGGCTCTGCGCCCGGGCGGCAAAGATGTCGAGTATCAGCATCGTGCGGTCAATAACGCCGAGCCCGGTAATTTCCTCAAGGTTTCGGATGTTGGCGGCGGTGAGCTCGTGGTCAAAGATGAGAATATCCACGTCCTCCGCCTCGGCGAGCTCTTTTATCTCTTCGAGCTTGCCGCGACCCACGAGGGTCGCCCGGTCGTAGTCCCGGCGCTCCTGTATAACCTTTGCGACGACCTCGGCTCCGGCGGATTTTGCGAGCTCGCCGAGTTCGTCGATGGAGACCTCCGCGTCCCATTCGCCGCAGTCCGCGGCCACAAGGATAGCCCTCTGGGCTCTTTCTTCGTTTTCTATCATATATTTCTCCCGTTAAAAATTTTCCCGCAGGGGGTTCCTGCGGGCGATTGGTTATCTTAAATAAGTGATGCTCTCCTCAAGAGCCCTGCGCTTTTTGGGGCGGACCTCCTCGCTCTCCGGGTAGCCCATGGCGATTACGAGGGCGATTTTCTTGGGGCTCGGGATTCTGAAGCTTGATTTGAGCTTTTCCTCGTTGAAGCAGCCGAGAATACAGGTGCCGAGCCCGAGCTCCGTCGCTTCAAGGCAGAAGTTTTCAAGGGCAAGACCGATGTCGTACTGGCGGAAATCCCGGCGGCTCGCTTCGGGAAGGGTAGCGGGCATATTGGCGTGCTCCTGCGTAACGAGGACGAAAGCGGCGGCGCCGTTTACCCATTTGTTGACGCTGTCGCCCTTGCAGTATTCCGCGGCGGTGGCGACGGTTTCGGGCGTGTTCGCGACGTAAAAGTGATAGGGCTGAGTATTGCAGGCGGAGGGCGCAAGGGACGCCGCGTTTACGCAGGCGACAATCTTTTCGTCCTCAACTCTTTTTTCAAGGAACTTGCGGCAGCTTTGGCGCCGGTTCATAATTTTGATAAGTTCAGTCATGGTGAATCATTCCTTTCATTTATCACTCATTATATTTTACCACAACTCGGATAAAATTCAAGCGTTAATGGAAACGGGGCGCAAAAATCTGAAATCACAGTTCGCAAGGTCGGAGTAGTAAACGAAACAGGCGGGGCTGTTTTGGGCGAAAAGGAGCTTTTCTTCGTCAACAACTATGAGCGCGTGGGTGAATTTGCCCTGTTCCTCCGAGGCGTGGGATGAAACGTTCACAAGGTCGCCCTTTTGAACTCCATAGACGTGGTTAAAAGTTACCGTCTGCATCGGGCAGCGGGAGCCCTGGCTCCAGTTCCAAAAGCGGCTGACACTGGACCAGATGAGGGTGCCGCCGCTTTTTCCGCAGTACCATTCATTCGTCATTGAGCCGTAGTTTTTGGGCGTGTCGCCCGGGGCGGCGAAACCGCTCCAGATGCACTGGGACGCGAAATTCATGCAGTTCCCGTACCAGTCGCCGACAAAATGGAAATCCGGGTTGGGGCTTTCGCAGTAGGAAAGGGCGTAGCCGACGGCGGCTTCGCCGTCGTAAGCCCGGTCGTAAAGCACCTCGGGCACCTCGGGCGAAACCTTTGCGAACTCGGCGTAAAGCTGGGCAAACATTTGCACCTTGGTTATGACCTTAACGTCAAGGTCGTTTTCAAATTTGCCCTCGGAGCCGGGGAAATAGTGATAGGCAACTTTGTACCGCTCTCCGTCAAAAGTGAGCACCACGGTGTGCTCAGAGTTTAAGGCGAAAAGCGGGGGATAGGCTTCGCCGGGCTCACCCTTGATTATGAAATGTAGCGCTAAGGTGCCCTCGCCGTAATCCCGAAGGTCAATATAGTTCATTCGCTGGTCGCTTAGCTCTTTTGCCTTTATGTAATTTATTGAGTAGGGCTTTCTTTCCGTATCGACAAAACAAAAGTCGTGCTCAAAAATGACCCGCCGCCGAAGAGCGAGAAGGTCGTTCCAGCTTTGCAAATTTTGCATCATTCTCCCGTGCTCAAAATTTACGACGGGGGAAAGGTCCAAGGGCTTCATCTCCACATAGGAGCGGTAGAGCTGGTTGAGGTATATTTCAAGGGTTTCTTCGGGCGTAAGCCCGGAAACAACTTTAAAACTGAGCACGGCGGGTTCCTCCGGTTCGGGTTCCGGTTCCGGCTCGGGCTCGGGCTCGGAAGCCTGCGTTTCCGGAGTCTCGGAGATGGGAGCCGGACCCGCCTCGACGGCTTTAGGTGCGGCGCAGGCGCAAAGGCTCAAAATTATTAAAATTACGGCGACTACCCGCAAGGAATCACATCCTTAGGAAAAAATTAGACAAGTAATATTATATTCTTTGTCACAAAATTTGTAAATACCGGGGGAAACCAAGGGAAAAGGCGCCCGCAAAGCGGGCGCCCACATTATTTCAGCTCATCATTATTTCTCTTGCGAGTTCGCTTATTTCGACGGTTTTGTGCTCTGCAACGTATTCCGCAGGAATTACGCCCTTTATCTCGAAATCGACGGTGCATTTTTTCCAGAAAGGCTTTTTGAGTATTTTCTCCGCGCCGGAAAGATGCGTCACAATAACCGGGGCTTCGCCCTTTTTCGCGATGCGGAAAGCGCCGTGGCGGAACTCCTGGAGCTCGCCGGTCTTTGTGACCCAACCCTCGGGATAGACCCCGACGGCGCAGACCCCGTCCTTCAAAAACTCCGCCGCCTTGTTTATGGTTTTAAGGGCTTCGCGGTTGTTTTCGCGGTCAAGGGCAAGGCAGGCGGTCTTGTAAAGAAACTTGTTCGCGATGGGGTAGGTATAGTTTTCCTTCCGGCTTATAAACGCAATATGGAACCGACGGAAAAGCACTATCGCGATAGCCGGGTCAACCCAAGAAATGTGGTTGCAGACGAGAAGAAAGCGCGAGTCCTTCGGGAAAAATTCTTTCCCTTTAAAGTTTATCTTGACCCGCAGTATTTTAAGAAAAAGATAGGCGGTTTCCGCAAGGATTCCGTAGAAAAAACGGTTTTGGCGGTGAATCGGCTTGTTGAGGTTCACGAAAAAGGACAGGAAGATACAAATCACTATATGTCCGATTACGCAAAGGTTAAAGACCAAAAGCGCCGCAAGGGCGGCAATCCAGGGCCAGTACCAGTTGAGAATCACGCCCCTTACGATTACAGCCGAAAGGGCAACAAAAAGGCTGACAGCAATAAAAATATAGTAAAGCATTGCTTCCCCCGAAAACAATGGTTTTTGTATTTTTATTATAGCACATTGGGGAATATTATGCAAAGGTTAAGGAAAATAAAAAAACGGACGGAGCGAAAGCTCCATCCGTTTACGTAACTCGGTAAGGAATTACTTAATGTTGTGGTAACCAGCGTACTCTTTGAGGAAGCCGTATTTGAAGCCGAGAACGTTGTTCTCTGCGTCAGCAGCGGTCTTCATAGCAAAGGTGTTGATGATCTCTTCGGTGGTCATAGCATTGTCGATCATGTACTGAAGCTGAGCTTCGTTGTCCTCGTTCTTGAAGAGTTTTTCTTCAGTTGCGCCGAGGAGCATGGTGTAGTTGCTGTTGCGGAGACCGCGGAGACCGTTTTCTTCACGTCCCTGGAGGACATAGAGGGTGTCACCAGCCTCGTTAGCTTTTGCAAGGTCATATCCGAGAGTATCTCTCTGATAGATTGCGAGCTCTGCGATAACGCCGCCGCCGTCGGTTACTTTACGGGAAGCGCGGTTGAAGTTGATGACGAGTTTGAGGTTTGCGAACTCGGTGCAGAAGTTGTAGTCACCGGTGGAATCCATGAAGCCGGCGAGAGGTCCAACGCCGTTGTATTTAGGAACAATAGCGTTTACGATAGCAGTAACTTTGCCTACGCCCTGGGTCTGTGCTTTGATAGGAGCATCATCGCGTACCCAGCCGCCGTTGCCGTCGTTGAGCCAGCCGCAGCCGGTCTCATAGTCGTACTGGTTGACATATTTGCCGTCTTCACCAACAACGTTGGTCATAGCGAGCATACCGGTGAGGTAGTCATGGAGACCCCAAACGTCGATAGCAGCGCGGATAGGATCGGTAGCGGAAGCGGAGCATACCCAAACATCGA
>JAEDJF010000134.1 GCA_016296485.1 Oscillospiraceae bacterium
CCCCGCCCTACTGTAGAGGGTGCGCGGCACTCGGGCGGATAATATCCGCCCCTGCTCCCCCCCTTAAAATTATTCACCCAAAAAGAAAGGAGAAAAAATGTCACTTAGAAAAATCACCGACAGCGACCTTGCAGGCAAGGGCGTCATGGGTCAGGCGGACGTGCCCGGGCTCACCGCCGCCGAGATGCAGGCAAAGGTCGAGGAAATCGTCCGGGACGTCGTCATCCCGAACATCAACGAAAACATAGACAATTTCGAGTCCGACTTCGCAACGAAGGAGGAGCTGGAGCAGGTGGTCCTCACCGCCGGTTCCGTAACCTCCGTTTTCGGGCGCGCCGGCTCCGTCGAGCCGAGAGCCGGGGACTACACCTACGACCAGGTGGGCGCGGCGGCGGAAAAGCACGCCGCCAACCACTTCCTCGGCGGCGTTGACCCCATAGTTCCCGCCTATATCGGCGCGGCGGCGGAGAGCCACGCCCACGGAAACCTCACCGCCGACGGAAAAATCGGCTCCTCCTACGGGCTCGTCGTCATGACCGGACCGAACGGCGTCCTTGAAGCGAAAAGCAAGGTGTCCTCGGGTCTTAAGCCCGCCCCGACGGTCATCAACTCCTCCGGCGCTCTGGACTTCACCGTTCAGGACAACGCCGATTACTCTCTTACCGGCGTCACGGACCTCACCATTCACGGCGCGCCCGTCTCCTGCCACGGTTTCATAACCTTCGGCGTAAGGGGCGTAATCGACGTTTCGGGCTTCACCGTCTCCGGCGGCGACGTCATCGCCGAAGCCGCCTCCGGGGAGGTCTGGGAGTTTTCCGTCGCGCCGCACAACGGCGGCTCGTTCATAATCTGGAAGAACTGGAGCGGTGCATAAAATGGAGGACAGAAGAAGAATTTTACTCGCCGCCGGCGGGGCGCTTCCCCCGGCGAACCTCTTTTCCGGGGGCGAGACCGTGGCAATTTCAGACCCGGAGCTTTCCGTCCCGGCGATTCCCGTTTCCTCCGTTCCCGGGAACGGAAAAGCCGTCTATTTCCTCGGCTTCACGCCCGCCGGAAGCGACCCCAACGGGAACAATTTCTGCGTTTACAGGTACAAGGTCGGCTTTCTCAGCCGCCTTTGCGGCGTCGGCTGCGCCCTGACCGCCCGGGCGGTGGACGGAAAGAACTGTTTTTGCTTCGAGTCCGCGAGCCAGGGAAAGCTTGGGCTTCTGGTCGCCCTTCGCTTTTCGGCGAGCGAGCACGCCGCCGAGACGGTGCTCAAAAAAATGAGCATTAGCTACTACGACTACCCGAGAAGCTGGGACCTCGGCGGCAAGAGCGCCGTCCAGCTTCGGCTTCCCGGGGAGCGCCCCGCCCCCGGGGACTTGGTTTTCCTCGTCTCCCGCCAGCTTGGCGCTCTCGCGCCGGAGGGCGGCGACGTCTTCGGGGCGTTTCGCTACGGCGCCGACGGAAACAAGGAGCACCTCTGCTCCGACAACAAGCTGATTGCGGCGGACGGCACCTGGGGCGCCGTAGGCTGCACCGCCTCGGAGCTTTCGGAGTACAGCGACTTCTCCGTCTATGACCCGGCGAACGCCTACGCCCGGATTTACGGCGTAAGCTTCGTTTAAAAGGGGGCGGCGAAAATGAGCGAAGCTATTCTTGCGGCGGTCATCACCGCCGCGGCGACGGTTGCCGCCCAGCTTTTCATCAGCCGGCGGGAGCGCGAAAGCCGGGAGCGCTCCCTCATTGAGCAAAATTCCCGGATAGTTCTCCGGCTGGAACGGCTCGAAGCCGCCGTCGAAAAACAAAGCGGTCTTTTCGAGCGTATATATAAAACGGAGGCGGATATGGCCGTCCTCAAATCCCGCATAGACAGCGGAAATATAAGGTGCTGAAGCGGCGAAACCGCCGCTTTCGCCAAAACGTGAAAGGAGAAATTATATGAATATAAACTGGAAAGTTCGTCTTAAAAACCCCGTCTGGTGGGCGGGAATTGCGGCGGCAATCGTCCTTCCGATGCTCGCCACAATGGGGCTCGAGTGGAGCGATATGACAAGCTGGGAGGCGTTTTTCGCGGTGCTCAAAAGCGCCTTCGGAAATCCCGCTACCCTCGCCGCCGTGCTCGTCTCCCTCTGGAACGCCGTAATCGACCCCACCACCAAGGGCGTTCGCGACAGCGAACGCGCCCTTTGCTACACCTGTCCCGGCGGGTTTGAGCACGGAGAAAAGGAGGAAAAAGAATGATAAAAGGCGTTGACGTCTCGTCACATAACGGCGAAATTGACTGGGCGGCGGCGAAGGCGGCGGGCGTTTCCTTCGCCGTTATCCGCTCCTCCTTCGGTCAGAGCCGCCGGGACAAGCGCTTTGAGGAAAATTTAAGGGGCTGCGCCGAAAACGAAATCCCCTTCGGCTTTTACCACTACTCCTACGCCCTCACCCCCGCCGAGGCGGCAAAGGAGGCGGAGTTTTTCCTCAAAACCGTCGGCGGCGAAAAGCCCGCCCTTCCCCTCTTTTTCGACTTCGAGGAGAAGGAACAGCGCGCCCTTCCCCTTGAAACCCAGCTCGAGATAATCGAGACCTTCTGCAAAAAGGTCGCCGCCGCGGGGTTTAAGGCGGGCTTTTACGGGAGCAAGAGCTACTTCGAGACCCTCAAAAAGGCCGCGCCGGAGATGTTTACGAAATACTTCGTCTGGGTCGCCCAGTGGAATTTCCAAAACACCTTTTCCGGGCGCTTCGACCTTTGGCAGAACAGCAGTACCGGCAAAATCCCCGGCATAACGGGTCCCGTCGATACCGACGTCTTTTACGGCGATTTCTGGGGCGGCGACTGCGCCGCGCTCAAAGAGCGCGTCCGGGAGCTCGAGGAGCGCCTTTCGGAAATCGGAAAAATCGCGGCGCAAAAAT
>JAEDJF010000135.1 GCA_016296485.1 Oscillospiraceae bacterium
ATCATCATTTTGCGGACGTTTTCCGCCTGGGCTTCCTCTTTCGAGACAAATTTGATTTTGCTCAGCTTCGTTACGCCGTCGACCATCGTAGCGACGTCCGGTCCGAACTCCTTCTTTATCTCCTCAAGGGTGACGGTGGTGTCCTCGACGACGTCGTGCAAAAGGGCGGCGACGACGGTATCCGTATCCATTCCGAGCTGGACGGTTATCATTGCGGCGGCGACGGGGTGGATGATATAGGGCTCGCCGGTGGCTCGCTTCTGCTCGGCGTGGGCTCTCGCGGCAAGGTCATACGCCCGCTCGATTTTTTCAACGTCGTAGCCCTTGTTTATATCTATCGCTTTTTTGAGTTCCTCGAAATATTCGGACATATTTCCACCGCCTTTCGTAATAATCTCATCGTTCATTTTATATATTTCCCCTTCTCACTTTTGCAAGAAGCTTTGAATTTTCAATATCGACCTTCGCTGCCGGGGTAACGAGGGTTATGGTCTCCGCCTTGCCGTCGAAGCTCCGGGTCACGAGTCCCATTTCCTCCATTATATCGAGGCAGAGCCTCATCTTGCAGGAATCCATCGGGTACTCCTTATTCTGCCCGGTTATGCGCCCGAAGAGCACGTCAAGTTCGCCCTTGAAGCCGCCGGCGGCGCGGATAAAGCGGTAAATCACCGCGAAGTCGTTCCGGTCGGGAATATCCTCCTCCGGGACGGGCTCGCCGCGTTTAAATCCGTCGTAGGTAAGGTTGCCGCAGAAAAGCTTCTCCTGGCTCAAAGACGAGGGGCGAACGTCCCGGATTTTTACGGAGACCCTCTCCTCGCCGTTAAACTCGTTTATCTCGCAGGTTGCGGCGACGTCCACGGTTTCGCCGATTTTATAGGGGAACTCCTCCTCGGTCATTCCGAACCAAACGGCGTAGAAATTCATTCCCGCCTTCTTGAAGCGGATGCGAAGGTGCCTTCCGTTTCCGATGGGGTAGATTCCCTCCACGAGCACCTTGCGGAAGGCGAAGACCGGGGTCTCGTTGGCGGCGCCGAAGGGCTCCATCAGCCGCAGGGACGCTATATTGTCCACCGTCAGCTCCGCCGGGTCCATCACCCGGTCGAGCTTTATTGTAAAGACGGGCATCTGGAGGAAATTCTCCCTCGCGAACTCGTTTATCTTCTTTCTGAACTCGCCGATTTTGTCCGAGTCAAGGCTCATTCCGGCGGCGAATGGGTGCCCGCCGTAGCGGGTCAGGCAGTCGGAAGCGAAGCTCACGGCGTCAATCATCGAAAAGCCCTCGACGCTCCGGGCGGAGCCCCGGGCTTCCGCGCCGTCCCGCGAAATGAGCACGCAGGGCTTCCCGGTGTGCTCAACGACCTTTGAGCATACGATTCCGATGACCCCGTGGTGCCAGCCCTCGCCGTCGATTACGACGACGCGGTCGTTAAAAATCTCGGCTCTCTCGGTTATCATCTTGTCCACCTCGGCGGCAATCTCCTGCTCGAGCGCCTGGCGGCGGCGGTTCTGCTCACAAAGGTCGGCGGCGAGCTCCTTCGCCCTCTCCTCGTCCTCGGTGGTGAGAAGCTCCGTCACCTGGTAGGCGGAGCCGAGGCGGGCGGCGGAGTTGAGCTTCGGCGCAATTCCGAAGGCGACCATATCGGCGGTAAGGCGTTTGTCCGCAAGACCCGTCTCCTCAAGCAGGCACCGAAGCCCCATATTGGCGGTCTCGCTTATTATCGAAAGCCCCTGGCGCACGAGGACGCGGTTTTCGCCCGTGAGGGGGACGATGTCCGCGACGGTGCCGATGCAGATGAGGTCGGCGTACTGCTCCATAACGCCCCAGCCGTTGTCGTTTTCGAGGGCGCAGACCAGCTTGAACGCCACGCCGACGCCCGCAAGGTCCCGGTACTCGCCCTCGCTGTCCTCCCGGTGGGGGTCGACGACGGCGACGGCGTCGGGAAGAATTTCCCTCGGTTTATGGTGGTCGGTTACGACCACGTCCACCCCGAGAATCGAGGCGTAATCTATCTCGTTAATGGCGGAAACGCCGTTGTCGACGGTTACGATAAGGTCCGTATCCCTTGCGGCGATATAGTCGATGGCGGCTTTGTTGAGCCCGTAGCCCTCGTTCTCCCGGTCCGGGATATAGTACCAGACGTCGCAGCCGATGGACTGGAGGTAGTCGTAAAGGAGGACCGTTGCGGTCATTCCGTCGCAGTCGTAGTCCCCGTAGACGCAGACCCTCTCCCCCTCGTCAAGGGCGGCGTTTATCCTCGCCACCGCCTTGTCCATATCCTTGTAGGACATGGGGTCGGTAAAGGGCGTTTCCTCGGTGATGAAATCTCTTACTCTTGCGGGGGTGTCGATTCCTCTCGCCACGAGAACCTCGCTCACGAGGGCGGGTATCCCGAGCTCCTCCTCAATATGTTTCGCTTTTCCGGGATTTCCCGGAAGCAATTTCCACTTCTTCATTCCCAAAACCTCCGCAACAAACACTCTGCCATTATAATCAAAATATATTTAAGATATTATAGCACCACGGAAATGGATTTTCAATATTTATGCGGGAGAATTGCGGGGATATTTGCGGCAAACGGGCGGAAAGGGTCGCTTGCCTATTTGTCCGCCGTGTTGAGTCGGCGCGAAACCGCAGGGGCGGGGGTCAGGCGCCCGGCTTGCGAATTGTTCGCACATTTTGAAACGGAACGCCGCGGACGGCGTTCCCTACGGTAATTTTACCGTAGGGCGGGGCGTAGCCTGTGAGCGCGCCCAGTGGGCGAAACAGCGAACAGGGT
>JAEDJF010000031.1 GCA_016296485.1 Oscillospiraceae bacterium
CGGAGACGGTGGGATTCGAACCCACGTGCCTGTCTCCAGACAAAACGATTTCGAGTCGTTCTCGTTACGACCGCTTCGATACGTCTCCGTATTAAATTTTCACAGCTCCGTTTCTTTGCGAAGCAGGGGCAAAACGCCTTTTGCCCGAATATAATAACACGATTTTGACCTGCGGTCAAGAGGAAGCATTGACATTAATTATAAAACCCTGTATTATATATAATTAATTATTCTTTATGTATTGGAGGAATCATTCTTATGGATGACCCCGGAAGTCCGTTTTATCTAATTCTTCTTTTTGTGCTTATCGGAGTGAACGCGTTTTTCGCCATGAGCGAAATCGCGGCGATTTCCCTTAACGACGCGAAACTGCACCACGACGCGGAGGACGGCAACAAAAAAGCCCGCATCCTCTCGAAGCTGGTTGATGAACCGAACAACTTCCTTGCCACCATTCAGGTTGCAATCACCCTTTCCGGACTTTTGTCCTCTGCCCTTGCCGCGGATACATACGCGGACGTTGTGGCAGACTTCCTGCTGAAATATATTGCCGCGCCGGCGGATTTTATCCACGGCGTCACCCTCGTCCTTCTGACGCTGGTGCTCTCCTATCTGACCCTTCTTTTCGGCGAGCTCGTTCCGAAGCGGATAGCGATGCACTACCCGGAGAAAATCGCCTACTCCATTGCGGGAACCCTTTCGTTCTTTTACAAAGTTTTCAAACCTTTTGTAAAGCTCCTCAGCGTTTCCACCAACGGAGTGCTCCGGCTTTTCGGAATTGACCCAAACGCCGAGCCCGAATCCGCCACGGAGGAAAATATCCGTATGATGCTCGACGCGGGCAACGAAAAGGGCACCATTGAGGAAAGCGAAAAAGAGATGATAAACAACATTTTTGAGTTCGACGACCGCACCGTCGGCGAAGTTATGACACACCGTATGGACCTCACGGCGGTGGAGATGAACACGCCCATCGACGAAGCCGTTGACCTTGCGATTTCCGACGGATATTCGAGAATGCCGGTTTACGAGGACAACATCGACAACGTAAAGGGCATGATTTACGCCAAGGACCTTCTTTCGCTTATCGGCGAAAAGAATTTCACTCACAGAAAAATCGCCGATTTCATCCGCCCGGTAAACTTTATTCCCGAATCCAACAGCTGCCGGGAGGCTTTTCTTGAGTTCCAGCAGAAAAAAATACAGGTTGCCATCGTCGTTGACGAGTACGGCGGCACCGCAGGTCTTGTTTCTATGGAGGACCTCATTGAGTCGGTCATGGGCAATATCCAGGACGAATACGACAACGAGGAGGCGGAGATCAACAAGATCGACGCCGATAACTTCGACTTCGACGGCGCCGTTCTTTTGGACGACCTTGCGGACGTGCTCGGAATCGAAACGCCGGAGGACGCGGATTACGACACCCTCGGCGGACTTATTATGGACATTCTCGGGCGGATACCCGACGAAAACGAGCACCCGGTCATCGTTTACAACAACGTGGAATTTACCGTCGTGCTCGTCGAGGAGCACCGCATCGCAAAGGTCCATGCCAAAAGGCTCCCGAAACCCGAGCCGGAGGACGAGGACTGAAACAAAAAATAAAGGGCGCCGAAAGGCGCCTTTTTTCTTTCGGCGTTTGCAAAACGCCGAAGTTTGTGCTATATTGTTTTTATTGACCTTAAGCGGAGATGAACAGCTTTGAGAACACTGATAATATACTCTTCCAAAACCGGAACTGCTAAAAAATGCGCCGCGCTTCTCGCGGCAAACCTCGGGGCGGAAAACTGCGAGCTTTTCGATATAAATTCCGGCGAACCGGAGCTTTCGGGCTTCGATTGCTGCGCCGTAGGCTCATATATAAGAATGGGCGTAATCGACAAAAAAATCTCCGCCTTTCTTGAAAAGCGCCGGGAGGAGCTTTTCAATATGAGGTTCGGACTCTTCCTCTGCGGCTGTCTTGAGGACAAGGTTTCCGACGCCATCGTCAAAAATTTGAAGGATGATTTTCTTGAGCACGCCGCCTGCGTCGAATTTTTCGGCGGAGAGCTCCACCCGGAAAAATATAAAGGCGTTGAAAAGCTTTTCGTAAAATCCGTGCTCAAAATTTCGGGCAAGGACCCGGCTTTTAAAATCACGGACCGTATTTTCCCCGAGAATATCACGAATTTCGCTGCGGAGCTTTCCGCCGAAAGCCCCGCCGATTGATTTACCAAAGACCAAACCCTCCCGCCGATAACGGCGGGAGGGTTTTTATTAAATACCCGCGAAAATGATTTTTATGAGCTCCGGGTCGGCTTCCTGTTTGCTTTCGAAATAGGAGCTTACGGAGGAATTTTCCGCGTCGCCCTGATAGAGCGGAAGCTGAAGCTCCACCGTCGTTCCTTCGCCCTTTTCCGATTTTATTCTGAGTTTTCCGCCGCTCTCATTGGTGAAATACTTCGCGAGGGTCAGCCCAAAGCCCATGGCTTCGCCGCCGTCCCGGGTAAAAAACGGCTCGCAGCAGTGCTCCAGCACCTCCTCATACATTCCCGCTCCCCGGTCTCTGATTGTGATTTTCACGTGCTTTTTCGTCGCGGAAACCTTGAAAATAATTCTATTCCCCTGCTTCGTATATTTTACGGAGTTTTTCACTATGTTGAGCAGGGCGCTTTGAAAGCGCTCCCGGTCAACGAGCACCACCAGCTTTTCGTCGGGAATATTCGTGCTCAAAGCGATACCCTTTCCCGCGACGTAGGGCAGCAGCTTCGCGCAGAGGTCTTTTGAAAAGCCGCTCAATTCAAGAAGCTGGTTTTCGAGCCGGTATTCTCCGGAAATTATATCGAAATATTCCTTGAAGCTGTTGTTCATACTGATGATTTGATAGGCGTCCTCGGTAATTTCCGACGCCGCCTGCCCGCAGCTTTCCGGAAGCCTTTTCGCGCAGAAAATTATCCTTTGAGCCGCAAGCCTTACCTTCGGCGTGGTGAGCCCGGTCATTTCCGTAATTTTATCCGAGGAAATAGTTTTACCTTTGCGAAGCCTTCTGTCTGCCACAGCTTTCACCTCCGTCTTTTTATACAAATATAATATCAGCAGGGGGTATAAATAGCAAGTAAATTTACGTTTTTGACAAAACCTTTCCCTATAAACCTGTCTTTTGAACCCTTTACGTAGAATAATTCCAAAAGATATTGTACTCGGAGCGAAAATATAATAAAATGATATTTGTAAAAAACTGTTTTGGGAGGTTTTTAAAAATGATTAAAATCGGAATCAACGGCTTTGGCCGAATCGGCAGACTTGTTTTCCGCGCCGCCGCGGCACAGCCCGAAAAATTTGAAATCGTCGCAATCAACGACCCGTTCATCGACCCTGAATATATGGCATATATGGCGAAGTACGACACCGCCCACGGCAAGTTCGACGGCGAACTCTCCGCAAGAGACGGAAAACTCGTTGTCAACGGTCACGAAGTCATCGTCCACGGCTTCAAAAATCCCGAGGAGATTCCCTGGGGCGAGGACGGCGTAGAATACGTAATCGAAGCCACCGGCGTTTTCAAAGGCGTAGAGGACTGCCAGGCTCACCTTAAAGCCGGCGCCCGCAAAGTTGTCATCACCGCTCCCTCCAAGGACGCCCCCATGTTCGTAATGGGCGTCAACAACAAGACCTATTCCAGCGATATGACCGTCGTTTCCAACGCTTCCTGCACCACCAACTGCCTTGCTCCTCTTGCAAAGGTCATCAACGACAATTTCGGTATTAAAGACGGTCTTATGACCACCGTTCACGCCGTCACCGCCACCCAGAAAACCGTTGACGGTCCCTCCAAGAAGGACTGGAGAGGCGGACGCGCTTCCTGCGGCAACATCATCCCCTCCACCACCGGCGCAGCCAAAGCCGTCGGCAAGGTCATTCCCTCTCTTAACGGCAAGCTCACCGGCATGGCTTTCCGCGTTCCCACCATCGACGTTTCCGTCGTCGACCTCACCGTAAACCTTGAAAAACCCGCCACCTATGACGAAATCTGCGCCGCAGTCAAAGCGGCCTCCGAGGGCGAGCTCAAAGGTCTTCTCGGCTACACCGAAGACGCCGTCGTTTCCAGCGACTTCCTCGGCGACTCCCGCGGCTCCATTTTCGACGCCAAAGCAGGCATCGCTCTTACCGACACCTTCGTAAAGCTTGTTTCCTGGTACGACAACGAGTGGGGCTACAGCTGCAACGTGCTTAAACTCACCGAGTACATCGACAGCGTTGACAAAGCATAATATCCAAAACAAAACGGGGCGACCGAAGGGTCGCCCTTTTTGTTTTCCCGTTTTCGTAAATTCTTAATTCTTCGTTAATTTTTTACTATTTGTTTGCATTATTTTTCGTATTTTGCTACACTATATATTAGTAAGTTCCAAGCTTCTGCGGCGCGCCGCCGCTATAAACAAAAGGAGATTCCCGCCCGGTTTTCGGCGGGACGTTTTTAGGAAAAATGGCAGATTTAAAGCTCGTTAACGTAAGAAAGGTCTATCCCTGGGGCAGCAGCGCCGAAAAGAAAAAGGCGCTCTCCGCCTCGGATAACCCCGAATATACCGAGGAGGGCGTCGTCGCCGTCCACGATTTCACCCTCGACATTGCCGACAAGGAGTTCGTCGTTCTCGTCGGTCCCTCCGGCTGCGGAAAGTCAACGACTCTCCGCATGATTGCCGGGCTCGAGGAGATAAGCGGCGGCGAAATTTACATAGGCGACAAGCTCGTCAACGACACCGCCCCGAAGGACCGGGACATAGCGATGGTTTTCCAGAACTACGCTCTTTACCCCCATATGACCGTTTACGAAAATATGGCGTTCTCCCTTAAAATGCGCCATACGCCCAAGGATATTATCGACCAGAAGGTGCGCGAGGCGGCGGAGATCCTCGGAATCACCGAGTTCCTTGACCGCAAGCCCAAGGCTCTTTCCGGCGGTCAGCGCCAGCGCGTCGCCATCGGTCGCGCGATAGTCAGGGAGCCGAAGGTTTTCCTCATGGACGAACCGCTCTCGAACCTTGACGCGAAGCTCCGCAACCAGATGCGCGCGGAGATAATAAAGCTCCGCCGCAAAATAGACACCACCTTCATCTACGTCACCCACGACCAGACCGAAGCCATGACCCTCGGCGACCGGATAGTCATAATGAAGGACGGACTTATCCAGCAGGCGGGCACGCCCAACGAGGTATTTGACCACCCGGCGAACATCTTCGTTGCGGGCTTTATCGGAATGCCCCAGATGAACTTCTTCCCCGCCCGGCTCATCAGACAGGACGGAAAATACTCCGTTCTTTTCGGCGGAACAATCGTTGACCTTCCCGACGAAACTGGCAGAATCCTCGGCGAAAAGAACCTTCCGGACAAGGACATCACCCTCGGCGTTCGCCCGGAGCACCTTGAGCTTTCAGAAAGCGGCGTTCCCGCCGTGGTGGACGTTTCCGAGATGATGGGCTCCAATATCCATCTCCACGTCCGTATCGGCGAAGCGGAAGCGGTCGTCATCGTTCCCGGAGGAAACGGACACAGCTTCGAGCCGGGAGAGAGCGTTTTCCTCACCTTTTCCGGAAAACGCGCCCACCTCTTTGACGCCGCCGACGGCAAAAATCTCGTTTAAGAAGGCGCGTTTATGAAAAAGGTCATTATCGTCTGCCTTTTGGCGGCGGCGATATATTTCGGCTCGTGGCTTATTCTTACCGCAGCGTCGGTGATAGAAAAGAACACCGGACTGATGCTCTGGACCGGAACCTTTTTCGTCGCCGCCGCAGGAATCGCCTCCCTGTACGTCGGCAAAAAATCCTGATTTCATTCTTATTTCCTCATATAAAAGCGGCTCTCCTTTTTTGGAGAGCCGCTTTTAATTTGCTAGTATTCCGAATTTCGTTTTTACCCGCCGGAGCTTCGCGCCCCAGGAATCGCTTAGGAGCCAGAGAAATATCACCGTCGAAACGCCGTGAATGGTGTCCGGGATAAAGCTCGTGACGCAAAGGCTAAGATAGCTCCCCCAGTTTAAATCGTAAAGGAAGCCCGCCCCGGACCAGATGTTGAGTATCCAGCCGTAGAGGTAGCCCGTAAACATTCCGAAAACGAGGAGCTGCCATTTCTTTTTGAGAAGCCCCCGCCGGGAGAGGAGCCCCGCGATGAAACCGATGAGCCCCCAGGCAAACATCTGCCACGGGGTCCAGGGACCCTGACCGAAAAAGAGGTTTGAGGCGAGGGCGGCGATTGCCCCGGTCAGAAAGCCCGCCTCGGGTCCAAAGACCATTGCCGTTATTATAATTATCGCGGAAACGGGCTTGAAATGCGGGAGAAAGGCGAAAGCCGCCCGCCCGACGGCGGCGATTGCCGCCATTACGGCTAAGGGTATCCACTCCCTCGCCTGGGGCTTTTTCATCTCGTAGAGCATCAGAAAAGGCACCATCGCGAGCACCACCATTACAAAGCTCATAAGGGCGTAGTTATGTCCGCCGCCGAGAGTAAAGGCAATGAGCACCGCCGGGAAAACCACCGCCACGAGCACGAGCATCACCTGGGTCCTGCGGTTTTTCAGCAAAGGCTTTTGCAAATCTGCTCACCCTCCTCGCAGGTAATGACCCCCGGCACTATATGTCTCGTCATACGGCTCGCCGCAGTCGTATAGAAGCTGTTTTCCGAAAAGAATTTCTTCGGGCTTCCCTCGGAAACGACGTAGCCGTCGAAAAAGAGCATACAGTGGTCGGAGTATTTCGCGCAAAACTCAATATCGTGGGTAACCATAAGGATTGAAACTCCGCCGGCGGCGAGCCCCCGGAGAATAAGCCCGAGGTTTTCTTTCGAGAGGGCGTCCATTCCCTTGGTCGGCTCGTCAAGAAGGAGGATTTTCGGCTCCGTTAGGAGCACTTTCGCAAGGGCGGCTTTTTGCATTTCGCCGCCGGAAAGGTCATAGGGGTGGCGGGAAAGAAGGTCGCTTATCTCAAGGCACTCTGCGATTTTTTCGACCCGCGCTGAAATCTCGCTTTCCGGGAGCTTCCTTATTTTGAGCACCTCCTCGAGGTCCCGCCGAAGGGTCTCAAAGACGAAAAGGGACTGGGGGTCCTGGGGAAGGACGCCCATATTTTGCTCAAAGAGCTCCTTGCCTTTGTATTTTTTAAGGTTCTTTCCATTTATATAGATGTCGCCGAGGGTGTATTTATTCTTTTGGGAGACAACGGAAAGGGTCGTCGTCTTTCCGGCGCCGTTTCCGCCAAGGAGGGAGCAGACTTCGCCCTTTCTTACGGAAAAGCTGATGTCCCGAAGGACGGGCTCGCCGCCCTTTTCGTACTGGAACCAGACGTTTTTGACTTCGACGGTCTTTTCCTCCGGGCGGGAGCCTTCGTGAATTTCCCTTGCGGCGGGGCTTTTCCCCGCCGCAAGGGCGCTGAACCAATTTCGTCCCTCCACTATGCTCAAAGGGCATTTCCCTTTGAGCACAGAGCCGTACATTCTCGCCGGAGTAGGGAGAGCCTTATACATTCCGCCGTGCTCATTTTCAGCGAGGTACTCCGCCATCTCGTCCGGCGGGAGGTATTTTCTCACCTCACCGTTCTCCATTAAAAGCACCCGGTCGGCGTAGCCATAGACGTCCTCAAGGTTGTGCTCGGTGATGATTATCGTCGTTCCGAGCTCAAGATTTATCTTTCTTACGTTTTCAAGAAATTCCCTCGCCGCTATGGGGTCGAGCTGGCTCGAGGGCTCGTCAAGTATCAGCAGCTTCGGCTGCATCAGCATCACCGAAGCGAGGTTCAGAAGCTGTTTCTGACCGCCGGAAAGCTCGGCGGTCTTTTTCCGGAACCAATTATGTATTCCGAAATAGTTCGCCATTTCGGCGACCCTGCTTCTAATGATATGGGTCGAGGTGCCGAGGTTTTCGAGCCCGAAGGCGAGCTCGTGCCAGACCTTGTCGGTAACAATCTGGGCGTCCGGGTTTTGCATAACGAAGCCGATTTCCGCCGCAGACTCGGCGTCCGGGATTTCGTTTATATCCCGCCCGTAAAGCTCAATTTTGCCGCTCATTTCGCCGAAGGGGCGAAGCTGGGGCTTAAGGCTTCGCAAAAGGGTCGATTTTCCGCAGCCCGAAGGACCGCAGACGACGATGAACTCCCCTTCGTTTACGGAGAAGCTCACGTCCTTGAGGGCCGGTTTTTCGCCCGTCGGATAGCTAAAGCCGTAGGCGCTTACTTTAATTTCTTCCATTTCCGGTCCTCCTTTATCTGTATTGCCGTCGGAAGGATTCCGAGGGCGAAAAACGCTCCGTAGAGCAAAATTTCGGCTGTGCCGATATTTGGCGGCACCACCGTCGGGTAAAAGGTCATCGTTCCACGCCCCGTCGCATAGGCGAAAATTTCGGCGGCGAAAAACAAGGTTATAACGGTAAGCATAACCCCGTCCCGCCTTGAGAAGCGGAAAACGGAAAAGCTGCTTCGCCGGTGCTGTCCGTAGCCCCGGGCGCGCATTGAATCCGCGGTCATCACCGCGTCCTCCAGCGCCCAGCTCACGAGTATCGAAAGTATCCTTGCGCCCGCCTTTATCCTGTCCTTTACCGTTCCGTTCTTCCAGTCGAGCCCGAGGGTGCGCTGGGAGTCGGAGATGACCTTTACTTTATCCATCAGCCTCGGAATCAGCGAAAGGGTCATGCTCACAATGAGCGCCACCGACGGAAGAAATCGCCCGAAAACGTAAAGGAACTTGTCCGAAGTTACGACGGTGTTGTAACAGGTGAACCAGACCACCGCCGCGAACATCATTCCGGCGGAGACAAGCCCGTAGATAAAGGCTTCCATTGTCACCGGGTTGTCCCCGAGGTAAAAGAGAATTGTCGCGCCCCGGTGGTTAAAAAGCGGGTTCCCGAGGGCAATAAAGGCGAACATCGGCACGCCGAAGCCGAGGGTCGCCAAAAGGGTCTTTTTTCCGTTCACAAAAGCGGAAAAAACTATCGCGCAAGCGAGGGAGATATAGCTGAAAAAAGGGTGTATGAAAAGAAGGGTGCCCGCAATCACCGCAACGAAATAGCCAAAGCTCACCAATGGGTGGTAAAGCGCAAGCCCCGATTCGGTTTTAATTCCCCTTTCGTTCATCCTTAAAAAATCCCCGCTTTGTCATTTCATATAGTTGTCGCCCACGTCCTTGCCGAGGTCGCAGGTGTAGATGAGCTCGATGCTGTCGCCCCGCTCCACCTTGTACTGACCCATTCCGAAGGACGGGAACCAGCCGTTCACCCGGTACATCCAGCCGGAAAGGCTTCCGCAGTCGAACTCGTAGAGGTTGGCGACGCCCTCGATATAGGGAACGGATTTCGTTCCGCTGTATTCCATATGGATTTTGTTATCCCGAACCGCCCTGGCAATTACGTCAAAGACGCTTTCGCCGTCCTCATATTTTGCCTCGTAGTTTTCGAGAATAACGCCGTTTTCCGGCAGAATTTCGAGCATCGCTTCGGAAAGCTCGCCGCTTTCAAGGGCGGTATTACAGGTGATCGTGATATAACAGATATTTTCGTCCGGGCGGTTTTCGATGTCGTTGTTCGCGCCCTTCATCGCCTCTTTGAGCTCCTCGTCGGTGAGCTCCTTTGTGTACTGACCGAAATCGGTTATGCCGCCGCTTGACGGAAGGTCGCTGCCGCAGCCGGCGAGCGCCAGCGCCAAAGCGAGCGCCAAAACAAGAATTTTTTTCATTTTCATTACCTCACATATTTCATAAAAAAACGGTCCTTTCGCACAAAGGACCGTTTTAAAAAGCTCTTTGCCCGGAATCCATTCTTTTCCCAATGAATATTCCCCGCCCGGCTTTATGGCAAGTCTTCTGGCTCATGCTTCAGCCTCGAAAGCGTCTTCCCGCCCGCTCTGGGGGCAGTGGCATTTTGCTTTCTCGTCAGCATTTACAGCTGTGGCAGCAGCCGCGGAATTTCACCGCGTTCCTTATTCTTGCGAAAAATCGCAGCCATAAAACGACGTAATTAATATAATTACCTCAAAATATTATAAGGCTATTCGCTCCGCCTGTCAACAGCGTAGCAAACAGCCTTTTAAATCAACGTCGGCGCAAGAAAGGAAAAAGCCGGAATGTTCCTTAAAACGCCGTAAACAAGGGCGAGCACCACGGCGCTCCAGACTGCGAAGCCCGGAATTTTCGCCGAAACCCTGTCCTTTCCGAAGCGGATATAGCTCACCCCAAGGGCGCAGAAATACGCCCCGAGAAAGGGAAAAAGAACCGTGAACACCGCGTTGTACCGCAGCGCCCGGTAAAAATCAAAGTGTAGTATCGAGCGAAGCGCCCTTGAGGCGCCGCAGCCGCTGCAGTAAAGCCCGGTTACGGCGTAAAAGGGACAGGGAATCCCCGCGCCCTCCCCCTCGGGGGTGAGGTAAAGATATAAAAGTGCGGCGGCGGCAAGAACCGCCGCCGCGCAAATAAAGAGCCTTTTCTTCATTACTTGGCAAATTTGTTGAGGTCGCTCTGTAAAAGGGCATAGGATACGATTCCGAAACCGAACACAGCGAGAAGGAGATAGAGAAGGGCGTTGTCGCTGACGGGAACGCCGTAGCTCTTTCCGGCTTCAACGAGCTTCTGGTCCCTTGTATAGAACCAATAGAGGTCATAGAACGGAACGAACGCAAAGAGAAGGAATTCCACGACAAGGTCCTTGTCCCCTTCGCCGACGACTATCTTGAGGTCCCTTACAAGGCAGTACGCCCAATAGATGCAGTAGATTCCGCAGGTGACAAAACTGAGAAGAATAGAGATTCCGATATTTTTTGGGGCGATTCCGGGGCAGACCGGCTGTCCGTAATATACGGTCTGCTGTTCCTGCTGAGGTCTTGCGTCGTATGTATTCTGCTGCTCGCCCTCGTTTTCTACTTTAGCTCCGCAGTTGGGGCAAAAAGCGTTTCCTTCCGAAAGCTCAGTTCCGCAATTTTTACAAAACATAAGTTGACTCTCCTTTCATTTAAAAGCCAAATTGAATCAATAATAGTAGACGCTGTCGAAAATGGCCGAAGAAACGCCGGAAATAAAGGAGAAAACAGTGCTGAGAACGGTGAGACCGATTCCGATAAAGACGGCGATTTTTGCTTTTTTAATATCGTCCCTCGCGCCGGCAAAATCTCCGCGGTTCTTCTTGCTGTTCGCGTTTATCGCAAAGATAAGACCGATGATTCCGGGAATAACCCCGCAGCAGGTAACTATCTCAAGGACGGAAAGCACTATCCAAAGGGTCGGGTTTATGTTCTCTCCGCCGTCGTAAACCGGCTGCTGATAGGAGGTATCTGAGTTGGCATAATAGCTTCCCTGGGACTGATAGGTGGGGTTTTGCTGCTGGCTGTAATTTTCCCGGGGCTGTTCATATTCCGCGGGTCTCTCGGGCTCGGAGGATATTTTTATTCCGCAGTTGCCGCAAAAGGTCGCTCCCTCGGGAATATCCGCGCCGCAATTTTTACAATACATAAGTTCTGCCTCCTTTAAGTGAAATTTCTACGAATACAGTATATCAAAAAATTTTTTGCATTACAACAGTTTACGCCCCGGGTTTCAGGGTATTTTTTTCGTTTTTTGACGCTTTGATACGATTTTTGGGAGCATTTTCACGTTTTTGAAGCAAAAACCTTTCAAAGAAATCAAAAAATTAATTTTCTATACATTGTAAAAAGCCCCGGTCGATGTTAATATATTATATATTGTTTTGAAAGGAGGCTGCGCCGTGCTCAAAAAAATATTTGCCCTCGTGCTCGCCGCGCTTTTGCTGTTTTCCGGCTGCGGAAAGAGCAAAACCCTCGGTTTCGATATTGCCGCCGGCGTCGATTCCTTTGACCCCCAGCTTGCCGAAAGCGACTCCGAGCTCGTTATAGTCAAAAACTGCTACCAAGGGCTCCTCGACAAGGACGAAAGCGGAAAGCTGATTCTCGGCGTAGCCGAGAGTATGGACGTTTCCGATGACGGTCTTGTCTATACATTCAAAATAAGAGAAAATATTTTCTGGAGCGACGGGGTTACCCCGGTGATTGCTGACGATTTTCTTTTCGCCTTCCAGCGGCTTTTCATCCCGGAGACCTCCGCGCCCTTCCGCAGCGATTTTTACAATATCCTCAATGCCGAAAAGGTCCTCTCCGGCGAAAAGCCCATGTCGAGCCTCGGCGTCCGGCTCATTGACGAATATACCCTCCAGATAACCTTGAACAACGCCGACCCGCTTTTCCCTGACCTTTTGACCACCGCCGGGGCGATGCCCTGCAGCCGGAGCTTCTTTGAAAGCACCCGCGGGCGCTACGGGCTCGGGCGCGAATATACGATTTTCAACGGCGCTTATTACGTAAGGCGTATAAACAACTACAGCTACGTCCTTTCGCCCAACGAACAGAGCCCCATTGTCAACAAGAAATATGAAAACATCTATCTCTTTGTCAAGGACGACCCGAAAGCGGGCGCCGTCTCCCGCCTTCTTGACGAAACGGTTGACGCCGCCGTCATAAGCCCCTCCGATATATCGAAGCTCCCGAAGGACGATTTCAACATTCACGAGAGCGAAAACACCGTTTGGGTCCTTGCCTTCAACACGAAGGACGAGGTCCTTTCAAACGGCAATATCCGCAGCGCCATCTCCTACGCCATAGATAAATCCCTTCCCGAAAAGAAAATATCCGACAATTTCCGTATCGCCGACGCTTACGTTCCGAGCTCGGTGACGCTAAACGGAAGCAACTACCGAAAGACCGTCGGCGAGAGTTTTTCGGGCTTCGGGTTCGACCCGAAGCTCGCTGCGGAGCTTTTTAAAAACGGTCTTGAGGAGCTGGGGCTCTCAAAGCTCCCGACCCTCACGATGATTTGCACCGAGGAATTCATTCCCGCCATGGGGCTAGTGCAAAAGAGTATCCAGGATAACCTTGCCGTTTTTATAAACCTCGTTCCCGTAACCGAGGAGGAGCTTTCCGCCGCCCTCTCCTCCGGGAACTACGACCTCGCGCTGACGTCCATAACGCCCCAGTATGACAACCCGGGGGCGGTTCTTTCGGTTTTCACCGACGCGGACAATTTTACCGGCTTTTACAGCGACACCTTCAGCAGCACCGTAAACGCCGCCTCGTATATGAAGGACTACGGCGAAATGGCGGAGGGCTACGCCCTCGCGGAGCAGATGCTCCTGCAGTCCGCCCCGGTCGTTCCCCTTTTCTATGAGACCTCCTATTTTGCCGTTTCCTCGAAAATAAGCGGACTTGACTACTCCGTTTTCGGCGGGCACATTGTTTTCCGTTTTTGCAAGTAATTGCCCAAAACGCCCCTGTTTTCACGCTTTAAAGATGTATATTGTTAAAAAATATCACCTCTTTGCACAAAAAAGGTGATATTTTTTGTATGCTTTTACAGAAGTTTGAAGAGTTTCCTGCAGCGAAACAGCAATTATGGTTACAATCCTGTTAGAATTATTGACTTTTACTCCCCGAAATAATATAATGTTTGTGGAAATATGGAGGGCAAGTTCCCCTATATTTTACAAAAAAGAAGTGTAGAAACACATTAATTGTAAGGAGTGTAATTATGAAAAAACTTCTCGCACTGCTTCTCGCTCTTGTTATGGTTCTCTCCTTCGCCGCTTGCAACCAGCCCGAAGAACCCGATGTACCTAACAACAGCGAATCCGAACCCGAACCCGATAACACCGACGAGCCTGTATTTGAGGCTGTTCACGTCGAGCGTGACGATTGGGCTGACGACGTCAAAGCCGCTGTCAATGACTTCATGGACATGTACGGCAAAGCTTCCGAGAACTATGCTGAAGGCGAGTCCTACGTAGTTTTCGACTTTGATAACACCTGCTCCATCTTCGACGTTGAAGAGCAGCTCGCTGCTTATCAGCTCAGAACCATGACCTTCGCATTCACCCCCGAAGAGCTCCCCGACATCCTCAAAGAAGGCATCGGCGACCTCAACGAAGTCCGTGAAAACGACTATTCTGAGCCCTCCTCCTACCAGGCATGGATCAACGACATCGTAAAAGCATACACCTACCTTTACAACACCTATGGTCCTTTCACTGCCGCAGGTCTTGACGAAGCAAAACAGGCTGAAGTTCAGGCTGATCCTCAGTGGGCTGAGTTCGCAACCAAGATGCGCGCAATGTACCTCTTCGTAGGCGATATGGAATCTGCTTCCGTTTCCTATCCTTGGGTACTTTATTGGTTCACCGGCATGACCGAGCAGGAAGTTTATGACCTTGCATATGCTTCCCATACCAAATACTCTGCTGTTGAGTCCGTTTACACCACTTGGACTTCTCCTGAAGAGATCGAGTCCGAAGTCGGCGTAGTATCTGTTGAATTCACCGATGGTACCTGCGTATCCGAGAACATCAAAGAGCTCTGGAAAACTCTTGACGAGAACGGCATCGATGTTTGGGTATGCTCCGCTTCCGCTACCGATCCTATCCGCGCTGCTATCGATGCTTGGGGTCTCCATGACTACCTCACCGGTATGCTCGCTATGACCAACGTTGTTGGCGAAGACGGCAAATACGTACACAAATATGACTACGAAACCGGTTGCGGCTGGCTCAACGACGGCAACGGCGGCTGGGTACGCGACGATGCTCCCATCAAAGCACAGACCCAGGGCGTAGGCAAAGTTACTGCAGTTGTTAACGCCATTGTTCCTAAATACAACGGCGTAGGTCCTCTTGCTGGTTTCAT
>JAEDJF010000136.1 GCA_016296485.1 Oscillospiraceae bacterium
TTGTCCTTTTTGAGCCCATAGCGAAGGAGCTGGGCGTGACTGTTGCGGAGCTTGTGGCTTGCAAGCGCGACGAAGCGCCGGACGACGCCTCTATAAAAGACGTTCTCGCGCTTTCCGAAACCGTAATAAAAAAGAACAGGAGACGTTTTGCGGCGGCTTTGATTGCCCTTTTCATTATAGCGGTATATGCCGCTGCCATAAGCTGGGATAAATTCGACAGTTCTACGAATTACCCCTATGTCTATTGGCAAGGATTTTATTACGAAGTGTCGGATATGGAGATAGGGCAGGAGGACAGCTATCTGGGTGAAAGAGTTGGTATGGCGAAAAGGTACGGACGCAGGAGCGATAAGAATATCGGCGGCGACTCAAACTGCGCCGATGACGAAACCGATATTTATACTGTGCTTGACCGAACGCCGGGTCAGGGATTAAAACTTGAAGGTACTTTGGCGGTATCGGTTGGCGGGAAATATTATATAGCTTTTCCGGTGCTTGAAAATTTTCAGGAATATGAAAAATTCTATCATATAAATATCGGGAAAGCAGGGAGAAAAAGCAAATAAAAAATCCGCTTTAAGTCGTTCATATTGAAAAAAACGCCTTCATATCCTTAACGGATATGGAGGTGTTTTTATGAAAAATATAGCGATACTCGGTCTTGGGAACGTGGGGCTCGCCGCCGCGAGGGCGGTTCAAAAAGCCCCGGATATGCGTCTTTGCGGCTTCATAAGGCGAAGCGGGGAGGGGCTTTCGGAATTTCCGGGCGTTTCGGCGGCGGCTTCGGTTTTTGAGCTTTCGGAAAAGCCCGACGGCGTAATAATCTGCGCGCCCTCCCGCCTTGCGGAGAGCTTTGCCGCGCCGCTCCTTGAGCAGGGCATTTTCACGGTGGACGGCTTCGATATACACGGCGAAATTTTCGGGCTTAAAAAGCGCCTTGATGTCTCCGCCAATAAGGGCGGCGCCGCCGCAATAGTCGGCGCCGGATGGGACCCGGGGCTCGACTCCGCAATCCGCGCCCTTCTCCTTGCGGCGGCGCCCGAGGGCGTTACCTATACCGATTTCGGTCCCGGAATGAGCATGGGGCACTCCGCCGCGGTCCGCGCCATTCCGGGCGTCAAGGACGCCGTTTCAATGACCCTTCCGGCAGGATTCGGAGCGCACCGCCGAGAAGTATATATCGTTCCCGAAAGCGGCGCGGACAAAAAAGCCCTTGAGCACGCGGTTTTGTCCGACCCGTATTTTGAGCACGACGAAACCGCCGTCCGCTTCATAGAGAATACGGACAGCGTAAAAAACACCGGGCACGGCGTTTCGCTCCGGCGTTTCGGCGTTTCCGCCGGAACCGGGAACGAAAATTTCAGCTTTGAAATGCGAATAGATAACCCGTCCCTGACGGGACAGCTCCTTGCCGCCGCGATGCGGGCGGCGTTTAGAAAAGCGCCGGGAGCCTACCTTTTCCCGGAAATTGCCCCGGCGGAGCTTTTGCCGGACTTTGAAAGGGTGTCAGGCGTCGTCTGACACCCTCAAAAAGCTGTCCACCGTCACCCCGAAATAGTCCGCCATAAGGACGACCATTTCAAGGTCCGGTTCGGATTCGCCCCTTTCGTATTTGCTGACGGAGGTTTGTGATATATGTAAAGCGTCGGCAAGCTCCCTTTGAGTAAGCCGCTTTTGTTTTCTTAACGTTTTAAGCATTGTAAGCAATCGGATCACCTCTTAATAAATAGTATATACCAAAATAATAGTGCGCGAAAAGCGTCAGTTTGTGCCATTAAATTTGTCAATTTTTTTCGATTTTTTAAAAAATCTTAAATTATTCTATTTATTATTAATAACTTTTTTCCGATTTATGTTGCAAAACCCTTCCGTATTCTGCTATAATAACGACGTACGACACAATGTGAAAGGGGATTTAATACTTTGAAACAGTACACAGCAGACAATATCAGAAATATAGCCCTTGCGGGTCACGGTTCTGACGGCAAAACTTCTTTGGCGGAGGCTATGCTTTACGTAGCCGGAGCAACCGACCGTCTCGGTTCCGTCGCCGACGGCAACAGCGTATGCGACTTTGACCAGGAAGAAATCAAGCGCCGCATCTCCGTTTCTTCCGCAGTTGCCAACTTCGAATATGACGGAGTAAAGGTCAACGTGCTCGACACCCCCGGACTTTTCGACTTTGCCGGCGGTCTTTATGAGGGCGTCCGCGCTGCTGATACGGTAGTTATCACTCTTTCCGCAAAATCCGGCGTCCTTGTCGGTACCGAAAAGGCCTGGAAACTCGCGAAAACCTGCCATAAGACCCGCGCTTTCTTCGTAACCAAAATGGACCAGGAAAACGCCGATTTCTATAAAACCTTTGACCAGCTCAAAGAGAAATTCGGAACCTCCGTTTGCCCGGTAATTATCCCCGTGGGCGAAGTTTACGTCAATATGTTCACCAAAAAGGCGTACAAATTCGACGCAAAGGGCAAAGCAATCGAGACCGAAGTCCCGAACGACAGCAGAATTGAGGAGCTTGAGGACGCTCTTGCCGAAGCCATCGCAGAAACCGATGACGAGCTCATGGACAAATACTTCAGCGGCGAGCCCTTCACCGAGGAAGAGTGCATCAGAGGTCTTGAGTCCGGTCTTGAAAAACACACCATCGCTCCCGTATATTGCGGCGACGCTCTTACCTTGAGAGGTATCTCCCTCTTTATGAGCTCCCT
>JAEDJF010000032.1 GCA_016296485.1 Oscillospiraceae bacterium
TTTTATTAGGGCAGAAAGATATATTAATAATCCTCCTCAACCTCGCGGCCGAGGGCACGCATTACCTTGTTATAGGCGGCCATGGTATTGTAGTCGAAGCATACCATGTAAACGTCCTCAATGCAAGTGTCCTGCTCGAGATATTCGAGAATGGTGTTGATGGCGATTTCAGCCGCTTTTGCGAGGGGGAAGCGGTAGGCGCCGGTGGAGATGGAGGGGAACGCAACGGTCCTGCAGTTATACTCCACCGCAAGGTCAAGGGATTTTTTGTAGCACTGACGGAGAAGCTCCTCCTCATTGGTGAGGCCGTTGTTCCAAACAGGGCCTACTGTGTGGATTATATACTTTGCGTCAAGCTTAAATCCGGGAGTGATAACAGCGTCGCCGGTTTTGCATCCGCCTATGCGGCGGCAGCAGCTGAGAAGCTCGGCGCCAGCGGCACGGTGGATAGCGCCGTCCACGCCGTCGCCGCCCATAAGGCTGGTGTTTGCGGCGTTGACTATTGCGTCAACCTTCATATTAACGATATTGCCTTTTACAACGGAGAAGTTGGACATTATATATCTTTCCTTTCTTTAATTCGAGTCGCCGTCAAAATCGGATGCGTCTGCGTCGGCGCTGATATTAAGCGTATTTATCGTTCTTCGCTTCATACGCTGGTCCTCAGAGTTCTCGATGATGAAATTCTTTATTTCCCGGGCGTGTCTGATGTTTTTAAGCACAAGCTGGGGGTGAGTCGTGTCGCTCGTTTTACATATAATGTCTCCAAGCCCGAAAAGCCTTCCGAAAACAGTAGTGGAAAGCACGGTATCCTGAATCTTATACATATAACAATCGTTTTCCTCACGGGTGAAAAAGCCGGTATTTACCGTTATTTGCTCCTCCGTTATTGTGTACTTTGTAAACGTAAACGGAAGTCCGAAAAAGATCCAGCGTTTTCTTTCAACATATGCCATTACCTAAAAACACCCCTTTCCAATATATTATATCATCTTGAAAATAAATATCAAGGCTTTTCGCCGCTCAAACAAAGAGTTTTGCCGCCATATTTACCAAAAAACAAAGAAAAAGTCCGGTCAAAAGCGGCACAAGGATTGAAAGCGCGGTCCATTTCATGCTTTTCGTCTCCTTATACACGGTGAAGAGCGTAGTGGCGCAGGGCCAGTGGAAAAGGAAGAACAGGAGGGTACAAACCGCCGTCACGGCGGTAAAGCCGTTCATTCGGAAAAGCGCCGCCGTTTCGGCAAGAGAGGTAACCTCGGAAAGCTCGCCGCCGGAATAGCCCATCGCCATTATCGAAAGGGCTATTTCGTTCGCCGGGAAGGAGAGGATGAAGCCCGTGAGCACCGTTCCGTCCATTCCAAAAAATCTCCCGATGGGGTCGAGAGCCGAAATGAGCGCTTCGAGCACAGTTCCCTCCCCTATCACCACGTTTGAGCACAGCCAGATGATTATTCCGGCGGGTATCGCCACAACCACCGCCCTTCCGAGCACCGAAAGAGTCCGGTCTATTACCGAGCGCAGGATAACCTTCCCTATCCGTGGGATACGGTAGGGCGGAAGCTCAAGGGTGAACCCGGCGGACATTCCTTTGAGCAGGGTTTTTGAAAGAATCCAGGACACCAGAAGCGTCATAACCACGCTCAAGACTATAAGCCCCGTCAGCATAAGGGCGCTTATCACCGAGGAAAAGGGCCGCCCTGCGGCAAAAAACATCGTTATTATCGCGATGAGCGCCGGAAAGCGCCCGTTGCAGGGCATAAAGCTGTTGGTGAGCACGGCTATCATTCTCTCCCTCGGGGAGTCTATTATCCTTGCGCCGGTGACGCCGACGGCGCCGCAGCCGAGCCCCATACACATTGTGAGCGCCTGCTTTCCGCAGGCGTTGGCGGATTTAAACCCCCGGTCGAGGTTGAACGCCACCCGGGGAAGATAGCCAAGATCCTCCAAAAGGGTGAAAAGCGGGAAGAAAATCGCCATCGGCGGGAGCATTACGGAAATTACCCAGCTCATCACCTTCCAGATTCCGTCCATTAAAAGGCTTTCGAGCACCGCAGGACAGTTTAAATCCGAAAGCAGGCTTCCTATTTTTTCGCCGAGCCAGGCGAAAAGCTTTGCCAGAAGCTCCGACGGGTAGTTCGCGCCGCTTACCGTTATCCAGAAAATCAGAGCGAAAAGCCCGAGCATCACAGGGATTCCGAGGAGCTTCCCGGTGAGCACGGAGTCGATTTTTCCGTCCCTTGAAAACGCCTTCGCCGCGCTCATATCGACGGCGGAGAGGCAGATTTCCTCCGCTCGAAGCACCGCGCAGGTGGAAAGTTTCTCAGAGACGTTCTTTGGTGTTATCCCGCCCTCTTTCATAATCACCCGGGCGCGCCCCAGAGCGCCCATTATTTCAGCGTCCATGCTCATTGGACCGAAGCGTTTTTCAAGGGCGGCAACGAAGCCCTTTTCGTTTTCAAGTATTTTGAGCACCGGGTAAACAGAAGTGAAACCGTATTTCTTTTTGAGCACCGGAGCGAGGACCTCCGCCGCCCGCTCCGCCGCTTTCGGATAGCGCACCGGGATAAACACCGTATGGAGCCGCCCGGCGGCAAGAAGCGCCATCTCCCTTTCCAGCTCGTCGAGCCCCTCTCCCCGGGACGCCGACACCCCCACCACCGGGAGCCCCAGCTCCGCAGAAAGGGCTTCAAAATCAATTTTTATTCCCTTATGCTTCGCGTCGTCCATCATATTGATGCAAATCAGGGTCTTTGGAATGAGCTGTGCCACCTGAATAGCAAAAATGAGGTTCCGCTCAAGGCAGCAGGCGTCGCAGACCACCACGGCGGCGTCGGGCTTTTCAAAGCAGAGATAGTCCCTCGTCACCTCCTCCTCGGCGGAATCGGCTGTCAGGGAGTACGCCCCCGGAAGGTCGATAAGGCGGTAGCGCTTCCCGCCCTCGGTGAAAAAGCCCTCGGCGGAGCCGACGGTCTTTCCGCTCCAGTTTCCCGTGTGCTGGTGTAGCCCCGTAAGGGCGTTGAACACGGTGCTTTTCCCGACGTTCGGGTTCCCGGCAAGGGCAATTGTCGCCGCAATCATAGTGCCGCCTCCACCAGAACCGTCTTCGCGTCCTCTTTCCGAAGGGCGATTACGGCGCCCCGGATAAGATACGCCTTCGGGTCGCCGGCGGGACTTTTTCTTACGCATTCCACCAAAGTCCCCTCCACAAGTCCTATATCCATCAGCCGCCGGCGAAGGTCCCCTTTTGTGTCAAGCTTTATTACGGTGGCGTATGTACCGGTTTTCATATCGCAAAGCGGAATCTGCCGCATAGTGCCTCTCTCCTTTATTAAAAAAGTGGTATTGACCCACTATCAAAATATGAAAATCCGTGCCGACTTGTGAGAGAGGAAAATTAAGTTAAAAATTAAAGAAAATTTAATATTACCGCCCAAAAAATTTGATAAAAACCGCTGACGGGGTGATATAATAAAATTAATGAAATAAAAAGAGGTGTTTTTGTTATGGCATTGCTTGATAAAATTAACGATATAGCCAAAACCGCCAGCGAAAAAACGAACAGCGTAATCGAGACGACGAAGCTCAACAACAAAATTAACGCCGAGGAGCGAAACATTGCCGCCATCACCGCAAAAATCGGTCAGTACTACGTTTCGAAACTCGACGCGGGCGAAACCCTTCCCGAGGACGTTATGAGTATGTACGAGGGAATCAAGACGAGCCGCGAGACGATCCTTGCCACAAGAGCCGAGATCGAAAACCTTACGCCGCCGAAAACCGCCGAAACCGGCAGCAAATTCTGCACCAACTGCGGCGCGAAGCTAAACGCCGAAGCCCGCTTCTGCACCAGCTGCGGAGCGAGCCAGCCGTAAGACAAAGTAAGACAAAATAAAAAAGCACCCCTTGGGGTGCTTTTTGTTTTATTAAAGCTCGATAAGCTCGTATTCCTTCGTGCCGACCCCGAGCTCCTCGGCGGCGTCAACGGTAAGAATTCCGTTGCGGCTCTCAATGCGCTCGATGAGGTGGTCGCGACCCGGGTCATCCGAGGCATAAACAAGGTCAAGGCAGGCTTTGTCGATTGCCACCGGATCAAGGGAAGCGAGGATTCCTATATCGGACATACAGGGGTCCTCCGCCACGGCGCAGCAGTCGCAGTCCACGGACATATTTTTCATCACGTTTATATACGCAGCCTTTCCGCCGAAATAGTCAACCACCGAAAGGGCGGCGTCCGCCATCGACTCAAGGAAGGCGTTATGGTCCGCGGTCCAAATTTTTTCAGGCTCCCCCGCTCCGTGGATATACGCCTTGCCGAAGGAGGAGGCGATTCCGATGGAAAGCTGTTTAAGGGCGCCGCCGTAGCCGCCCATGGGGTGACCTTTAAAATGGGAGAGAACGAGGAGCGAATCGTAATTTTCAAGGTTTTTCCCGACGTAGTTTTTCTTTATCCTCTTGCCGCTTGGAATTTCGAGCACCGTGTCCGGACCCTCTGCGTCAAGGAGGTCAACGTCAAAATATTTGCTCCAGCCGTGCTCGGCAATGGTCTTAAGGTGCTTTTCTGTGGTGTTGCGCCCGCCGTCATAGGCTGTGTTGCACTCGGTCACCGTTCCGCCGACGAAGTCGATAAGCTCCTTCCAGAAATCCGGACCAAGGAAGTTCTGGTTCCCGGGCTCGCCGCTGTGAAGCTTTACGGCGACCTTTCCCGGAAGCTTCGGCGCAAGGGCGGAATATATCTTCATAAGCCCTGCGGGGCTTATATCGGAAGTCATATATACTTTCGCTTTTCCCATAGCTTTCATCTCACTTTTCCTGTTTATATACAAGCAAAAGGGACGGCGAAACCGTCCCCTTTTCGGCTCAATCCGAAATTATTCCTCCACAACGACTTCCGCTTCGGGGGCGTTTTTGCGAACGCTCTCAATTCCGTTTTTGCAGGAAGCCTTGGCTTTGTACCCTTCGGAAGCAAGAATTTTTTCGCCGTTTCTTGCGGTAAGGCGGAAGCGGAACTCGCCGGCCTTATCCTCATAAAGCTCGAATTTCGGGTTAACTGCCTTTTCGGGGTTCTCGGCGGTCTGGTCCTCAAAGTTTGCGATGGGGGCGTTTTTGCGAACGCTCTCAACGCCCTTGAGACAGGCGTCCTTGCTGCTGTAAACCTCGGAGGTTCCGATGGTCTCCCCGTTTCCTGCAACGAGTCTAAAGGTGAAGCCGGTCTTGGTTTCTTTTACTACGAATTTGCCCATTTTTATTTGCTCCTTTCAAAGGTTTTACGGGTATATAGTAGCACATTGTTTTTCGTTTTTCAACTAAAAAAACTTAAAATTGTGGCTGAAGTATGCGGAAAACCGCGCCGCCCGAGGGGAATTTGAAAATTTTTTCGAAAATGCTATTGACTCTTACCTTACGTCATAGTTTATACTTTAGTCACACGGGGAGGGATAACATTGAAAACCGTACACGAAGTGAGCCGAATAAGCGGCGTGAGCGTGCGCACGCTCCACCATTACGATGCCATCGGGCTTTTAAAACCCACGGCTGTGACCGAAGCGGGCTACCGCCTTTATGACGACGAGGCGCTTTCGCGCCTCCAGACGATTCTTCTTTTCCGGGAGCTTGAATTCCCGCTAAAGGAGATAAAAGAGATTATCGAAAGCCCGGGCTTCGACCGAAAAAAGGCGCTCAAACAGCAAATTGACCTTTTGGAGCTCCAGCGAAAGCGCCTTGGCGAGCTTGTTTCCCTTGCCCGGAAAATTTTAAACGAAGGAGTTAACGATATGGATTTTTCAGCCTTTGACAAAACAGAAATAGAAAACTACGCAGCGGAGGCGAAAGCCCTCTGGGGCGAAACAAACGCCTATAAGGAATACGAAAGCAGGGCAAAAAACAAAACCGCCGCAGGTCTTGAAAGCTGCGACGGTCTTATGAAGATTTTTGCCGAAGCGGGAAAGCTGCGGGACAAGAGCCCCGCGGACCCCGAGGCGCAAAGCGCCGTCGGCGAGCTTCGCCGCTTCATAACCGAAAACTACTACACCTGCACCCCGGAGATTCTCCGGGGGCTCGGCGAAATGTACGTCGGCGACGGGCGCTTTAAAGCAAACATCGACGCCGCCGGCGGCGAAGGCACCGCCGAATTCGTTTCCGAAGCTATAAAGATTTACTGCGACAATCAGTAATAGAAATATTTATAGAAATTCGGAAAAGCGTTAAAGAACTGCTGAAGATTGGTGTGGGTGTTGGAGCCCGGGTCGTTTATAGTAAAGCCCGAAGCCGTAAGGGAATCACCCCCGGCGTAGCCCGTTACGACGACCCAGTGCTGGCTGCCCGTATTCGTCTTCGCGCCGATGAGCACGGGTTTTCCGACCCGAAGCTGCTCATATATCCCGGCGAGATAACCGGTGCTCGAAGTGACGACCTTATAGTCGCCGGGCCAATAGACGTTGCCGTTTGAGTCGTAGCTGAGCTTTTTCACCATCTCATTGGGGTAAATCTTCGTCCCGGAGCGGCAGGATTCGAGCATCGCTATTCCGGTGGTAACGCAGCCTATCTGACCTATGGTCTTGCCGGAGGAGCCGATTTTTACGTTTGCCCAGCGGCTGTCGTTCTGCTTATAGTCGGGAACGGAGAGGGAGACGGCGGGGTAGCCCGACCCTGCTTCCGAAAGGTAGTGCCCGCTGACGTAGCCGATTTTCGTTCCGCCGTAGAGCACCTTTCGCCAGCCGCCGGAGCTTTCGAGCACGAGCACCGTCTTTCCTTTCGGAAGGCTGTCAATTACGGAATAAGCGACCCCGGCGCCGCTTCGGACGTTGAGGTTTCCGCTTTCGGTGGCGACGGTTGCCGCCGAGCCCGAAACGGGGGTTATATAGTCCCCGTGGCAGTAACCGTAGCGCCCGTCGGCATACTCGACCCGCCACCAGGAGCCGGATTTTGACATAAGGGTGACGTAGCTCCCTTTATTAAGTGAGGCGACGACCGCCGAACCCGTGGAAGCGCCGCTTCGGACGTTAAGGCGCCCGCTCTGGGTCGTTACGACCCCCGCCCTTGACCCAAGGTCGGCGGCGAAAGCCGTAAGGCGCGGCGCAAATATCCCGCTTATGATGATTGCCGATAGAAATAAAGAAAGTATTTTTTTCATATTTCACCTCGTTTTTCTCGGTTTTTCAGCATATATGCAAGTAGAATTATACCACAGCTTTCCACTTTCGGAACGCTCCAAATAATGTAAACGCCGAGGGCGCCCCCCTTTCCGGGGGCGCCTTTTTGCGCTTTCGCGCCCCTTCGCCTTATTTACAAAAGAGCAAAGCCATTGTATAATTATTGTATATATACGGTGCGGCGTTTTCGGCTTTTTGAAGCCGGATTTTCCGGTTTCAAAAAGCCGCGCCGAGGCTCGGAAAAATATGCGCGAAAGGGGCTTTTTCCCCAGTGAACGAAGAACTTCTCACTCTTCAAAATCTCTCCAAATATTACACCTCCGACAGGCTCGTCACCGTCGGGCTAAACAGCATAAACCTCGCCTTTTCCCGGGGCGAGTTCGTTGCCGTTACCGGCGAAAGCGGCAGCGGCAAGTCCACCCTTGCCCACGTTCTCGGGGGCATTCTGCCCTACGAGGGGGGCGAACTCCTTTTTAAAGGAAAGCCCACCTCCCACTACGACGGGGCGGACTGGGAGCGGTACCGGAGGGACTGCGTCAGCTTTATTTCCCAAAACTACGGTATCCTTCCGGGCGCGACGGTTATGGACAACGTGGTGAGCGCCCTTCGCCTTACGGGAATTTCCAAAGCCGAAGCCAAAAGCGAAGCGGAAAAAATCCTCCGGGAGGTGGAGCTCTGGGAGCTCCGAAGCCGCAGGGCGGCGAAGCTCTCAAGCGGACAAAAACAGCGTCTCTCCATTGCCCGCGCCCTTGCGAAGCCCGCGCCGATACTCATTGCCGACGAGCCCACGGGCAACCTTGACGCGGAAAACAGCGCGAAAATCATTTCCCTTCTGGCTAAAGCCGCAAGGGAGCGCCTTGTAATTTTAATTACCCATGAGTTTTCCGAAGCAGAAAACTTTGTCACCCGCCACATCTCTATCCACGACGGAAAAGTCGTGATGGATTCCCTCCTTCGGGAGCCCGCCGCTCCGGAAGAGCCAAAAGCCGTCCCGAAGCGGAAAAGCCGGGGGCTTTTCGCCTACGTTGCCGGGCTCCAGCTTCGGTCAAGACCTGTCTGGTCGGCTCTTATGCTTTTCTTTTTCACTCTTACGGTTTTCGCGGTTTTCTCCCTTGCCGGAACCTTTATTTCCGCCCTTGACGACACCCCGACCCGGCTTTACGACGATTCCGCGTTTCAAAACGGCGACAGCCAAAGGATAGCCGTCGCCAAAGCCGACGGCTCCGATATGACCGAGAAGGACGAACAGACGCTTCTCGGGGTTAAATACGTCGAATCCCTCGAAAGCTACGGCTACCTTTCCGATATAAAATACGCCTATCGGGAGGACGTGGACTACCGCTGGCGCTACTCCCTCGACACAGTTTCGGGCAAAGGTCCGGACGGCGACTACCAGAGGGTTTCCTCCGTTTCCTTTATCCAATCCGAAATGCCCTTTGCAAAGACGGTGCCGGAATTTCCCGATGAAAGGGAGTTTCTTTCCGACGGTCGGCTCCCGGAAAATATGTATGAGGTCGTTGCCGCCGGGGACGAAAGCCTTATCGGAAGCTCCTTCCCGGTATTTTTGCAGGACGGGAAAAACTGGAGCCGTTCGGCGTACATATATATTGAAGTGACCGTTGTCGGCGTGACCGACTACGGCAAAGGTCTCTATTTCCACGACGACCTCGGGCGGGTCTTTCTCTCGGACGTTGAGATGTTCGCAAAAATCAGCTCCTCCTCCCGCCGCAATTACTACTATCTTTATATGCCCGCCCCCGACCTTTCCGGCGCGGAGGCGCGGCTCGACAAGAGCACCTATGAACAGATACGAAGCGCCCGAAACGAGGACAGCTTCGAGTTCCCGATGCCCCGGCTGGATTATCTGTCGAACCGGGAAAAGGACGTTACTCTCAATTTTATCGGCTACCACCTCTCCCCTTTTAACGGAATCATCGAGGTATCCCCCGAAAAATTCGCCGAGCTCGGGCGCTCGGGAAAAGGTGGACAAATCTCCCTCACCATTGAGGACTACGCCTATACCGACCGGGTACTAAACGAATTGACGAAGCTCGGCTACGCCGCCGTTTCTCCCTATCGGGAGTGTTCCACCATTCAGGACCCCACCCTTGCCCGGCAGAGAATGCAGACTCTTCGCATCTGCGCCGCAGCTCTCGCCGTGGCTCTCGTGCTCCAGGTGGTGGTCCAAAGAGCTATGTTCAGCCTTGAGACCGAAAGCTACCTTCTTATGAAAAACATCGGTCTTGACTGCAAGACCGCCCGGCTCTCCATCCTTTGCCAGGTGCTGTTCTTCGCCCTTTTCGGACAGGTGCTGGGGCTTCTTGCGATTCTCGGTTTCGGCGCCGCCGGAATTGAAAGCATCGGAAGGCTTCTTCGCTACCTTCCGGCGTCCCATATGATTTTGCTGTCGCTTATACATCTCGGCGCCTGCTGCGCCACCGCCCTTTGGATTATGAACGCGCTCCAGAAACAGGCTTATCCCAATTCCGGCTTCGTTTCGGATCTCGATTGGAGCGCCCTTGACGACGAGGAGGCGAAACAATGATTAAAGTAGATAATTTAAGCAAAACCTATGACCGGCGCAGCAAATCCGCAAACCAGGCGCTTTACGATATTTCCTTCACCCTCCCGGACACGGGCTTTGTCTGTATCGTCGGACCCTCCGGCTGCGGAAAAACGAGCCTTTTAAACGCCATCGGCGGGCTCGACACCTTTGACGGCGGGCGCGTCAGCACCGAAAACCTTGATAATCTTCGCTGCGGAAGCCGCCAAACCGAGGCGGAGCGCAACAGGAGCTTCGGTTACGTCTTTCAAAACTACTATCTTCTCCCGGAATACAGCGCCGCCTATAACGTCTATCTCGGGCTGCACTCCGTGGAGCTCAGCCACAAAGAAAAAATGCAAAGGGTTATGGAGGTGCTTCGCGCCGTTGATATGGAGCGTTTTGCCCGCCGCGCCGTCGGAAAACTCTCCGGCGGACAGCAGCAAAGGGTCGCTATCGCGCGGGCGATAATCCGCCGCCCACGGGTTATTTTTGCCGACGAGCCCACGGGCAACCTTGACGAGGAGAACACCATGAATATCTGTTCCCTCCTCCGCCGGATTTCAAAAAACAGCCTTGTGATAATGGTCACCCACGAGGACAGGATCGCCCGTTTCTTTGCGGACCGGATTATAACCCTTGAAGCCGGACGCCTTAAGGACGACAGCGAGAGCTGGGCGCGAAGCGGAATAGCCGCCGGGGGCGGCACCCTCTATTCCGGCGATTTTGACGAGACGAGGCTTGAAGCGGAGGGCGTCTCCCTCCGTCTCCTCTCCGAGGAGGGGGCAAAGCCCCCGAAGCTGACCGTCCTCGCCCTCAAAGACCGAATTATAATTAAGCTCGACGACGAACGAACCGTTTCCCTCGGCAAGACGGAGGAGCCGCCCCGGCTCGCCGAAGGAAGCCGCCCGGTTCTCAAGCTCGAGACCCTTGAGCGTGAAACGGTCGATATGGACTGGACCGAAACGGCGAAACAGGGAAAAGCCGGCGGCGGTCTTGACTTTTCCGCGCTCCTTCGGGAGGCGCGGCACCTCCTTTCAGAAAAAGGCGCAAAGCGCCTCGGGAGCTGGCTCTTCCTCGTGGTGCTGACGGTGATGACGCTTCTTACCGTCGGGGACTATCTAAACGTCGCCTCCCTTGACCCGGAGGACTTCATAGCCACCGACTCGCACATAATCGAGATTGAAATCGAGCGGGGCGAGGAGACCGGAACGGCGCTCGGGCTCCGGGACCTTTCCGGCCTTTATATGAGCCATCTTGAAAGCTCGGGGCTCGGTTTCGACTATGTTCCGAGGGTCGCCGTCTCCGCCGAATACCGCGTCAGAACTTTTCTTCAGATGGACGACCTTTCCGAGTCCCTTTCCGGCTTCAGCTACGTGCCCCTTGAGCACCTTGACGAATCCAGTCTTATCCTCGGGCGTGTTCCCGAAAAGCCCGACGAGATAGTCGTCGACCGCTGGGTGCTCGAAAAGCTCATCGAAAAGGACGGAATTATCCAAAGCGGGCTTTCGGACTCTTCCGACTTTCTCGGCGCAAGGCTTTTCTATTCAAAGAGCAACTACTCACCCGAAATCGTCGGCATAAGCGACTGCGGCGAGCCTGCTGTCTTTATCCCGAAAACCGGTCTTGCGTCAATCGGCGTGCTCGGCTGCCCGGTGATACGCCTTTCGGAGCTTAAGGAACAGTTCCCGGGCAAATACGACGGCGTCGTGCTCGAGGGAGAAAACTGCCTTGTAATCACGAACAACGCCGGAGCGGATTACGCGAAACGCATCGGCGGAACCTATTCCGCCGGGGGCTCCCGGCTTTATACGATACAGGGAGCTATCGAGGAGGACACCTACGCCTCAATCGTAATACCCGACGGGGAACTTGACTCCCTTATCCGCTCGATGATGAGCACGCATTTTTACATCTACTGCGAGGACAAGGATGCGGTCAAGGAATTTATCGCTTCCGGGCTTCCGGAGGAGCTTTCGGGCAAGCTCCAGGTGCTCGTCACGGACAAAAATTCCGACGCCTGGGCGGCGTACCGCTCCGCTACGAGTATGAGGCTCGGCGCACGGCAGATAGTTACCCTTACTGTAATTGCCCTCTCCCTTGCGATGCTCTATCTTCTCCAGCGCTCCCGGGTGCAGGAGCGCATCGGGCTCGTGGCAGTTTACCGCCTTCTCGGCATTCCCGGGCGAAAGCTCGGAGCGATATTCGCCCTTGAGCACATACTGAGTTCCCTTACGAGCACGCTCCCCGCCGCGTTTTTGACCTGGCTCACGGTGTCGGTGCTCAAAAAATTTCCCTCCCTTGAAATTCAGCTTTTGCTTCCCTGGTACGCGGCGGCGGGAGTATATTTCTGTATTCTCGCTTTTTGCGTTCTCGTGTCGCTTCTTCCTTTGTACCGGCTTCTCCGCCTTCCGCCGGCGCGGCTCGCGGCGAAATACGACCTTTAACTTTAAAACTGCCGTGAAAGGAGAAAAAACGCCGTGAACAGAATGAGACGGGGCACAAAAAGCCCCTTAGACCTTAAAATATGGCAGAAAATGCTGCTGCTCGCCCTCGGGCTCGGGTTCATAATTGGAGGAATGGCTGTCTTTGAGGCGCTCCCCTGGCTTTTCTTCGCGCTCGCGGGGGTCGGTGCGCTCCTTGCTTTTGTCGCTCTGAACGGCGGGCGGGACCTTAACCATCGCCGGTCAACAGGTCCCGGAAGCCGAAACTCCGCTCCCGAGCCAAAGGTGAGAAAGGATCTGCCCTTTAACTCCTGGGACGGCGTTTCCGATAATAAAAAAGACTGAAAAAGGACAGCGGCAAGGTCTTGCCGCTGTCATTTTTGTCTTCTCCCCGGAGGATATTGCATATTTTGTGAACGGAAATCGTTTCTTTTGTAAACATTAGCACTCTCCTATTGACAGTGCTAATTCCGGTGGTATAATGAAGTTGTTCAAAGGAAATGAGCAAAAAATGAAGCTCCTTTCCGAAGGGCACATAGCTTTTTAATATTGATTGGAGGAATGAATTATGATGCCCGCTATTTTCAGAGAAAACCTTTTTGATGACTTTTTTAACGACGATTTCCCGACGTTCCCGGTTCTTTCCGGACGCGACCCGCTTTACGGCAAACACGCCAAAAACCTTATGAAAACCGACGTTCGCGAGACCGAAAACAGCTACGAACTTGACATTGACCTTCCCGGCTTCAAGAAAGACGAAATCAACGTTGAGCTCAAAGACGGTTACCTTTCAATAAGCGCTTCCAAAGGTCTTGACAAGGAGCAGAAGAACAACGAAGGCAAATACATCCGCCAGGAGCGCTACGTCGGCTCCTGCAGCAGAAGCTTCTATGTAGGCGACAATATGGACGCGAAAGACGTTTCCGCAAAATTTGAGGACGGTATCCTGAAGCTTTCCCTTTCCAAACCCGCTCCGAAGGAGCTTCCTAAACCGTCGTCCATTATGATTGAATAATCGGTGTTTTTACCCGAAGAAATGAGGTTTAAAAATTTATGAATAAGACGCTCTCCCGAATTTTGTGGATTGCCGTGGGAGTTTTACTTGTGATTGCCGGCGCCGCCTGTATGCTCAATCCCGGCGCGGTGCTCACCTGGATGACCGTGTTCCTCGGCGTTGCGATGCTCGTTTCCGGCGTTATTGATATTGTCATTTTCGCCGCCGGACACAAATTTATGCTCGGCTCCGGCTGGATGCTCCTCGACGGTATCCTTACCGTCGTCCTCTCCCTTTTCGTGCTCGGAAACAAGGCGTTCACCGCCATGACCCTCCCGTTCATCTTCGGAATGTGGCTCATCTTCACAGGAATATCGAAATTTGTGAGTTCCTTTGACCTTAAATATCTCGGCGTGCGCGGCTGGGGCTGGTTCACCGCCCTCGGCGTCCTTCTAACCGTGGTTGGGTTCATTTCGTTTTCCACTCCCATTGTGAGCGCCGTCGCCCTCTCGGTGACGGTGGGCGTTATCCTCATTCTCGAAGGCACCTCCTATATTCTTCGGGGCTGTTTCTCGAACCGTATCTGGAACTAAAATTAAAAAAGCACCCCCATTGGGGGTGTTTTTTTAATATCTAAAGTGCATAAACAGCGCAATTACTTTTCAACAAATTTGACGGCGGTTCCGTACGCTATAACTTCAGCCGCGCCCTGCATAACGGCCGCAGAAGCATAGCGAATATTTACAACCGCATCCGCGCCCATCTGCTCCGCCTCCTCCACCATACGTTTTGTGGCGAGAGCGCGGGCTTCGTTCATCATCTCATTATATGCTTTCAGTTCGCCGCCCACAAGCGTTTTGAAACTCTGCGTAATATCCTTTCCGATATTTTTGCTCTGGATTGTGCTTCCGCGCACCAATCCCAACATTTCAAATTCTTTTCCCGTAATATAATCAGTATTTACCAAGATCATCTTCTTCACCGCTCCTTATTTCTTTAATTCTGTCAATACAAACATAAATCAAAACGCTGGCAAATGCAACAGGGAAAATCAAAAGGACATATTTCCAAACCATCGGCAGCAGTGAAATCAGCACGCCGAAATAAACGGCAAAATATAATAACAGAATTACCGTTATCACAATTGGCGCAAAATAGCCTTTTCGTTTTTCTTTTTTCATATTACCGCCGCTTTCATTTTAATGTTATGAAGTAAAAATCCTCATTCCTGAGAATGAGGATTTTGGCGGAGACGGTGGGATTCGAACCCACGTGCCTGTCTCCAGACAAAACGATTTCGAG
>JAEDJF010000033.1 GCA_016296485.1 Oscillospiraceae bacterium
AGGGAGAGCAAATGATCCAGACAATCGGAATGCTTGAATTTAACAGCATCGCAAAAGGCATCGAGACCTGCGATGTAATGCTCAAAGCTGCTGAAGTAAGTCTTATTCGTACTTCTACAGTATGCCCCGGCAAATATATCATCATCATCTATGGCGATACCGGTTCCGTTAAAGCCTCCATTCTTGCTGGCGAAATGAACGGCGGAAACACCGTTGTTGATAAGATGATCATTCAGAACGTACATCCGCAGCTTATTCCCGCACTCAGCGGCACCGCCCAGGTTGTTAAAGGCGACGCCATCGGCGCGATGGAATTCTACAGCATCACCTCTGCAATCAAAGCAGCAGATGTTGCCGCAAAAGCTGCCCAGATCAGCCTTGTCGGAATCACTATGGGTTACGCAGTTGGCGGTAAAGGCGTTGTTACCCTTACCGGCGACGTCGGCGCTGTAAGAGCCGCTGTTGCCGCAGGTATCGAAGAAGCTTCCCGTATGGACCTCTATATCGGTTCCACTGTTATCCCGAAATACGCACCCGAACTCTTCGATTCTCTTCTGTAAGATTACGCTCTTTTATAAAATTGCGCCCTCCGGAAACGGAGGGCGTTTTTTTATTATTACAAACTTCTTTTTTAATCTTTACATCTAACGCCGTTTATAGTAAAATAATATAAAATAGGGGTATGGGGAATTTGCACCCATACGATTTTGACAAGTTGATAGGGGCGATTTCATATGGGACTTAAATATAAGCGTATATTGCTCAAATTGAGCGGAGAAGCTCTCGCGGGTGAAAGAGGCGTTGGACTCGATTTTGATGTAATAACCCCGATTTGCGAAAGCATAAAGAAATGCGTCGAGCTCGGAGCGGAAGTAGCAATCGTCGTCGGAGGCGGAAACTTCTGGCGCGGACGTTCCAGCGGACAGATGGACAGAACCAAAGCTGACCATATGGGAATGCTTGCGACGGTGATAAACGCAATCGCCGTTTGCGATACTCTTGAGCATCTCGGAGTAGAAGCGAGAGTACAAAGCGCCATCGCTATGCCGGAAGTAGCGGAGCTTTTTATAAAGGATAAGGCTGTGCGCCACCTTAAAAAAGGACGCGTCGTTGTTTTCGGCGGCGGAATCGGAAGCCCTTATTTTTCCACTGATACAACCAGCTCCCTGCGTGCCATTGAAATCGGCGCTGACGTCGTATTTAAAGCTACAATGGTTGACGGCGTTTACGACAAAGACCCGCATAAATATGACGACGCCGTCCGCTACGACGAGCTCACGTTTAAAGACGTGCTCGAAAAGGAGCTCGGCGTAATGGATTCCACCTCTGCGGCAATGTGCCGCGACAACGGTATGCCCATTCTTGTTTTCAGCCTTGAGGACCCGGACAATATCGTAAGAGCCATTACAGGCGAAAATATAGGAACCATCGTGGTGGGATAATCAGGTTTAATATTGCTGCCGAAAGCTTTCGGTGAAGCTTTCGGCGGCGTTACAATTTTTTTCACCGGAGAAAAAGGAGGACATTATGAGAGAACAGCTTATTCCCTTTAACGAAAAAATGGAAAAAACCATCAGCGTGCTCAGCAACGATTACGCTTCCATTCGCGCAGGACGAGCCAACCCCGGCGTCCTTGACAGAGTAAACGTAGAATATTACGGCGCAATTACGCCCATCAACCAGGTAGCGGCAATTTCCGTTTCCGAAGCAAGAATCCTTGTTATTCAGCCTTGGGACAGAAGCGCCCTCAAAGCAATCGAAAAAGCAATAAACGCTTCCGACGTGGGTATTCCTCCCCAGAATGACGGCACCTGCATAAGACTCGTTTTCCCGCCTCTCACCGAGGAGCGCCGTAAAGAGCTTTGCAAACAGGTTGCCAAACACGGCGAGGAAGCGAAAATCAATATAAGAAATATTCGCCGCGACGCCAATGAGTTCATCAAAAAACAGCAGAAGGATAAACTCATCACCGAGGACGACCAGAAAGATATTGAAAAAGAAATCCAGAAGCTCACCGACGACTTTGTTGCAAAGATTGAAAAGCTTGCCGAAGCCAAAGAGCAGGAGATCATGGAGATTTAATTATTTTATAAAACGGAGGTGCCGATATGACCGATAAAACTTTTTTGCCGGAGCATGTCGGCATTATTATGGACGGAAACGGGCGCTGGGCAAAAAAGCGCGGTCTTCCGCGCAATGCCGGTCATAAAAAGGGCGCGGAGGTTTTCGGCGAAATATCCCGCCACTGCCGCGACCTTGGAATCCCGTGGCTCACCGTTTACGCTTTTTCAACCGAGAACTGGAAACGTCCGAAAGAGGAAGTCGACGGCGTAATGAACCTTATGCGCAGTTACCTCAAGGATATGGAAAAAGCGAAAAATGAGCATATTGCCGTCCGTTTCATCGGCGATAAGGCTCCTTTTGACAAGGAGCTTAAAGAGCTGATGGAAAAAGCCGAAAAGGCTGACGTAAAGGACGTTGTAACGACGGTTCAAATAGCGCTCAATTACGGCGGGCGGGACGAAATCGTCCACGCTGTCAAGAGTATAGTTAAGGAAGCAGCCCTCGGAAATCTTACTCCCGAAGAAATAACGGAGGACACAATTTCCTCAAGGCTCTATTCGGGTATTCCGAACGTGGACCTTATAATCCGTCCAAGCGGGGAGGAGAGGCTTTCCAACTTCCTGCTTTGGGAAAGCGCCTATGCCGAGTTTGTGTTTATGGACGTTCTTTGGCCGGACTTTACTCCGACGGATTTTGACGCCGCCATTGAGGAATACGAAAAAAGAAACCGCCGTTTCGGCGGAGTTTGAAAGTAAAGGAAAGGGGAATTGCGGTTTTGAAAACGAGGATAATTTCCGCCGCCGTGGGTCTTGTCTTGCTCGCCGCGGTAATTTATCTTTTTGAAACGGTGGTGCTCGACGTTGCGGTCGTGCTTCTTTCTGTAATTGCCGTGCATGAACTTATACACGCTGCGGGTCTTTCCCAAAAGCGCTTTTTTGAGGGAGTCTGTCTTGTTTTTGCTGCGGCGTTTTCGACCGTGTATTTTAACCTCTTTTCATCAATTACTATTCTTGTGGAGTTTGTTTTCGCCGGAATAGTTCTCGTTTTTGTCCTTACGGACCATAAGGAGCTGTCCGTGACCTCCGCCGCCTTTGCGTTTTTTGCGGCGACAATGGTGCCAAGGGCGTTTTCAATGCTCCTTCTGTTCCGCCAGTACGGAAGCCCAGTTTCGTATTTTCTCGTATTTTTGAGCCTCGGCGTTGCCTGGTTCAACGACACTTTTGCCTATTTTACCGGCTGCGCTTTCGGAAAACATAAGCTTTGCCCGGAGATAAGTCCGAAAAAGACCGTCGAGGGCGCAATCGGCGGAGTGGCGGGGGATTTGCTGCTTTGCGCCGTCCTTGCCTACGCTTTCTCGGCTCGCTTCGGCTTTGAAATAAACTGGGTCAGCCTTATAATCTTTCTTCCCGTGGGCGCCGTAGCCGGTATCCTCGGCGACCTTTGTGCCTCGATTATAAAGCGCCAGTTCGGAATAAAGGATTACGGCAATATAATGCCCGGTCACGGCGGAGTTATGGACCGTTTCGACAGCTGGATATTCGTTGCTCCGCTTCTTTATATCTGGAATATTTACGCCCCGTTCATCATTTAAATACATATTTATCTTAAAATTAAATTTGAAAACAGCGTCAGTAGGGGATCATATCCCCTACTGAAATCTTATATACGGAATCCTCATTCGGAGGTGTTTTGATGAAAAGCATAGCAATACTCGGCTCCACGGGCTCCATCGGAACCCAGGCGCTGGACGTTTGCCGGAATCTTAAAATTCCCGTTGTGGCTCTTGCGGCGGGAAGAAATATAGAGCTCCTTGAAAAACAGGCGAGGGAGTTTAAGCCGAAGTTCGTCGCCGTCGCGGACGAAAAGTCCGCGAAACTTTTGAGCACGGCGCTTGAAGACACGGATATATCCGTGCTCGCGGGGGAAACCGGCGTGCTCATCACCGCAACCACCGACTGCGACGTTGTGCTCAACGCCGTAACGGGTATTGCCGGACTTAAGCCGACCATAGCCGCAATAAAGGCGGGGCACGACGTCGCCCTTGCCAACAAGGAGACCCTTGTGGCGGGCGGAAAGCGGGTGATGGACCTTGCGGCGGAAAACGGCGTAAGAATAATTCCTGTTGACAGCGAGCACTCCGCGATTTTCCAGTGCCTTCAGGCAAAGGGCGACTACGGAAGAATAAAAAAGCTGATTCTTACTGCCTCCGGCGGTCCGTTTTTCGGAAAGAGCGCCTCTGAACTCGAAAACGTGCTTCCTGCGGAAGCCCTTTCCCACCCCACCTGGAATATGGGAAAAAAGGTGACAATTGACTCTGCCACTATGGTCAATAAAGGTCTTGAAATAATCGAAGCGGCGCATCTTTTCGGAGTTTCCCAGAATAATATTGAGGTAGTGGTGCATAGGGAAAGTATAGTGCATTCGCTCGTTGAGTTTACGGATAACTCCGTTCTTGCTCAGCTCGGTGTGCCGGATATGAGAACCCCTATCCAGTATGCGCTAACGAATCCCGAAAGGTGCGAAAGCGCCGTCGAGGAGCTTGACCTTGCGAAAATCTGCACCCTTCATTTTTACAAACAGGACGATGAAGCCTTTCCCGCAACCGCCCTTGCGCGGTACGCCCTCTCTCTCGGGAAAACGGCTACGGCGGCTTTTAACGCCGCGGACGAAATTGTCGTTCCTGCTTTCCTTGACGGAAGGATAAAATTTACGGATATACCGAAAATAATAGAAAAGACCGTCAATATGCCCCTCCCAAACGGCGATTCCTTTGAGGAGGTTTTTGAAACGGACTTTGAAGCGAGAAAATTCGCAGCCTCACTTTGCAGATAAGGAGATAGCCTTGAACATTTTTAGTATCATTATTGCAATTTTACTTTTCGGGTTTATGATATTTTTCCACGAGCTCGGACATTTTTCCATGGCGAAATGGGCGGGCGTAAAGGTAAACGAGTTTTCAATAGGTATGGGCCTGAAAATATTTTCAAAAACCGTCGGCGAAACGGACTATTCTCTCCGCCTTCTTCCGATAGGCGGCTTTGTGGCAATGGAGGGGGAGGACGAGGAAAGCAGCGATGAGCGCAGCTTTATGGCTTGCCCCGCATGGAAAAGGATAATTATAACCGCCGCCGGCGCCATTATGAACCTTATTCTCGGCTTTGCGGTCATCCTTGTTCTGACTTCCGGTCAAAGCCTCCTCGGAACGACGACCGTCGCGAATTTCGCCGAAAATTCCTCTTCGGCGAACTATTTGCAGCTTGAGGATAAAATCGTTGCCGTCAACGGCGAAAGCGCCGCCTGCGACTACGATATAGTCTATTCCCTTATCCGCGACCAGGACGGAATCGTGAGTATGGACGTAATCCGTGGTGGGGAGAAAGTCCGCCTTGACGAGGTCAAATTTGAAATGGAAACCTATGAGGACGGGAACAGCTATATCGTCCTCGACTTCGGCGTCTATGGCGAACAGCCCACCTTCGGAAGCGTTGTTTCCTACGCTTTTCGTTGGACCAACTCTCTCGTGAAGCTCGTATGGCGCTCCCTTGGCGATATTGTGAGCGGACATTTTTCCCTTAGCCAGCTTTCCGGACCCATAGGCGTGACCGAGGCGATTTCCGAAGCCGCGTCCTCCACAAATATAAAGAGCCTTTTACTCATTCTTGCAATGATAACCGTGAACCTCGGTGTGTTCAACCTCCTGCCGCTTCCGGCGCTGGACGGAGGAAGAATTTTCTTTATGGTGCTCGAAATTATCCGTGGAAAGCCCATAAGCCAAAAGGTGGAGGGGTATATCCATTCCGCCGGAATGGCGCTTCTTCTCCTTCTTATGGTGGTCGTGACCTTTAACGATATTGTAAAACTGGTAACTGGGGGCTAAACTATGGCAAAGGAAGTAAAAATCGGGAATATTGCCATCGGCGGCGATAACCCCGTGGCAATACAGTCAATGCTCAGCATCCCGTCCACCGATATTTCCGGAAGCGTTGCGCAGGCGAAGGAGCTTGAAAACGCCGGCTGCGAAGTTCTTCGTGCGGCGATTCCGGATATGGACGCCGTACAGCTTATCCCGGCGATAAAAGAGGCGGTAAGCATCCCTCTTGTGGCGGATATACATTTTGACTACCGCCTCGCTCTCGCGGCCGTTGAAGCCGGGGCCGATAAAATCCGCATAAATCCGGGAAATATCGGCTCCGAGGAGAGGACGAGAAAGGTCGTCGAAGCCTGCGGAAACGCCGGGGTCGCTATCCGCGTTGGCGTGAATGGCGGCTCCCTTGATAAACGCCTTCTTGAAAAATACGGCTCGCCGACGGCGGAAGCTCTCGCCGAAAGCGCAATGGAGCACGTTGCTCTCCTTGAAAAATACGGCTTTACCGATACGGTAATCTCTATAAAATCCAGCAACGTCAAGACGATGATAAACGCCTGCCGCCTTGTGGCGCAGCGCTGCGACTATCCGCTCCACCTCGGCGTGACCGAAGCGGGAACGGAGCATATGGGAATCATCAAAAACGCCATCGGCATCGGCGGGCTTCTCGTGGACGGAATCGGCTCGACGGTCCGCGTTACCCTTACGGCGGACCCTGTGCGCGAAGTTTACGCCGCAAAGGATATTCTTAAGGCCGCCGGAGTCCGTAAATTCGGCGTAAATATCGTTTCCTGCCCAACCTGCGGGCGGACGAGAATCGACCTCATTAAGCTCGCAAACTCCGTTGAGGAGGCTTTGCGGGGCTGTGAGAAGGATATAACCGTAGCCGTAATGGGCTGCGCAGTAAACGGACCCGGCGAAGCCCGGGAAGCGGATATAGGCGTCGCCGGGGGCGACAAATGCGGGCTTATTTTTAGAAAGGGCGAAATCCTCCGCAAGGTTCCGGAGGGTGAAATCCTTGCCGCGCTTTTAGACGAAATCGAACGGATGTGAAAATATGACTAAAACCGTTGCGGAGGTTTTCGGAACGGAAACGGGTACCATTTTGTCCTCGGCGGAAATAATCGGAATGAGGATAGATATGGATTCCCGGGAGGTTACGGCTAAAATAAAGCCGGAAAAACCCGTACATAAAAGCGAAATATATGCTCTCCAACGGGAGCTTTGCGCGAAGCTGGGCGTTAAAAGCGTCCGGCTTAGTCCAGTTTATGATCCGTCTTTGTTTACTTTGGACTATTACGGCGACCTCGTTGCGGAAGCCGGAGCCAGGGGAGCATACGTAAACGGCTTTTTCGTTGACAGCAAGGCGGATTTTGACGGCGAGACCCTGACCATTGAGCTTGCCCACGGCGGGGCGGAAATGCTGACGAAGGAGCGCTGCGATGCCGTGCTCAAAAAGATAGTCCGTGAGGAATTCGGAAAAGACATAGATGTTGTTTTTACCGGCGTAACCGAGGTCGATAAAATAAGCGAGCCCGCGCCGGCGGTAAAAACCTCATTTGCGCCGAAATCCGGCGAACCGAAGCCGAAGGCGCAGCCGCAGCCGCGCCCTGCGGCAAACGTTGCGGGCGGTTTCGATTCCGAGGGACTTCCGATAGACGTTTCGGAAATGACTCTCGTAATGGGAAGACCCGTAAGACAACGCCCGATGAAGCTCATCGACGTGGATATGCAAAGCGGAAAGGTGACCGTCTGGGGCGATATTTTCGCCGTCGATTCGCGGGAGACGAGGGACGGCGAAAGCGTAATCGTTTCAATAATGATAAACGACCTCACAAGCTCCATCAGCCTTAAAGTTATTGCGAAAAAGAAGGACGCCGAAAACGTGCTCGCCCTCAAACCCGGAACTACTATCCTCGTAAACGGCGAGGCTTCTTTCGATAAATATGAGCACGATATAACTATCCGTCCAAGGGATGTATGTAAAGTAAAAAGACTTTATAGAACCGACGACGAGCCCGAAAAGCGCTTCGAGCTTCATCTGCATACAAATATGTCCCAGATGGACGGAGTGACCTCTGCGGAAAAGCTCGTAAACCGTGCTCACGAGTGGGGTCACCGGGGAATTGCCGTAACTGACCACGGCGTAGTGCAGGGCTTCCCGGAAATTATGAACGCGGTAAATGCGCTCAAGGACAAAAACTTCAAGCCTGTTTTCGGCGTTGAAGCCTATTACGTGGACGACACCGTGAAGGCGGTTTATGGAAACCCGGACGTTGCGTTTGAAGATGAAATAATCGCTTTTGACCTTGAAACGACGGGGCTTTCCGCCGCAACGGAGAGAATAACCGAAATCGGCGCCGTCCGAATTGTGAACGGCGTCTTGCGGGACGAATTTTGTACCTTTGTGAACCCGGAGCGCCACATTCCCGAACGCATAACCGAGCTCACCGGAATAGACGATGCAATGGTCGCCGACGCTCCGAGCGAGGAGGAAGCCCTTAAGGAATTTTATAAATTCTGCGGAAATTCGAAATTCCTCGTGGCGCACAACGCCGGATTCGATACCAGCTTCCTCCGAGCCGCCAACAAGCGCCTCGGCTGGGATTTTGACTATCTTTACGCCGATACCGTGGCAATGGCGCGCTCGATGTATCCGGACCTTAAAAACCATAAGCTCGACACGGTGGGTCATTATCTCAAGCTCCCGCCCTTTAACCACCACAGAGCCTGCGACGATGCCCGGGAGCTCGCGCAGATTCTTGTAAAAATGATGGAGGAGCTTCGGGAAAAACAGCATATCGACAACTTTTCCGAGCTCAACGGCGTTCTTCGCGGCGCGGACCCGAGGAAGCTCCCGACCTATCACCAAATTATAATTGCAAAAACCCAGCGTGGGCTTAAAAATCTCTATGAGCTCGTTTCAAAAGCCCACGTTGAGTATTACCGGAAGCGCCCCCGCGTTCCGAAAAGCCTTCTGATGAAGCTTAGGGAAGGGCTTATTATCGGCTCAGCCTGTGAAGCTGGCGAGCTTTACAGTGCTGTGCGCGAGGGAAAACCCCACGAGGAACTTGTGGAAATAGCGAGTTTCTACGATTTTCTCGAGATACAGCCCCTCGGAAACAACGCCTATATGCTCCGGGACGGCAAAGCCAGAGACGAAGAACAGCTTCGGGATTGGAACCGCCAGATTGTAGCCCTCGGCGAGGAGCTGGGAATTCCCGTTGCCGCCACCGGCGACGTCCATTTTCTCGACCCGGAGGACGCCGATTACCGCAAGATAATCCAGTATTCACAGGGCTACGGCGACGCCGACAACCAGGCTCCGCTGTATTTCAAGACCACCCGCGAGATGCTCGACGAGTTTTCCTACCTCGGCGAAGAAAAGGCGAGGGAGGTCGTAATAACCGTTCCCAATGCCATCGCCGACCAGTGCGATATGCTGAAACCAATCCTCGACGGAACCTATACACCGTATATTGAGGGCGCGGAGGAGGACCTCCAGAACCGATGCTGGAAACGCGCGTATGAGATTTACGGCGAAGATAAAGGCGACGGCGAGGGTAAAAAGCTTCCCGAGATAGTTGAAAAACGCCTTGGCAAGGAGCTCGACTCAATCATTAAACACGGCTACGCCGTGCTCTACGTAATCGCCCAGAAGCTTGTTACCAAGTCCAACGAGGACGGGTACCAGGTGGGTTCCCGTGGCTCCGTCGGCTCGTCCTTCGTCGCCACAATGAGCGGAATTTCGGAGGTAAACCCTCTTCCGCCGCACTACGTCTGCCCAAATTGCGGTCACAGCGAGTTTGTTGACGACGGCAGCGTAGGTTCGGGCTTCGACCTTCCGCCGAAAAAATGTACGGTTTGCGGAACCGACTATAAGCGCGACGGTCACGATATACCTTTTGAAACCTTCCTCGGTTTCCACGGCGACAAAGCGCCGGATATTGACCTTAACTTCTCCGGCGAGTACCAGTTCTGGGCTCACCGCTATACGGAGGAGCTTTTCGGCAAGGACCACGTTTTCAAAGCCGGAACAATCGGCGCAGTCGCCGACAAGACCGGCTTCGGTTACGTAAAAAGATACTGTGAGGACAAGGGGATAGTTTACCATAAAGCGGAGGAAACCCGCCTTGCAATGGGCTGTACCGGCGTAAAACGCACCACCGGTCAGCACCCGGGCGGAATGGTCGTTATCCCTACCGGGTACGATATAACGGACTTTTGCCCGATGCAGCACCCGGCGGACGACGCCGAGTCCGATATGCTCACGACGCATTTCGACTTCCACGCCCTCCACGATACTATCCTGAAGCTTGACGAGCTGGGACACGATGTTCCGACGCTCTGTAAACACCTTGAGGACCTTACGGGCGTAAAGGTCACGGACGTGCCTATGAGTGACGAAAAGGTGTACAGCCTCTTTACTTCTCCAGAAGCCCTCGGCGTAACGCCGGAGCAGATAGACTGCCAGACCGGAAGCCTTGCACTTCCAGAGCTCGGAACCGGATTTGTTAGGGGAATGCTCCTTGACACAAGGCCGAAGAACTTCGCCGAGCTCATACAGATAGCCGGTCTTTCACACGGCACCGACGTTTGGCTCGGCAACGCACAGGAGCTCATCAAAAACGGCACCTGTACCATCGCGAACGTAATCGGTACCCGTGACAGCATTATGACCGACCTTATCCGCTACGGTCTCGAGCCGGGAATGGCGTTTAAAATTATGGAGATTACCCGTAAGGGCAAGGCGAAAAAGCTCCTCACCGATGAGCACAAGGCGGCAATGCGTGAGCACGGCGTGCCGGAATGGTACATAGACAGCTGTCTTAAAATCAAGTATATGTTCCCGAAAGCCCACGCCGCCGCTTACCAGATAGGCGCAATAAGGCTCGCCTATTTTAAGGTGTATTATCCCGTTGAATTTTACGCCGCAGTATTTACGGTTCGCGGCGACGACCTTGACGGCGGAATCGTTATGAAAGGTCACGAAGCGGTGAAGCGCCGCATCAAGGAGATGCGCTCGATGGAGAGCCTCAATAAGGGCGAGGAGGACCAGCTCACAATGCTCGAAATCGCCAACGAGATGCTCGCCCGTGGGTACGAAGTCCTTCCTGTGGACCTCTATAAGTCCACTGCGAACAGATACGTGCCGGAAGACGGAAAGCTGCGGCTGCCCTTCGTTTCGCTCAAAGGGCTCGGCGTAAACGCCGCGAAGCAGCTTGAGGAGGCGGGCAAAAAAGGGGAGTACATTTCCGTTGACGATATAAGCGTCCGCTCGGGCGTCGGCTCCGGCGTAATGGATATTCTCCGCACCAACGGCGTGCTCAAAGGTCTTCCCGAAAGCCGCCAGATGAGCTTCTTTGAAATGGGGTGAAAAGATGATATATCTTGACGGAAGCCGGTTTTTCTTCGATATAGAGGGCTGTTTCTCGAAGCTTGTTTCCGCCGCAAGGGCGGAAACCGCCGCCCCGGGCGGCGAAGAAGCCGAAAAGCTCTGTAAGGGCTTCGCAAAATATTACGGCACCGCGCCCGAAAATGTAAGGGCGGGAAAGGACTATCCGACCCTGCTCCGGGGAATTTTGCCGAAGGGCTGTAAGGCTGTAATTCCGGATTTTGACGATTGCAGAAAGTTTTTTATCGCAAGTTTCCCGGGAAATGAGCCGCTTATTTTTAAAAAGCCCGCCGATATGAAGCTTCGCCCGGCGGTTCTTGCCGCCTTTGCGGCGGAAAATTCCGCCGACGTGATTTTTCTTTCGAGCCCTTGTTGCCCGACCTCCCTTGAAATGACTTTGGCGGAAATCGAAACCCTTGTTAAAGGAACGGGCGCTATGGTAATAGTTGACGAAAGCCGCCTTGTGGAGGACGAAAACTCCGCGATAAAGCTCATTTCGGGGAGCGCTAATCTCACCGTGCTCAAAAAGCTCCGCTTCGGCGGCGAGCCGGTGCTCGCGGCGGGAACGAATCTTCCGCGCTTTGCTTCGGGCGTCGCCGCCCCGGACGAAGCCGCGGCGGCGGTAATTTTTGAGCATGACTCCGCGCTCAAAACCGCCCGCAGAAAGCTTGAGGACAGCCGCGACAGCCTTTATATCCGAATCAAAAAGCTCGCGGTGAGGTATGATTCCGTCGAGCGACTCTATCGCTCAAAAGCCGACTGCGTCTTTTTAAAAGTGAAAGACGCCGAGGAGAAGGCAAAGCTCCTTGCCGAAAGCGGAATAACCGTAAGGAATGACGGCGACTATCTCTGTATCTTTGCCGGCGACAAGCCGGAAAACGAAGCGGTGCTGAAAGCGCTGGAAAAAATCCTTTAAAAGAAAAAATCCGGACCCAAGGTCCGGATTTTTTTAAAGCATTTCTTTCGGAATTTTAAAGCCCAGCTTATCCAAAAACCAGGCGTCATGCACCGTGAAGCACCGCCCATTAAGGTATTCAAGGTGCTCCGCGTCCTGCTCAAACTTAAAGGTGAGCTTATAGGAGCAAAGCGCCTGCCAGGTGAAGCCGCGCCCGTCCTTCGCCTTGCCGTATTTCGTGTCGCCGATGAGCGGATGCCCGATGGCGGCGAACTGTGCCCTTATCTGGTGGGTCCTTCCGGTAAGAAGCTCCGCTTCAACAAGGCTTATTCCGTCGTGGGACGAGAGAACGGTGTATTTCGTCTTGGCGGTTTTTGCGCCGGGGGCGGGGGAGGCGAGAGCCTCGACGGTGTTCGTCTTTTCGTTCTTAAGGATATAGTGCTCAAGCACTCCGCTTTGTTTTTTCGGCGTGCCTTTCACGACGCAGAGGTACTTTTTCTCGAGCTCACGGTCCTTGATTTTGTCGTTGAGCACCCGGAGGGTGGCGGCGTTTTTCGCCGCGATAACTATGCCGCAGGTGTTGCGGTCGATGCGGTTGCAAAGGGCGGGAACGAAGGAATTTTCGCTTTGCGGCTCGTATTCGCCCTTTTTGTAAAGGTAATGCTGGATTCTTGCGATGAGAGTATCAGCGCACCAGTCGTTGCCCTCGTGGACGAGGAGCCCTGCGGGCTTGTTGCAAAGGAGGACGTTTTTGTCCTCGTAAACGACGTCAACGCTCGACGGCGCCAGCATAAATTCCGGGCGCTTGCTCTCCGCCTCGAAAAACTCGTCCGAAACGTAGCATTCGACAATATCGCCCTCGTTTAGCCTGTCGGAAATCTCGCAGCGCTTTCCGTTGAGCTTTATCCTTTTAATTCGGATGTATTTATATAAAAGCCCTTTCGGGAGCTTCGGAACGGCTTTTGTGATGAATTTGTCGAGCCGCTGTCCGGAGTCGTTTTTTGTGATTTTAAATTCTCTCATTTAAAATACCTCTTGTTTACGGGATATATAAAGAGTATAATATTTTATATAACAATTATCAAGTAAAATCGAAGAAGGAGGGCTCTGTTTTGGGAAATGAACATACGGGACACCGCAAAAGGCTCAAAAACCGCTTTGCAACGAGTGGACTTGACGACTTTGAACCCCATAACATTCTAGAGCTTCTTTTGTTTTACGTGATTCCCCAGAGGGATACCAACCCCATAGCCCATAGGCTCATAAACCGTTTCGGAAGCTTCAGCGCAGTCCTCGACGCAAAGGTTGAGGACCTTATGGAAGTTGAGGGAATGGGCCGAAGCTCGGCGGAATATCTGACAATGTTCTCACAGGTTGCGAGAAAATATCTTGAGGATAAAGCCGAAATTGTAAGCTCCGCCACAGGGTCGGCGGACATAGGCGGGCTTTTCCTCACGAAATACGTCGGCGTGACCGACGAACAGGTGATGCTTGCAACTTTTGACAATAAAAACAGGCTGATAAACTGCAAAACCATCTACAAAGGGGACATAATAAAATCGACGGTTCCGATGCGGAAAGTTGTGGAGGAAGCCCTTGCAACCAAGGCGACAAGGGTCGTCCTTGCCCACAATCACCCGGGCGGGCTTCCGCTTCCGTCGCCGGAGGATATGGTTACGACTATGAATATCGGCGACCTTCTCTATCAAATTGACGTGGAACTTGTTGACCACATTATCGTCGGTCACGACGATTACGTTTCAATGGCGGCAAGCGGATATAAAATGAGAAGAAAAAATTAAAAAGGTTTGCAAGTTGGCTTAATCTGTGGTAAAATTCTAATGTTATGATTTTATGCTGATAATTTGGAAAAACGGGGAAAAACCGCTTGACAAAAGCATATTATACATATATAATAATTTCCGTGGCGTTGCGAGGGATTGCTGATGATTATTGATATTAAAGAATTGTTCGATGCGCCAGGCACTGAAATTCCGCTCAGCGGCGAGGTTGACCTCTCCGGGGTGGATATCTGGGGGGAGAAAATCTTTTCTTCGCCCGTGCGG
>JAEDJF010000034.1 GCA_016296485.1 Oscillospiraceae bacterium
TTACTCCGAAAGCTCCGGGGTCCTTTCGGACTCTGCGACGGTTATTTCGCCGTCCTTTGCGGAAACGGCTATACCGGAGAGCTTTCGGTCGGCGTTCGCGACCATCAGCTCGCAGACCCTATCCTCAATATCCTTGCGGATTACGCGAACGAGGTCCCTTGCGCCGCCCTTGTTGCCGAAGGCTTTGGCGGCGATTGTCGAAAGAGCCGCCCCGTCGTAGCTGAGGGATATTCCCTTTTCCTTAAGCGGCTCCCGAAGCTCGTCGAGCCGGAGGGCGGCAATTTTTTCGTAATCCGCTTTCGAGAGGTCGTGGAAAACGACGATTTCGTCAACTCTTCCGATGAACTCCGGACGGAGGAACTCCGAAAGGGCTTTATAGACCTTATCTCTTTCAAGACCGTAGCTGTCCTTGCCGAAGCCGAGGGATTTTTCCCGGTTTTCGCTTCCGGCGTTGGAGGTCATAACGATGACCGTGTTGGCGAAGGAGACCGTCCGTCCGTGGGCGTCGGCGATTTTTCCCTCGTCAAGAATCTGGAGAAGGATATTCATAACATCCGGGTGTGCCTTTTCGATTTCGTCGAAAAGAATCACGGAATAGGGCTTGCGGCGGACCTTTTCGGTGAGCTGACCCGCCTCGTCGTAGCCGACGTAGCCGGGGGGCGAACCGACGATTCTCGATACGGCGAATTTCTCCATAAACTCGGACATATCAAGGCGGATAAGCGGGTCGGCGCTCTGGAAAAGCTCGTTGGCGAGAACCTTTACGAGCTCCGTCTTTCCGACGCCGGTGGGGCCGACGAAGATAAAGGACGCCGGGCGGCGGCGGGCGGAAATCTGTACCCTTGAGCGGCGCACCGCCTTTGCTACGAGCTCGCAGGCTTCGTCCTGGCCGATGACGTGCCGTTTGAGCACGCTCTCAAGCTCCCCGAGCTTCCTAAGGTCGCTCTCCTGCACCTTGCTGGCGGGGATTCCCGTCCAGAGCTCAATGACCGTGGCGACGTCCCGGGAAGTTACCTCCGCCGCAAGGGCGGCGGGCTCAAGGCGGTTGTGCTCAATTTCAAGCTGGAGTGCCTCCGCTTTCGCGGTAGCGAGAGCTTCGTAATCTATGGTCTCCTCCTGCTGGAGGGCTTCGATTCTATCCTGGACCGCCCGGAGCTTCTGTCCGCTGATTTCGTACTCCGTGAGCTCCTTGTTGGCAAGGGCGGAGCAGGAGCAGGCTTCGTCAAGAAGGTCTATTGCTTTGTCCGGAAGGAAGCGGTCGGTGATATATCTCTCCGAAAGGCGGACACAGCTTTCGATGAGCTCGTCGCTTATTTTGACGTGGTGGAATTTTTCGTAGTTCGGGGCGATTCCCTTCAGAATCTCTATGCTGTCCGCGATGGAGGGCTCCTCGACGGTGACCGGCTGGAAGCGGCGCTCAAGGGCGGCGTCCTTTTCAATATGAGTGCGGTACTCGTTAAAGGTGGTGGCGCCGATGACCTGGAGCTCGCCCCTTGAAAGGGCGGGCTTAAGAATGTTGGCGGCGTTCATGCTTCCCTCGGCTTCGCCGGTGCCCACGAGGTTGTGGATTTCGTCGATGAAAAGAATGATGTTGCCTTCGCGCTTAATCTCCTCAACGAGCCCTTTGACGCGGCTCTCGAACTGCCCCCGGAACTGGGTTCCGGCGACGAGGGCGGTGAGGTCAAGGAGCCAAATCTCCTTGTTCGCCAACTTCGCGGGAACGTCGCCGGAGACTATTTTCTGGGCGATGCCCTCGGCGATGGCGGTCTTGCCGACGCCGGGCTCGCCGATAAGACAGGGGTTGTTTTTCGTCCTGCGGTTCATAATCTGCATTACCCGGGCGATTTCCCTTTCGCGCCCCACAATGGGGTCGAAGCCGCCGCGCCGCGCCTTGGAATTGAGATCCTCGCAGTAGGCGTCAAGGTACTTTCTTTCGGGCTTTTTCGGCGCTTTTTTCTGTTTCTTGTCGCTCTTAGCTTCTCCGCCGTTTTGGGCGCCGAAGGCGCCCCCCTCCTGCGGAACCGGGGCTTCGCCGCCGAAAATGCTGTTTAAAAACGGAAAAGCCTGGGCTCCGCCGAGCTCAAAACCGTCCCCGAGCTCGCCGTCAACGGGCTCCATAAGCTGCTCGGAAAGGGCGTCAAGCTCGTCGCCGGTTATTCCCATTTTATTCATAAGGTCCTCAACGGGCTTTATCCCCAGCTCCTTGGCGCACTGGAGACAAAGACCCTCGTTGACGGTCTTGTCGCCCTCCATTCGGGTCACAAAGACCACGGCCATTCTTTTCTTGCATCTTGAACAAAGCATACTGTTCATTAAAAATCCTCCGTAGGAATCAGTTAAGTTGATATAAAAATCTATTCTTTACACTTTCAAAAAAGTATCCCCGAACAGGGCAAAATATATCCATTTAAAAAGATAGGTATTTGAAATAACGCTTTCGGAGATATACTCGCTCTCGCCGCTCACCCGAATTATGAGGTTGAGCACGGCGGAGGCGATTATCAGCGTCACAATTCCGTTGACGCCGCCGACGACCCCGCCGAAAAAGCCGTTCACTTTTCCGATTACCGGGACCTTGTTTACGGTTTTGGAGCCGTTAGCGAGAAGCGTCACGACGGAAATGAGCACCAGAAAGGTGACAACAAAAATCACCGTTTCAAGAAGCGGTTCCACAACGGGGCGGATTACGCTTTCCTCCACCCCGGCGGCGATTTTCGCCGCCTCGAAATCCACCATTCCCGCAATGCTTTCCTCAACGCCGCCGAAGTCAAAGAGCAGCTTTGAGATTGCCGGAAGGTCGGAGACGGCGGCTTTGAGCCCGTCAAGAACGCTCTCGGTGTCCACGGCGTTCTCAAGGGAGCTTTCAAGGGCGGAAACGACCCCCGGCTGGACAGCCGTGGTGTAAATTAGCGAGGCGCAGATGCGCCCCACCGCGAGAGCCGCTATCACCGCAAGGACGCAGCCCGCAGTCTGGACAAAGGCTTTGGCGAAGCCGTCCTTCGCTCCCTTGCTTATGCAGAGCAGTACTATCAGCACTGCGGCGGCGTCATATATCAAAGGCGTCCACTCCATTTTGGGTCGCCTCCCTTCGTTTCAAAATCGGTTTTCAGCTTTTCACTTCCCGAAGCTCCGTGCGGTTCACCGCAAAGACGGACTCCTTCGTAAGCTGTATCAAAAGGGCGTCCGGCTCGGAAACGAGCGTCGCCGTCCGCTCGCCGTTTCGGTCAAAGACGTTCACCGTTCCGGAGCAATAGACCGCCGTTTTCGAGCCGGCGGCGCTGGCGCAGACGAATTTTCCGCTTACGGAAACGGTTTTCTTGTTTTCAAATTTTTCCCCGAGGAAGATTATTTCCGTCGCCCTCGACTCGGTGTAGCGGTCAAAAATCACCGCGGCGCCGGCGCTTCCGGACTGGTTAATAACCCTTATGGGCTCCCGGTCGAAATAGCAGTTCCCGAGGAGTTTTCCGTTTCGGTCAATGAGCGCCGCGAGGGAGTCGCAAACAAGCTTCACGTCGCCGTTTCCGTCGTACGCAAGGCTTATTACTGCGGCGCCTTTGAACTCCCGCTTTGAAAGCTCCACCGCCGCCTCGGTTGTAAAGACGTTGACCGTCGTCACAATTTCGCCGTAGTCGTTTGCCGAAAGGGCGGCGGCGGCGACGGTTTTGCTCCCGGCGTCGGCGGCGCCGCAGACGATGTATTCATTGGACGCCGACCAACTGAAAACCTCCGTTTCATAGGTCGAGTCCCAGACGCTGAGCTTCGAGGCGTAGCGCTGGGCTTTCGTTACAACGGAAAGCCAGCCGTCGTCGGAAAGGCTCGCGCTTATTATAGTATTATCAAACTCCTTTTCAAAAAGCACCTTGTCCCTCATTCGTACCATGAGCTTCGTTCCGCCCTGGTCATAGATGAGGAAGCGTCGCCCGGAGGCTTCCACCACCGGGTTCACCATATCGTGCTGCTGGGAAAGAAGGAGCTTTCCGCTCTTGGCGTAGAGATAGACGGCGCCGTCGGTGAGAATACCTATATTGTCGCCGCAGGTAAAAGTGTCGGTCACGGAATTTCCCGCCATCTCCACGGGCATTGTTCCGCCGGAGCCGGCGGAAGCTATTCTGTCGCCGATGATGCCGATGACGTCCTCGGTCACGAAGATATAGACCGCGCCGCAGACTATCGCAAAAAGAAGCGCGGCGCCGACAAATTTTTTAAACCTGCCGGTGGCTATTTTCGCGCGGCGCTTTTTTCTTGCCGCTTCAAATTCGTTGGTCTCTTTTTTAGCCATTTGCGGTCCTCCTTTTTTGAACTTCGTTTCGGTTTCAGTCTTTTCCTTTTTGGAGATATTTAAACAGCGCCGCGCAGACGGCTCCGCAAACTGCGGCGGAAATCAAAGCTTCGGTGAGCCCCGCTCCCGTAATCGTCGCCATCACGGCGGTTATCAGAGTTTCGTAGGCTATGCTGTTCGCCGCGGAATAGCTCTTTCCGAAAAAGAGATATATCCCGCCCATTACAAGAATCGTATTGGTCATCGAACCGCAAAAGCCGCAGATGCTGCAGATCATTCCTTTTCTGAGCTTCGTTTTTGAAAGCGCTTTAAAGAGAAGCGCCGCCACGACGCCGATAAGTATTCTCGGCACAAAGCAGACGAGAAGCGCCGCAAGGCTTCCCTTTTCCTCGCCGAAAACCGGCACGAAGGGCGAAAAAACGAAGGACGTGGGTCCCGGACGAATCGTCGCAAGAATAAGGCTCGTAGTTCCGAAAACGGCTCCGAAGGTCGCTCCCTTTTTCCAGCCCAGAATTACCGCGCCGATTATTACGGGTATCTGTATGGTGGTGGCGCTTATAACGCCAAGGGAAATATAGCCGAGGGGCGTCACGGAAAGAAGCAGTATAAGCGCTATGAAAAACGCCGATTTGGTGAGGTCGTTCGTCTTTTTTCTTCCGGGCATTCCGTCACATCCTTGAAAAATAGTTTAACTATTTAATTATACTATAATTCCTTTAAAGTGGCAAGAGTTTCTGCGGCAAGCCCTCCCTTTGCTCACATTGCCGCCGCCTCGAGCATTTTCTGCACCCTCCTTGAAAGAGCGGCGTTTTTCGGCATATCAAGGCGGGGGTCCTCCGCCAAAATATCGGCGGCGGCTTTTTTCGCAATTTCAAGGATATTCACGTCGCTCATAAGGTCCGCCATTTTGAGCATCGGAATTCCGCTTTGGCGGAATCCGAAAAAGTCCCCGGGTCCCCGGAGTTTGAGGTCCTCCTCCGCGACCTTAAAGCCGTCGTTCGTTTTCGCGACGACCTCAAGGCGGCGCTTTGTCTCCGGCGAGCGGTTGCCGGAAATGAGAATGCAGTAGCTCTGCTCCCTGCCGCGCCCGACGCGGCCCCTAAGCTGGTGGAGCTGGCTGAGACCGAAGCGGTCGGCGTTTTCGATGACCATACAGACGGCGTTCGGAACGTCAACGCCCACCTCCACAACGGTGGTGGAAACAAGCACCTGTATCCTGTTTTCCGCGAATGCCTCCATCACCCTCTCCTTTTCCGCAGGCTTCATGCGCCCATGGAGGAGCCCGACGGCGCAGCCCACAAGCTCCTGCCCGGTTAGGCGCTCCGCCAAGTCGGCAGCAGCTTCAAGGGGGAGGTCGCCCTCCTCCGACTGTTCCACAAGGGGACAGATTATATAGCTCTGCTTTCCCTCCTCCGCAAACTTTCTGACGAAGGACATAGCCCTTTGGGAAAGCTCGGGACCCACGAGGTAGGTCTTGACCGGAAGGCGGTTTTTCGGCATTTCGTCAAGGACGGACACGTCCAAATCACCATAAAGGACAAAGGCGAGGGTCCTCGGAATTGGTGTTGCAGACATAACTATCGTGTGGGGCGCGCCGCCCTTCTGGGTCAGCGCAAGGCGCTGGCGCACGCCGAAGCGGTGCTGCTCGTCGGTGATGATGAGCCCGAGGGCGGAAAACTCCACGTCGTCCTGAATAAGCGCGTGGGTTCCGGCGACGACGGTTATTTCGCCGTTTTTGACCGCCGCCTTGACGGCGGTCTTTTCGCTTTGCTTCATCGAGCCGGTCAGAAGCCCCACCTTTATTCCGAAGGGCGCGAACATTTTTTCAAGGGTCGCCCGGTGCTGGGCGGCGAGCACCTCCGTCGGCGCCATTATGGCGCTTTGGAAACCGTTTTTAGCCGCCGCGAACATACAGGCGGCGGCAACGGCTGTCTTTCCGCTTCCAACGTCGCCTTGTATGAGCCGGTTCATGGGAACGTCGGTGCTCATATCCGAAAGGCAATCGGCGATGACTCTTTTTTGAGCACCGGTCAGCTCGAAGCCGAGGTTTTTAGTAAATTCTGAAACGTCCGTGTCTTTAAAAGCCGGGGCGTTCGCAAGGCGAGTTTTCCCTTTCGTAAGGCTCATTCCGAGGGAAAATTCGAGAAATTCCTCAAAAATGAGGCGTTTTTCCGCCCTTTCAAGGGTTTCTTCGTCCGGCGGGAAATGAATCGAATTTATGGCTTCCCGTTTTGAGCACAGGTCGTATTTCTCCAAAAGCTCCGTGCTCAAACTCTCCTCCACAAGCGCTCCGTACTCCCCGAGCGCCGAGCGCATCTGCGCCGAAATCATCTTCGACGAGAGCCCTTCGGTCAGAGGGTATTGGGGCATAAAGCCCCCCTCCTCCGCCGGGAAAACGAGCGGCGAATTCATTTCGCCCCCGGTGAGCTTCTTCGTAAAGTCGCCGTAAAAGATATATTCCTTCCCGATTTTGAGGGCGTCAACGATATATTTCGCGTTGAAAAAGGTGAGCAAAAGGTCCCTTTCCATATCCGTCGCCCGGACCTTCGTAACGGTGAGCCCCCTCCTTACGAGCTTCGTGGGGCTCTTTTCCGTAACGACCGCCTTTACGGCGCAGGGCTCGTCCGTTCTGGCATCCGCTATGGCGAGGGAGCCGGTAAGGTCAAGGTAGCCTCTCGGGTAGTATTCCAGAAGGTCGCCGACGGTTTTCACCCCGAGTTTTTCATAAAGCTTCGCCCGCTTTTCGCCGACGCCTTTAAGCTCGGTTATCGCCGAATTGAGATTCATTCCGCCGCCCCCTTTAACACTTTATTAGTTAATCTTACACCAACCCCGGAAAAATACAAGTGCGAATTTGTGAACTTTCGTTCGTTTTTGCTTCGGGGCGCCGGAAGGGCGCCCCGAAGCCGTTGAAATTCCTTTAAATTTGTGTTAATATTTACCTGTATTTAAGCGAAAGGGGGTTTTCCCTTGTACGGCGTTTCAAGAAATTTTGATAAATTTCGGCGGGCTCTCTCGTCCCTTTTCACCCTTCGCTGCGTTTGCTGCGGCAAAGCCGCTGCCGACGGAAAATGCCTCTGCGCCGACTGCGAAAGCGACCTTGTTCCGGCGGTAAAGCTCCGCCCAGGCGAAGGGCTTTATTTTTCCCGCTTCGCCGCGAAGTACGAATACAGCGGCGGCGCAAAAACGGCGTTCCTCCGCTTTAAATTTTCCGGAGACTACCGGCTCTGCTCCGACACGGTTTTTGACTGGCTGCTTTCCGCCTTTGACGAAAATTTCTCGCCGGAGGAATTTGATTTCATCATCCCCGTTCCCGCCTTCGGCGGGCGGAAAGCCCGCTTTTCCGCCCTTGTTAAGCGGCTCGCACACTACCGGGAAATACCCTTTGCTCCCGAGCTTCTTGTCAAGACCCGCAAGACCGAAAAACAGCACAATCTTTCCGCCGAGCTTCGGAAAACTAACCTTGCCGGCGCTTTTTGCGCCGACCCCGCCGTGCTCAAAAAGCGAATACTTCTCGTTGACGACGTTATGACAACCGGGAACACGGTGAACGAGTGCTCAAAGGCGCTCGCCGCCGCAGGAGCGGCGAGCGTTGCGGTGCTCACGGTGCTCAAAACGAATCCCTTTGAAAAAATATAAAACGGGCTTTCCGAAATCGGAAAGCCCGTTTTCATTTTATTTAATTTCCCAGACTACCGTTACTGAGTCGGAAAGCTCAATATCCTCCGGCTCGACGGAAAGGTCCATAGCCGCCATCGGGGCGTTCGCCCGGAGCATTTTCCCGAAGGGGCGCGCCTCCATGGGCATTTTCTCCCAGTAGTAATCTATGTTCACAATGTCGCCGAGACCGACCCCCGCCGCCCGGGCAAGGACTATCGCCTTTTCCGAGGACGCCGCCACCGCTTTCTTAAGCAGTTCGTTTTTCGCCTTTTCCCCGTCTTTCACGGTATAGACGATCTCGAACTCCGGCTCGGCGGCGCAGGAGGAAAGGGCAGAAAGGGCGCGCCCGAGGTTTTCGCTTCCGGCGGCGAAGCCGATTTTTAGAGCGTGGCGGAACTCGTAGCCCACGAAGCGCTGGCGGTAGCTTCCGTTCTCGTTATAGTTTTCGTACTTTGTGTTCACGCTGAAATCCGTCGTTTTAAGGTCCTTCCCGTCGAAGCCCTGAGCTTCAAAACAGCCCCGAAGGGCTTCGGTTTTTTCGGCGGAAAGGGCGAGGACCTTCCCGTAATCAGCGTTTGTCCCGGTGAGGGTGAGGAGAATTTCGGTCCAGTCGGGCTTCACTTTAAGGCTCGCTTTCCCGGTAACTCTTATTGTTCTTTCCAATTTCATCGCTCCTTATTTTATCTTTAATGTTTTGAGGTATTCCTTTTGCTCTGCCGAGACGCGGTAGCTCTCGACTGCTTTTTGAATCGCCTTATTGTGGGTCCATTTTTCAAGGCGGCGGTTTTCGATATAGGGAGCCGCGGCGTCGTACTGCTTCGCGAGGGCGGTGGCGAAAAACCAGGCGACCATCATTTTTACGTAGTACTCCTCGGACCTCACCGCCGCCGCAAGCTCGAGATATTCAGGGCGGAAATTTTCGTCGAGAAAACAGTTCATAAGCTCCCCGAGCCCAAAGCGCACCGTATAGGTATCCCCCGCCAAAAGCCAGATTTTTATTTGCTCCAAGAGCCTCTCCGGGTATTTTTTGAGGATTTTCGGCGACATCATATCGCAGGTCGCCCAGTTGTCCACAAAGGGAAGAAAGCGGCAAAGCTCGGCGACGCAGATGTCAAAATCCTTTATCTCCTCAATGAGGAAGGCGTGAAGGTTGTTTTCCTCGTAATATTTATGCGGAAGTGTTTTTATGAATTCCGCCGCCAGGGGCGTTTTTGAAAGCTCCTTGGCGAACTTTCGAAGGGCGGGGGTCCGCACCCCGATAATGAGCTCCTTTTGCACCGTCGGCATCAGCGCCGCCTGGAAATCCCGGTAGCCCTCGTCCCGGAGCGCAAAAAGCTTCTCCCGAACCGTTTTTTCCGCTTCAGTCACAAAACCGCCCCCTTTTGTAACAATTATAGCGGGTAATTATGAATAAATCTATATTTTAAAGGGCGGTTTCAAAACCGCCCTTTAGCCTTTTTATTCTTTTTCAAGAGATTTCGCGAAGCTGAAAAGCACATACAGCGTATAGGGCACGAGTATCAGCGCCGCCAACGCGTAAGCCATAAAGAGCGCCCTTCCGAGCCCCAAACCCAAAAGCGGGGTGATTACAAGCGCCGCCGCCGCCATTGCCACGTTGGCGCTCCGCAGAACGAGGAGTTTTTCCTCCTCGGGACAGCAATTTCTCCCGGCTATTTCAGCAAGAAAAGTGAAAAACTTAAAGTCAAAATAAATGCTGACCGCCGCCGGAATAACGTAAAAAAATGCTGCGGCTTCCTTGAGCCCGAAGCACTCCAAAACCCAGTAAAAGAAGTCGAGTCCAACCAAAAGCCACGCAAAGTCCTTGAGTCTTGGGGCGGAGGGTTCCTTTTTGAGGTCGGAAAGAGCCGAAACAAAGAGGAGGTACCCGAGCCAGCTCGGCACAAGATTCAGCGTGCCGATATTAAAATTTAGGAAAATGAGCACGAAGCCCCAGCCGATAAGCCTTATCGTCTTCGCGAGTTTTTCCTTTTCCGTTGTTTTCCCCCTCCTTTGCCCGGCGTTTCGGCGGCGTGAAGCCGCCCCGTTTAGCTGAATTATAGCAAATGCTTAAAGGTAAATCCATATTATAATCCCGGCCGAAATATTCTCTTTTTTCCTCCCGCTCCCGGGCGATTGACATATTTCGCGGTTTAAGATAATATATAAATTGAATTTTAGCTTATTGGGGGGAATCCTTTTTGATAAAAAAGCTGATTGCGGTGTTTCTGGCGGGAGCGTTGACTTTAAGTCTTTGCGCCTGCGGCGCCCTTGAAAATATTTTCGGACAGAAGGACGAGCCCCAAGAGGAAAGCTCCGTTCCCGAACCCATTGTCATTGACCCGAACTTTCCCGTGACCGTCGGCGGGGTCGAAATCAAGGCGAAGCCTGAGAGGATCGCCGCCGCTTCCCCCGCTCTTGCGGAGTACATAAGCGATATGGGGCTTTTTGACAGGCTCTGCGCCGTTTCGGACTACTGCTCCTTCGGCGGGGCGTCCGCCCTTCCGAGCATCGGCTCCGTCCGCCTTCCCAATATGGAGGCGATAAAGACGGCGGCGCCCCAGTACATCCTTACCTTCGCGAAGTACGACGAGGCTTCCCTAATCGAGCTTCAGCAGATGGACATTACTGTAATCGTCCTCGACGCTCCCTCGAGCATCGAGGAGCTTCGGGAGCTTTACCGGGAGCTCTCCCTCTTTTTCCTCGGTTCCGAAGAGGGAGCCGCCTTCGGCGAAAGCTACGTCGCGGAGTACGACCGGGCTCTTGCGGAAATAAGCTACCCCGGCGAAAAGGCAAATGCGGCGTTTCTCCGGGCGATGGACTACACTATGGTCACCGGAGACGCCATGGAAAACGCGCTGCTCTCCGCCTGTTTTGAAAACGCGGCGGCGGAATACACGGGCTACGAGTACCCGGCGGAAAATTGGGACAGTTTCAAACCCGAGGTGATTTTCGTCGGCGGCGACCTCCGCCTTGAGGACCTTGAAACCAGCGACCTTTACAAAAAGACCGCCGCCGTCAAGGGCGACAAGGTGTTCCTCGTGGATATAGACGCCATTGCCCTTTGCAGCCGCCGCTCCTTCGCTATGGTAAAGGATATGATGGCGACGGTCTATTCCGACTATACGGACGGAACGCCCCTTGAGCCCGCCTATCCGAGCATCTATAAGAAATAAACTTTTTTGGCGGCGCTTTGCGCCGCCCTTTTTGTCCCCGCTTCGGGGCGCCGCGCGCCCTCAACTTCCGGTAAACTTTCGGTTTACCAAATTCGACTTTCCGTCGGTTTACCTTTTTGGGCGGCGGCGCTATACTTGAGCTATCGGAAAAAGGAGGTCTTTATTATGGCGAAAAAATCCATGGGCGAGATTATAAGCGCGCTCCGGAAAGAGCGCAATATGACCCAGCGGGAGCTGGCCGAAAAAATGAACGTGACGGACAAGGCGGTATCAAAATGGGAGTGGGGGCTCTCCTGCACCGACGTAAGCTCCCTCCCCGATTTGGCAAAGGCGCTGGGGGTTCCGGTTGAAACGCTTCTTGACGCCGCGCCGAAGGGCGACCAAAAGGAGGGCGAGGTTGACAAAATAGTAAACCTCGTTCTGAAAGCCGTTCCGCTCGCGATGGGCGTTGCGGTGGTCGTCGGGAGCGTCCTCGGAAATATCGACGCTTCCTCCGCCGTAAGCCTTCTCGGAATCGGGGTTTTCTGCATCGGGCTATATCTTATAAAAAACTGATTAAAAAGCGCCGCCCCCCGGGGCGGCGCTTTTTAATTGTTTGCGTTTATTCTTTTTTTGAGGCGGTCAAATTCTTTCCCGTGGACTGATTTTTCAAACTGGACCTTTTTCCTTTCGCCGTTTTTAAGGGTGAAGGTGAAATAACTGTAAGTGTGGGTCTCCGCAGAGTGGATGCGGCGGCTCACGAGCGTTTCCTCACCGCAGGCGGCAACGTCGGAATATTTATAATATTTTCCGTTCAGAGGGTTCGTCTTAAAATAAAAGCCCTCCCTGCCGAGGTAAATTTTGAGGCAAAAATAGCGGACCGAAAGCCGAGCGAAGGACCAAAGAAGCTGCGCCCCGAAAACCGCGAAAACGAGAGCGACGAAGGGGTACTTATTCGGCTCGGGCTTTAGCTGGTCCGCCGCCAAAATCAGAAAAAAGGCGGCTAAAGCCCCCGTAACGGTCATTCGCAAAAGCCCGTAGGTTTTCCCGTCTATCTTATAATCCCATTTTTCGGCTTCGGGGAACTTTTCCAACGGTGCTTCCTCCTTCCGGGTAAAATTTATAGGTCGAATCTTTCTTTAATTATCTTCGCCGCTTCCGCCGGCGAAAGGTTTGTGTTGTCGATTTTTATATAGTTTTCAAAGGGTATCTCCCCGTCGAGGCTCACGCAGCGGTATCTTTTGTCGTCGTCAAGGAGCCTTTGGTTGGAAGTTTCCAGGTCGCGCTTCGACGCCTTGTTTTTAAGGCGGTTCTCCGTGGCGTTCCGGGCAAGGCGCACCTCCTGGGGCGCCACGAGCTCGGCGTAGTAAAACTCCGTGCCGTAGGGCTCGAAAATGCTCCTCACATGGGCGATATACTCCCAGTCGGACTTTTGGTCGAACGCCCACATATAGGTGAAAATCATTCCGTAGTTATCGGAGGCGGCGAACTCCTCGAAAATCGTCTCCCGAAGCCGGGAGATGGTCTTTCCGTCGTAGTACCCGAAAATCTCTATTACGGGCTCGATGGTCATATGGTTATGGAAAAGCCGAAGGTTCGTTATTTTCATAAGCTCCTGACCCACGGTCATTTTCCCGACGGCGGCGTCGCCGCACAAAAAAAGTAATTTCATAGTTCTCCTTTTTAAACGAAACGCCGGACACAGCGCCCGGCGTTTTTTGATTTGATTATACGCTGAAAAGCAGGTCGCGGTAGGTCGGGAAGGGCCAATATTCCGCAGAAACCATCGTTTCAAGCTCGTCGGCGGTGGCGCGAAGGCTGCTCATAGCGGTATGGAGCTCGTCGCAGACGAAATGAGCCTTTTCAAGGACGCCCGCGATATTTTTGGCGCTTTCCGCCTTTTTCTCCACCGCTTCGATCCTTGCGGCAAGCTCGGCACAAAGCCCGTCGATGCGCTTTACAAGGGCGGTTTCCGGTGCGTTTTCAACCGAAAGACCGATGGTTTTTTTCGCCGCGGCGGTCTCCGCCAGGGATTTTTCATAGGCAAGGCAGGCGGGAAGAATATCCTTTTTCGCCATATCGAGCATTGTCAGCGCCTCGATTATCACGACCTTGCTGTAATTTTCAAGGAGAATATCCCGGCGGGAGCGAACCTCGCTCTCGGTGAATATTCTGTGGCGCTTAAAGAGCTCGATATTCTTTTTGTCGGTGAAGAGCTCGAGGGCGTCCACCGCGTTTGAAAGGTTGAGAAGTCCTCTGCGTTTCGCTTCGGCGACCCATTCGTCGGTGTAGTTGTTGCCGTTGAAAATAATTCGCTTGTGTTCGTGAACGGTCTCGGCGATAAGTTTATCAACCTCGGCGTTAAAATCCTCCGCTTTTTCAAGGCGGTCGGCAAAATCGCAAAGGACGTCCGCCACCATGGTGTTGAGAATCATATTGGGACCCGCTATCGAAAGGCTCGAACCGGGCATACGGAACTCGAACTTGTTGCCGGTAAAGGCAAAGGGCGAGGTGCGGTTGCGGTCGGT
>JAEDJF010000137.1 GCA_016296485.1 Oscillospiraceae bacterium
ATGGTGATAACGGCGGTGAGCCCCTCGGGAATTGCGGCGACGGAGAGGGAGATCCCCGTCAGGAACATATCAAAGGCGGGCTCGCCCCGCAAAATTCCGGTGATTGTGACGATGAGGCAGATAAGAATGCAGCCGGCGGCGATGTATTTGCTGAGGGTGCCGAGCTTTTTTTGGAGGGGCGTGGGCTCGGGTTTCGAGCTTTTTAAAAGCCCTGCGATTTTGCCCATCTGGGTGCTCATTCCCGTTTCACGGACGAGAAATTCGCCGTGCCCGGCGGTTATAACGGTGCCCATATAGACAAAATCATTCCGCAAAGCGGCGGTATCGCCGCCGCCCCGAAAGACGGTTTTGCTCACCGGGAGGGACTCGCCGGTCAAAAGGGACTCGTCGGCGGAGAGCTCCGCAGAAACGAGCACGGAGCCGTCCGCCGGGACCCGGCAGCCGGCGGAAAGAAGCACCAAGTCCCCGGGAACGAGGGCGGAGGCGGGAACTTCGGTCTTTGCGCCGTCCCGGAAAACCGCCGCCTTCGGCGCGGACATAGCCTTAAGGTGCTCAAGGGTGCGCTCGGTTCGGTACTCCTGACCGAAGCCGAGCACGGCGTTTATGAAAACGATTGCCATAATCGTCACGGAATCGACGTACTCCCCGAGAAGAAGGGAAATTACGGCGCCGCAAAGGAGAATTAAGGTGAGAAGGTCCTTAAACTGGGAGACGAAAAGCGCCGCCGCGCTCTGGCGGCTTTCGCCCTCAAGGATATTTTCGCCGTGTTTTTCCAAAAGCCGCGCCGCCTCGGCGCTTGTTAGACCCTTTTGCATAAGCTGAAGCTCCTTTCGCGAAAGTCCGTTTCAGAGTTATTTATGCGAAAGGGCGGGGGAATATTACAAGGGGCGGACGCAAAAAAACGGACGGCAAAAGCCGTCCGTTTTCATATAATTTTATTTCATTCCGAAAGGCTCGGCGCTTCGTCCTCATAGACGAGAGCCGCCTTTTCGTCGTCCATTCCGGAGCTCAGGGCTTTGAAGCGGTTGAAGGTGGGGGTGAGTCGGCTGTTATAGGAACGGACCGCCTTGTCGTACTGGTCCCGGGCGTTCATAAGCGCCTTGTCGATGTTCCCGAAATAGCCGAAAAAGACGTTGAAGCGGTCGATGAGCTCCTTGCTCAAAGCGGCGATCTCCCTGGCGTTTTTGCTCATGGCGTTCTCCTGCCAGCCGATGGAAACGGATTTCAGGAAAGCGTAGAAGGTCATGGGCGAGAGGAGAAGGACGTTTTTCTCCATGGCGTAGGAGAAAATATCCCGGTCGGAGGCGAAGGCGGCGGAGAGCCCGGACTCATAGGGCACGACCATTGCGACCATTTCGGCGCTTCGTTCCTCGCTCTTCCAGTAGGCTTTCTTGTTGAGGGTGTCGATATGAGCACGGAGGGCGCGGACGTGCTCGGCAAGGTGACGGGCGCGGCTCTGCTCGTCCGTATCGTCGAGATAGAGCATATAGGAGTTCATCGGCACCTTGCTGTCCACGGGGATAGTGCGGTTTCCGGTGAGGTTAATGACCATATCCGGGCGGCTGCCGTCGGCGTTGACCTGCTGTTCCTCGAAGTCGATGTGCTCAACCATTCCGGCGAGCTCCGCAATTTTGCGAAGCTGCTCCTCGCCCCATTTTCCGCGCTGGGCGTTGTTTTTGAGGGTGCTGTTGAGGAGGTTCGTTGCGTCCTGGAGCTCGCTGTTCTGCTTTTTGAGCACGTCCACCTGGGCGGTGAGCCCGCTGTAGGCGGAGGCGCGGGCCTTTTCGATTTCCTCCACCTTATTGCGAAGCTCCTTCAGTTCGTTGCCCACGGGGGTGATTATCCCGCTGACGGCTTCGTTGTTGCCCTTGAGGTTTTCGCCCAGCTTTTGGGCAAAGTCGGAGAGCTTGTCGTTGGCGGTCTCGAGGAAAACCTTGGTGTTGTTTTCGGCAATGTCCTTGGAAAGGCTGGCGAAGGAGTCCTTAAGGCTGCCGTCCGCCTTGTTTATCCACTCCCGAAGGTCCTTATAGCTCTGCTCCATGGCGGCGGCGTTCGCCGAGGCGGTGTGAAGCTTTTCGGAGAGCTCATTGAGCCTTGCGGCAAGGTCGGCGTTCTTTTCCTCGAACTCATAGAGCCGCGCCTTGGCGCCACGAAGCTCCGCGTCCTTGGCGGCGAGCTCCTGGCGATTTTCGGAGAGGGCTTCGGAAAGAGAATCGAGCCGCCTTTGCCTTTCGTCGGCTTCCGCCGAAAGGCGCCTTGTTTCGGCGGCGCTCATTTCAGCTTCTTTTTTAAGGGAAGAAATCTTCCCGTTTTGTATCAAAAACGCGGCAAGGAAACCCAGCGCAAGGGCCGCCGCCGCAAGGATAATTCCAAGGGTCAAAGAAATTTCGGGCATTTCGCACCTCCGTAAAATATTATATAACATATTTTATAACAAGACGGACGGCTTGTCAAACCGGGAAATATATTTAAAGGCGCTCCCTTTGGGGGAGCGCCTTTTTTGCTTCATTAAATTTCTTT
>JAEDJF010000035.1 GCA_016296485.1 Oscillospiraceae bacterium
TATATTGCGGCGACGCTCTTACCTTGAGAGGTATCTCCCTCTTTATGAGCTCCCTTAAAAAAGTTTTCCCGTCCGCCAAAGCAATCGCGGGCGAGCGCGTCGTTGACGCCGAGGGCAACGAAGTCAAGGTCGAGTGCGACCCCGACGCACCTCTTGCCGCCTATGTATTCAAAACCGTCGCCGACCCCTTCGTCGGCAAGCTTTCCTTCGTAAAAGTCGTTGCGGGAACCCTCGTTTCCGGCAGCACTCCCGTTGTTCCGAGAACCGGCTCCCAGGAGCGTCTCGGCAAAATGGTCTTTGTCTGCGGCAAACAGCAGGAAGCCGTTGACTCCATCGGCGCCGGCGACATCGGCGCTATCACCAAGCTTGCCGAAGCCGTCACCGGCGACAGCCTTTGCGACCCGAAACGCGTGGTCTCCTTCAGAAAAGCCGAGTTCCCGGCTCCCTGCCACAGAATGGCAATGTTCCTTAAGGGCAAAGGCGACGACAGCAAGATTGCTTCCGCCATCGCGAAGCTCGTTGAAGAGGACGAGACTATCTCCTATGAAGTCAACGCCGAAACCAAACAGCAGATTCTTGCGGGTCTCGGCGAACAGCACCTTGACGTTGTTATCAGCAAGCTGAAATCCAAATTCGGCATTGAGCTCGGTCTTGAGAAACCCCGCGTACCTTACCGCGAGACCATCCGCAAGAAGGTCAAAGTACAGGGCAAACACAAGAAACAGTCCGGCGGTCACGGTCAGTACGGTGACGTTTGGATCGAGTTCGAGCCCACCGACAGCGAAGAAATGGTATTTGAGGAAGCCGTATTCGGCGGCTCCGTACCGAGAAACTTCTTCCCGGCTGTTGAAAAAGGTCTTCGCGAAGCTTGCAAAGCAGGTATGCTCGCCGGTTACCCGATGGTCGGCGTTCTCGCAAGACTCGTTGACGGTTCCTATCACCCCGTTGACTCCAACGATATGTCCTTCCAGATGGCAGCAAGACTTGCCTATAAGACCGGTATTCCCCAGGCAGGTCCCGCCCTCCTCGAGCCCATCGGCGACCTTAAAGTCGTAGTTCCCGAGGACGCCACCGGCGAACTTTACGGCGACATCAACAAACGCCGCGGTCGTGTTCTCGGAATGAACCCCGTCGAGGGCGAGGACGGCTACTCCGAAGTCGAAGCGGAAGTTCCGATGAGCGAGATGCACGACTTCACCACCTCTCTCCGCTCCATGACTCAGGGCAGAGGCTCCTTCAGCTTTGAGTTCAACCGTTACGAAGAGCTCCGTGACGAAGGTCTTAAAGCCGCCGTCATCGAAGAAGCAAAACAGTGGATGACCGAAGAAAAGGAATAATCTTTCCGTAATAAAATAAAAATCCCCGTCATATTTTTGACGGGGATTTTATTTTTTGCCCCGAAGTAAAATTGATGCGCAGGGCTCATTGATGATTTTATGTATGGGGGATGATTTTCTTGTTGACCGCTTCAGTCAAAACCACGAAAACGAAGGTGCTGGGGACCCTTTGCGTTATTCTCGCGGTGATAATCGCGCTGATTCTTTTCTTTTTCGGCGGAAACGCCCCTGAAGCCTCCTCCGAGGCGGTTTCCCGCCACGTCACGGATAACTTGAGCCGAAGGGAGTTCATCGCTTCCCGGGGCTGGGAGACGGAGGAGGAGCCCTCCTCCGTTGCCGAGGTTTCGCTGCCGCAGGAATTCGACGACGTCCTGACGTGGTATAACGAGCTCCAAATAGCTTCCGGCATGGATTTGACGCCGTACCTCGGCAAGACGGTGATGAAATACAGCTATAGGGTGACGAATTTCCCCGGCTCGGGGGAGGTTTACGCGACTCTTTACGTTTACGACGGAACCGTTGTCGCCGCCGATATTGCTTCGCATACGGATTCCTGGCAAAAGTCCATTGACGGAAAGTAAAATCTGGGATATGATTGTAGTATCAAAAATCGGGAGAGAAATTTATGGAATACAGAGAAATAGTCCCGGCGGACTGCGCCGAGCTTGCGAAAATATATGCCGACGCCTTTAACGCCGAGCCCTGGTTTGAAAAATGGAGCGTAAAAACCGCCGGGAAACGCCTTTCCGTGATGATTGGAAACGGCGGCTTTTTCGGTCTTGCCGCCGTCCTTGACGGCGAAATTGCCGGAATGATAATGGGCGACGAAAAGCAGTATTACGACGGCGTCGTCTTTACGGTGAACGAGTTTTGCGTGAAAAACGAGCTTCGGGGAAAGGGAATAGGAACGGCGCTTTTCGGCGAATTTGAAAAGCGCATCAAGGCAAAGGGAATCCGCGCCATCGAGCTTTGCACAATTCCCGAGGACGAAGCCTTCTATGAAAAACTCGGCTTTGAAGTCGGCGGAGCGATAATGATGGGAAAAGAGCTTTGAAAACCCGAAATACGGCAAAAACCGCTGCCGCGTCTTAAAAAAAGACGCGGCTTTTTTAAAAAATAATAAAATTTTGACTAAAATACTGTGGACAAAAAAACGCCCGTTTGATAGTATTAGGAGTGTAAAAAAACGTCGTTTTTCGGCGGTACGCTTTAAAATATGAGCTTTTTTGAAAGGAAGGAATGGGAAATGGCTTTTTGCACTAACTGCGGAGCGAAGCTCGAGGACGGCGCGAAATTCTGCACAAACTGCGGAACAAAGACAGGTCAGCCGGAGGAAAACGGATACGTACCCACGGAGGAGCCCGTCAAAGGAGAATACATACCCCCGGCTGAGAATACTTACTTTTCTTCCGCCGAAGAAGAAAAGGAAGCCGCAAGAAAGAAAAAGAACAGAACGATACTTATAGTTATCCTTGCGGTTGCGGCGGTGGCTATCGGGCTGATAGTCGTTATGGTGTCCCTTCTTTTCAAGCTCAGTAAGCAGATTATAGACGGCGGCTACACCGAGGAACCGGAATCTTCTGAATATTCCGGGGAGGAATTCGTCTCCTCAACGACCCAGCTTAAAGAGAACAGCCTTTGGTACGGCTTTGCCGAAATATCGAACCACTCCGGAAAAGAGGGCTACGAAGAGGGTGTCTATGAGGTCTGGGGAATAATCGGAACCGACGACGCCGGAAGAACCTTCTTTGAGCTCTATGACAATTATGATATGGAAAACGGTCCGGTTCTTTCCTACTGGATCAGTCTTTCACCCTACTACGCCGAGGCGGAAATCGGCGAGGAGGACGCTTGGCTTCTCGATATTTATCTCCTTGAGGAGGATGAGTCCTACTTTTCCTTCGTGCTCGACAACGGCGCTATCGAGGTTTGGTATCCCTATGAGTTTGAGGGCGAAAGCTTCGATTTCTATTTCTTCCTTCGTGAGGAAGGCGCCGAATGGGACGAGGAAAACGACCCGTATATACCCTGAAATATCAGTAAGGAGGAAAACCTTATGCGTTATTCAATCGAAGGCGGGAACCTTCCCGCGCTCATTATGACCCTTGAACCCGGCGAAACAATAATCAGCGAAGCCGGAGCAAGAACCTGGTCAAGGGGTCCGGTAAAAACCGAGACCAGGGCACAGGGCGGAATCGGAAAATCCATCGGGCGTATGTTCACGGGTGAGAGCCTTTTTATGTCCAATTACACCGCACTCGGAAGCTGCGAGATAGCTTTTACGTCGTCCTTTCCGGGAAGGATAATCGCAAAGACCCTTGCCCCCGGCGAGAGCATAATCTGCCAAAAGACCTGTTTTCTTTGCGCAACCTCGGGCGTTGACCTCTCTCTTTATTTCCAAAAGAAGCTGGGAGCGGGTCTTGTGGGCGGCGAGGGCTTCATTATGCAGAAAATAACCGGTCCCGGAATGGTGTTTTTAGAGGTGGACGGCTACTGTCCCGAGTATGACCTTAGACCCGGGGAACAAATCGTCTGTGATACCGGGGTTCTTGCGATAATGGATTCCACCTGCACAATGGATATTCAGACCGTCGGCAGCGTCAAAAACGCCATTTTCGGCGGAGAGGGAATCTTCGATACCGTCATCACGGGTCCCGGAAAGGTCTGGCTCCAGACTATGACGGCGGCAAAAGTAGCGAAATGCCTTTCAATATATATGCCCGGAAAGTAAGAGGAATTTTGAAAAGCAAAAATCCCGTGCTCATTTTGAGCACGGGATTTTTTTAAGCCGGATTATTTGTTTTCTTCGTCTTTCGGCGCTTCGGCGGGCGGGGCTTCGCCGTTTTTCCTGGCGAGCTTTTCAGCCTTTCTGCGCTCTTTCTCGGCTTTCCTGTAAGCCTTTTTGGCGCGGTAGCGCGGATTCTTTCTCAAAAAGAGCTTAACGATGAGCACGATAATTACAATAATGACCGCCCAGATGATGAAGTAGGGAATGTTGCCCACGAACCAGACGAAAAAGTCCTGGAGCCCAATCCAAATATCATAGACGTTGTCGCCGAAATCGTTTGAAATCCTCTCCCAAACGCTCTCGGACTCCGCCTCGGTGATGCGCTTTACCTCGCGGACGGTGAGATTTACGGTGCTGTAATCAATGAGGTTGTCATAGGTGCGAAGCTGGCTCTTGTAGCTTTCGAGCTGATAGCGCACCTCGGAGAGCCTCTGTTCAAGAATGATGATGCTGTCGATGTTTTCCGCCTCGGCAAGAAGCTCGAGGAGGCGGTCGTACTCCGTCTGGAGCGAAGCAACCCTCGCTTCGACGTCAACGTAGTTGAGGGTCACGTCTTCGCTGTCCTCGTAGCAGTAGGTCACGTTGCCGAGACCGCCGACGGTGTTAACAAAGGCGTCGAGCTTTTCGGAGGGCACCCGGCAGACAAAGCTCGCGTCCCGCATTCCGTAAGAATAGTTATAGGAGTTGCCGCTGACGCTGGAGCTCTCTATGTATCCGCCGTACTCGGCAACCTTTTGCTTTACGGAGGAAACGAAAGCGTCGAACTCAAGGGTCTCGACGTCGAGCTCAAAACGGCGGATGAGCTTACGCCCGCCGGGAAGCTGGGTTTCAGCAAGGCTTGTGCTCTCGCCGGTGGCGGAGTCAAAGGCTTCTTCGCTGTAATAGGTTTCCGGCTCTTCGGCGAACTGGTTTGTAGCGTAGTTATAATAGCCGTTGTCGAATTTTGACGACGAGCCGCAGGCGGCAAAAGAAAAAACCAGAAGGACGGCAATAAGTAAGGTCAGTACTTTTTTCATTTTTATTCCTCCTTTTGTAAAAATAGTGGCGATTTTAACGCAAAATGTTGCAAAGCTTCAAAGCTCCGGGTAAATTTTTTCCTCCGGACCATTGTATTCCTCATATGGAGGGACGTCCTCCGGGCGGCGGATGACGGTCATATCCTCCTCGGGGGAGAGCTCCGGCTCGCCGCTTTCGGCCGCCGCAGCCTGCTTTTGATAGTATTCGTCTATGAGCAGGTCCTCCTTGCGGCGCTTGTATCTTATCACAAAATACGTGATATAGCCGGCGGTTATTACGAGCGCCCCGGCGCTGATAATAGCGCCGATTTTGAGACCGGGGGTCTCATAGACGAAAACGATTTCGTTTACGCCCTTGTCGGCGTAAACCGCCATAAACCCTGTGTTTACTCTTTCAATGGCGGTCTCGACCCCGTTGACGTAGGCGGTCCAGCCTTCGTCATAGGGGACGGAGAAAAAGACGAGATTCTTGCGGCTTAGAAAAATTGTGGAGGTGAAGCCGCCGCTGTCAGTCTTAAACGAGATAGAGGAGCTTTCCGCCCGGTCTGCGGCGTGTTTTGTGAAGGCGTCGTAGCTCATATACATATCCGGACCGTCGCTTAAATGGCGAAGACTGGAGCTGTAGCGGAGTATCTGGCTGTTGTTGAGGACTATGGCGGAAACGAGAACTTTGTCACGCTGTCCCTCCGGGACGGAGTAATATTCCTCCTCGGTGATGTAGTAGTCATAGGTAAAGCCCATGGGGATAAAGTTTTCGTTTTCGTAAATGTTGTAGCCGTTTACGGTGCTGTTGTAATTGAAGCCCTCGGTGAGGACGGTGTCGGGCGTCGTCTCGTCCGCATCAGCGTAGAGATATTTTACGGAAAGGAGCGCCCGAAGCCCGTAAAAGCTGTACTCGGGCTTGCTCGAAACGTCGCGCTTGACCCCTACCTCCGGGTAAAACTCCATAATGGAGGAGGGAACGATGCTGTGGAAACAGCGTATTGACGGAATGTTCCAGTAAAGCCCCATATTTTCAAAGCATTCGTAAAAATCCGCCCGGACGAAGTCGCCGTTTTGCTCGTCCGGAAGGGACATTTCGCCGTAAAGCCCCACGGCGTCGTCGATAATTTCCTGATGGTCTCCGGCGAAGCCGTAGCCGAACTGAATATACGCGAAGCCGTAGGCGGCGCAGACCACGGCGGTCATTATCACCGCGAGATTTTTGAAATATTTCTTTTTGTTGAGGTACCAAAGCGCCGCCGTAAGGCAAAGGCTGCCAACGGCAAAGGAGGCGCTCAGAAGGAACCACATATTGTTGTAGAGAAGCCCGAAGCTCCAGCTTCCGTCGCTTCCGTCATAGACGGGAGTGAGCACGAGTATCGCTATGAGCCCTATGGTGACCGCAAAGGCGGGAACGAGCCCTTTTTTATATTCTATCTCCTCGTCTCCGTCCCCGTCGCCGCAGGAGGATTCGAGAGCCTTGACCGTCGCGAGCACCAGCATCAGCTCGAACATATAGAACCAGCGGTCATAGTAGGAATTGTTAAAGAGAACAAATACGGAGTTGAGCACAGGAACGAGGGCGCAGACGGTGCAGGCGGCAATCATTTTCGTAAGCCAGCTCTTTTTCCTCGAGCGGACGAAAGCGATGGCGCCGGTCATTCCGAAAAGCGGAAGCCAGCCCGCCATTGACGCCCACTGGGCGCCCTGTCCCGTGAACATATTCTGCTTCGAGGGCATATCCGGCGGGAAGAAGAAGCTTGCAATAATGGCGGGAACGCGCTGTTCGCTGTAATAGAGCCAGAGGTTCCAGCCGTTTATGAGGTCGTCCGCGCCGGTGCGGGGGTTCCCGATGATTGCGAGCACAGAGGGTAGCACCGCCACAGCCGCAAGGCAAAGCCCGAGCACGGACTCAAGGGCGACGTAGAGGAAGCAACGGAATTTAGAGCTTATGTTTTTGTCGGTAATGCGGATGAAGAAATAGAGAATTACGAAGAAAACCTCGCCGATGAAGAACCAGTAGTTGACGACGGCGTTGAGGGCGACGGCAAGGGCGAAGGGTCCGTGTTTGTCCTCGGTGATGAGCATTTCAAGTCCGATGAGTATGAGCGGGAAAAACGCCACCACGTCAAGAAAATGGTTAAAAAAGAGGTTATAGATGCAGTATCCGCTGAAGGCGTAAAGAAGCCCGCCGATGACGGCGAAACGTTTGTCCTTTACGAAACGGGCGACGAAAAAGTAAGCCGTGAACGCTGCGGTGCAGAACTTGAGAACGAAAAGCGGAGCCATAAGATAGGGGACTACCGCCGTGTCAAAGGGCAGCGTCAGCCAGAAAAACGGGCTGAAAAGAAGGTAAAAGGAGTAGGAGCCGATGAAATTGACGCCGAGGTCCGTGACCCAGTCCCAGCCGATTTGCCCGGATTTCACAAGCTCGTGGGCGTGCATATAAAAGCAAATCTGCTGGCAGTTGTAGTCGCCGTAATATGTAAAAATTCCGCCGTTTCGGTAAACGACGAGCCCGACGGTGGCGATTGCGCAAAGCGCAGCCAGAAGGAGCGTCACCCAGTGCATATTCTTATTCATAAATTTGCGAATATCTGTCATCTGTATTTCCTCTAAACAAAACAAGTTTTCGCCCGCCGAAGGCGGGCTCTTCAATAAGTATAACCTCTTTTATCCTGATTTTAAAGGGGCAATTTAAAAATTGCCCGCGGCAGCACGGAGTTTGGGCAAAAAAGCTCTGTTCATTTCGGGAAAAAAGCTGTATAATAGTTTTGCTTACGACCGTTTGGTGGACGCTGCCGCGGGCTTTTTAAATTTTGGAAACGCGCGTTCCGCTAATTAAGTGCGTTTAATTCACAGTTCTGTTGCAATTCGGAGGAGAAAAAATGCAGGAAAGCCGATTTTATGCCTATCTTTCAAGAATGAAACATATTTTCCGCTGGTCGCTGATGAAAAACAGCCAGCAGGAATCCCTTTCCGTACATACCCTTGATACGGCGGTCATCGCCCATGCTCTCGGGCTTTTGAGAAACCGCCGCTTCGGCGGAAGCTGCGACGTGGAAAGACTCGTGCTCCTTGCGATTTACCACGACTGCAGCGAGATACTCACCGGCGATATGCCGACCCCGATAAAATATTACAACCCGGAAATCAAGGCGGCTTATAAAGAGGTGGAAGCCGTCGCGAATAAAAAGCTCGTCGAGATGCTTCCGGAGGACCTTCGGGCGGACTATGCTCCTCTCCTTGAGCACGGCGGCGAGGACCCGGAGCTTTTGAAGCTTCTTAAAGCGGCGGACAAAATTTCTGCACTTGTAAAATGCGTAGAGGAGGAAAACTCCGGCAACAAGGAATTTTCAAAGGCGAAGCTGAGCATAATGGAATCAATAAAGGAGATGCGCCTGCCGGAAGCGGACGCCTTTATTTCAGAATTCCTACCCAGCTACGGTCTCACCATTGACGAGCTCAATTAACGGAGCATTTCGGAAACTCCGCTGACGATGCTCCCCATGGCGTGAACGGTTTTGGCGGCGTTGCGTTTGATTTTATGAACGGTTCTGCTTTTGCCGTTCATCATATAGACCGCGGTGCCGACAACCGCAGCGGCGGCTGCGCCGGAAAGGGCGGCTGTTGTAACGTTTTTATTTGTGCTTGTCATAAAATAACCTCCATTTCTTCTTTTATTGTTATTATTTTTTCACGCAAATTTTTTGCGATACGCTGAAATTTTTCCCGAATTTTGTGTAAAAAAATTAAAACGAACGAAAATCAGTCAATTTTGAAAGAAGGCATAGCCCTATGGAAAAACGCCCGGCGCGCGTCGCCGCAATCCACGACCTTTCCGGCTTCGGAAGGTGCTCAATATCCGTAATTCTTCCGGTCCTTTCGGCAATGGGAGTGCAGGTCTGCCCGGTGCTGACCGCGGTGCTCTCGGCGCACACGGGCGGGCTCGGCGACGTTGTTTTCCGCGACCTTACGGACTACATACACCCGACCCTTGAGCACTACAAAAAGCTCGGAATAGATTTTGAGGCGGTCTATTCCGGATTTCTCGGAAGCGAGGAACAGGTGGGAAGCTGCCTTGAATTTTTCAAAGCCTATCCCAATGCCCTAAAAGTCGTGGACCCGGTAATGGGCGACAACGGAAAGGCGTACAAAACCTGCGGCGAGAGCCTTCAAAAGGGAATGAAAGAGCTTGTCGCCGTCGCCGACCTCATAACGCCCAATAAAACCGAAGCCGCGATGCTCCTCGGCGAAAGCTACAACACTTCGCCCATGAGCCGCTCCGAAGCGAGGAGCCTTCTCCTTCGTCTCAGCCGCCTCGGTCCCAAATGCGTGGTCGTGACGGGGGTGGAGCTTGCTTCCGGCGAGCTCGCGAACATCGGCTACGACGGGGAAAACGGCTCCTTCTGGTACGTGCCCTGCGAGTACGTGCCGGTGAGCTATCCCGGCTGCGGGGATATTTACGCCTCGGTGCTCACCGGGGCGATGCTTGGCGGGGCGAGCCTCCCGATAGCCATGGGCAAAGCCACCGCATTTGCGGAGCTTTGCGTAAAAACGACCTTCAGCTACGGCTCTGACCCGCGCTACGGCGTGATGCTCGAAAGCGTCCTCGGTAGCCTTATTAAAAACGAGGTATCGGGAAAATTTGAAACCCTTTAAAGAGTTTTTCCGTAGCTTCCTTAAATTTAGTTAAATATGTATAATTTGCCGCCTTTTTTGGAAAAATATCCGGGAAAGGCGGCGTTTGTTTTTATGGATATAAGTACGGATATAGAAAAAAACAGGCTGTATTTTGATGGCGTTTTCTGTAAAGACCGAAATTTCGACATACTAAAAAGGGAGCTCACCTTCGGCGGGAAAAACGCCCTTTTATATATGATAGACGGCTTCGTAAAGGAGGACCTTCTTGAAAAGATACTCGAGTCCTTCGCGGAGCTGGACTCGGCGGACCTTCGGAACGAGGAAACCTTCAAACAGGGACATATCCCATATAACAATTTGAGCACCGAGACGGACTGCGACAAAATCGTGACCGCCGTGCTCAGTGGAAAAACGGTGCTCATAGTGGAAGGCTTCGCCGAAGCCTTCATAATGGAGCTGCGAACTTACCCCCAGAGGGAGAGCGGCGAGCCGGACCGGGACAAGGTGATGCGCGGCTCCCGGGACGGCTTCACGGAAGCTCTTACGAAGAATGCGGCGCTTATACGCCGAAGAATACGGGACAAAAATTTCAGCGTCGAGTACCAGTCCATCGGCAAGGTTTCAAAGACCGACGTGGCGCTTTGCTACCTAAGCGACCGGGTGGATAAAAAGATACTAAAGGACGTCCGAAGCAAGATACAAAATTCCCAGATTGACGCTGTTTCAATGTGCCAGGAGGATATGGCGAACGTCATCAACGGGAAAATGCGCTGGAACCCCTTCCCGAAATATAAATTCACCGAAAGACCCGACGTCGCCGCCGCCCAGATTTTGGAGGGCGACCTCATTATTCTCATCGACAACACCCCGACGGCAATGATAATGCCGGCGACGATTTTCGATATTGCCGAGGACGCCAACGACTACTATTTTCCGCCCCTCACCGGCGCCTATCTTCGGATAACGCGGCTTCTGACGATGGTAGTGACTCTTTTTGTGACGCCGGTCTGGCTCTTGGCGCTGCGCTATCCGGATTTTGTGCCGGATTTTCTTAAATTCGTGCTGGTTGAGGACGAGCCGAACGTCCCGATAGTTCTCCAGCTTCTGCTTCTGGAATTTGTGATAGACGGGCTTAAGCTCTCGTCGCTCAATACGCCGGGAATGCTCTCCTCAACTTTCTCGATAATCGCCGGAATAATCGTAAGCGACTTCGCCGTCCAGTCCGGCTGGTTCTGCGCCGAGACAATGCTCTATATGGCGTTCGTCGCAATGGCAAACTACAGCCAGCCGGGGTACGAGCTGGGCTACGCCATAAAATTTATGCGTATGCTGATGCTGGTTCTGACGGAGCTTTTCGGAATATGGGGCTTCGCGGCGGGGCTCGCCGTTACGGTTTACCTCATTCTTTCAACAAAAATCGAGGGCAAAAAGAGCTATTTCTGGCCCCTTATTCCGTTCTCGTTTAAGGGCATGGGGCGGCTTCTTTTCCGCCTTAAATAAAAGCGCGAAACGGCTCTTTTTTATTTTAATATTGAAATAGGTATAAAAATAAGTTATTATATTTTTGGTAAAGCTTGCACTAAATTTGAAATTTTTTTGCACTATATTACAGACTGAATAAAAAAACAATAGGACGGAAAACAACAAATGGTATTTTCAAATCTTTTCTTTCTCTATCTGTTCCTGCCCCTAAACCTCATTCTCTACTTTGTCACAAAGAACAGGGGCTTTCGCAACGCGGTGCTGATTCTTTTTTCCCTGGCGTTTTACGCCTGGGGCGAGCCTATTTGGGTGACGCTCCTTATTTTCAGCGCCACAATAGACTATTTCCACGGGCTGATAATCGAGAAAAACCGCGGGAAAATCGGCGCGAAGCTGGCGCTTATCTCGTCGCTGGTTCTCAATCTCGGTCTACTAGGTATCTTTAAATACAGCGGATTTTTCGTTGAAAATATTAATTTAATAACGGGGCTTAATTTTCCGGTCCCGTCTTTTGCGCTGCCTATCGGCATAAGCTTCTATACCTTCCAGACCCTCAGCTACACCATCGACTGTTACCGGGGAGAGGTCGAAGCCCAGCACAGCTATATGAAATTCCTGATGTACGTTTCCCTCTATACCCAGCTCGTTGCCGGACCAATCGTAAGGTACGCCGACGTCGCCGCCGAGGTCAACAGCAGGAAAGAGACCCTAAGCGATATTTACGCCGGAACGGCCCGTTTTCTTGTGGGTCTTACGAAAAAGGTGTTTATCGCCAACGTAGCGGGAAAATTTGCCGAGGATTATCTCTCCGGAGACCTTACGAAGAGCGCCACCGCAGTAGTCTGGTTCGGGGTGATTATGTACGCTATCCAGATTTACTACGACTTCTCCGGTTATTCGGATATGGCGATAGGTCTTGGACGGATTTTCGGTTTCCACTTCCTCGAAAACTTCAACTACCCCTATATTTCCCGTTCCGCCACAGAATTTTGGCGCCGCTGGCATATGTCCCTCGGACAGTTTTTCCGGGACTACGTGTATATTCCCCTTGGGGGCAACCGCCGTCACCAGTACCTCAACCTCTTTATTGTTTGGTTTCTTACCGGCTTTTGGCACGGCGCGAGCTGGAACTTCATTTTCTGGGGTCTTTGGTTCGGCGTGCTCATTATTATTGAGAAGCTTTTCCTTCTCAAGGCGCTCAAAAAAGTGCCCGTGCTCTCGAATATCTATCTCCTCTTTGCGGTGCTCATCGGCTGGGTAATGTTCTATTTCGACGACCTCGGCGCGATGTGGGACTGCTTCAGGGTGATGTTCGGCGCGGCGGGAACCGGTTTTTGGGATATCTCCCTCGAGCTCGTTCTCGAAAATAACGTCTTTTGGATTATCGCGGCGGTGGCTTTCTGTATGCCGATCGTCCCGACGGTCAAAAAATCATTGAGGAACACCCGAAGCTCCAAAAGCCGATGCAGCTTGTTCAGATACCCGCGAACGTGGCTATGCTCCTTGTGAACACCGCCCTGCTCGTAGGTTCGAGCTACAACCCGTTCCTGTACTATAAATTCTAAGGGGGTGCGGAATGTATGAATATTGACAAAAGAGTTTACGGCGAAAACGCCGACAACAATAGAAACGAGCTTTTGATGATAATCGGCGTCGCCGTTTGCGCCGTCATAATTTTGGTGCTCGGCGTGCTTTGCTGGGCGCTTCCGCAGCCCACCTATTCCGAATATGAGCGCCGGGACCTTGTCCAGATGCCAAAGTTCAGCTTCGAAAGTCTTTTCGCAGGAGAATATACCGCGCAGGTGGAGCTTTCCTTTGCCGACACCTTTGCCTTCCGGGACGGCTTTGTTCGCCTTAAAGGTATGGTCGAGGAGGGAAGGGGTCTTCATATAAGCGGCGCCCTTTACGGTCCCGCTCCGGTATTTCCCGATGAGGAGGACGAGCCTTCGGTTCCGAGCGAAGAAACTTCATCCGTAACGGAGAGCTCCGACGTTTCAAACGAGAGCCAAAGCGAAGCAATCGGGGAGAGCGAAAGCTCTGCCGCCGAAAGCAGTGAGACCGACTGGGCCGATGCTGAGGACAACGGCGAAAACGGCGAGACCGTGGCCGGAATATATATCTATAAAAA
>JAEDJF010000036.1 GCA_016296485.1 Oscillospiraceae bacterium
GCGACGTTTGCCCCGTCTGCGGAAAGCCCGCAGACAAAATGGTCTATTGGGGCAAAGCGTACTGATAGAATGAAAACAAAAAGCGGGAGCTATGGCTCCCGCTTTTTTTATATTCCTTTCGGTAATAAGTACGTATCCGGCGTTGTCAAATCTTTTCCCATATGGTAGAATGAAACCGTAAGAATTAGCCTTTACGACGTCAACCGAAAGAGGTGGAAAGTATGAAAAAATCAGCGTCGCTCCTGCTTGCTGTACTGCTTCTTTTTTCTTTTGCCTGTCCCGCTTTTTCGGAGCAGCCGGGGAACGAAATGAAAGATTTTCTTCTTAAAAGGGGCTACCCGGAGGAATATCTTGACTCCTTGATTGACCTGCAAATTGAGTTTCTTTATGATTCCGTATCAAAAAACGACGCGCATTTTGTCTCTTTGGAGGAAAAAAGCGCTGAAACGGGTACGCCGTTTTTTGACAGCGAGGTCTCCCTTACATTGGTTTTGTCCGCCGTAACGGTGCGGTATGAGAGCGAAAACTATATCGAAAAAGTTCTCGTAAACGCTACCTATGACTGGAAAAGTCTCCCGCTTTTTAGGAGTACGGATGCGATGTCCGTAAGCTGGGACTACGAGCTTTTCTCTTTTAAACAGGATTCTTTTCTTCACTGTGATTATGCGAAAAACAGAGCGGGGGAATGGCTGACATATAAAGAGTGGGACGCTCCGGCTTCTATAAGCTTTGGAAGTGTCGCAACCTACCCGGAAATAAGGTATGTTGAGACGGCTCGGGGCTCAGCCCGAGGAGCCGCTGGGCTTAGGGGCTCCCTTTGCTTTGAACTCGTTCCGAAAGAAAAATATACGTCGGAAAAGGAAGCCGCCGACGCGCCGCAGATAACCGCCATTTATGCCCACGATGAAAAAATGCGTTCTTCTTTTTATATCTCCGGCGGGGCAATCGGCGGGCTGAGCCCAAAGACCGCGCTCGTTTCCTGCGAAGCAAAGTTTTAGTTACAGCGCAAAATAAAAAAGCGGACCGAATTTTTCGGACCGCTTTTTTAATAATAATTCCCGATTTTTTTGAAAAAACTTTGACTATTGGAAATAAATCATTTATAATACTATACGGTATTATGCAAAAGTGGGCTTTTCGCCCGGAAAACGCCGCTTTTTACTTTGATTCGGAGGAATAAAAATGCTTGAATTAGAAGAACTTCGCCTTCGGCTCCTTGCGATGGAGCCCCAGATAAAGGACCTTGCGGACGCTCTCGGTCTTGAGCAGTGCCGCGCCGAGGTGAGAAAGCTCGAGGCGCAGCAGGCGGACCCGGATTTTTGGAACGACGTCGAAACTTCGTCCAAGGTCCAGCGTAGGCTCAGCCAGCTCAACGGAAAAATCGACGCCCATAAGGACCTTGAAACCCGTTACGACGACGCGATGACTCTTGTGGAAATCGGAATGGAGGAGGACGACGAGTCCGTTTACGAGGAAGCCCTCGCCGAGGTCGATAAGCTCGACGAAGATATTGAGGAGATGAAGCTCACAACCCTCCTCACCGGGGACTACGACGACAACAACGCGATTCTCACCTTCCACGCAGGAGCGGGCGGCACCGAGGCGCAGGACTGGTGCCAGATGCTTTACAGGATGTACACCTCCTGGGCGACCCGCCACAATTTCAAATATACTCTCGTTGACTGGCTCGACGGCGAGGACGCGGGTCTTAAATCCGCCACCATCATAATTGAGGGACCCAACGCCTACGGCTTCCTTAAGTCCGAAAACGGCGTTCACCGCCTTGTAAGAATATCTCCCTTCGACGCTTCCGGTCGCCGCCATACCTCCTTTGCCTCCCTTGAGGTAATGCCGGAAATCGAGGACGACAAGTCCATCGAAATCCGCGAGGAGGACATTAAAATGGACGTTTACCGCGCTTCCGGCGCGGGCGGACAGAAGGTAAACAAAACTTCCTCCGCAGTTCGTCTTACCCATATCCCTACCGGAATCGTCGTCTGTTCGCAGATTGAGCGTTCCCAGCACCAGAACAGGGAAGTTTGTATGAATATGCTCCGTTCGAAGCTCATTGAGATAAAAGAGCGCGAGCACCTTGAAAAAATCGAGGACATCAAGGGAGTACAGAAAGAAATCGCCTGGGGCAGCCAGATTCGCTCCTACGTCTTTATGCCCTACACCCTTGCGAAGGACCACCGCACCGGCTACGAAATGGGCAATATCCAGGCGGTTATGGACGGCGATATCGACGGCTTCATCAACGCCTACCTCAAACAGATGAGCAAAGGTCATTTCGAGGGCGACGGCGGAGATATAGAGTAAAAAATCAATGGGCGGCTGTTGCCGCCCTCTTGTTTTTCGGTGAAAAATGATAAAAGCAGTATTTTTGGATATCGACAACACCCTTCTGGACTTCGACCTCTGCGTCGCGAAAGCAATGCAAGACGGCTTTGCCAAGCACAAAATTGAGTTTCGGGAAGAGATGTTCGGAACTTTCAAGAGCGTAAACGACGCCCTTTGGCGGAGAATTGAGGAGGGTGCCCTCACCCGCGAGGAGCTTATGAGGGTGCGCTGGAAGCTGATTTTTGAAAAGCTAGGCATCGACCTGGACGGTCCGAAATTCGAGGAATATTTCCGGGCGCAGCTTCACGAAAGCGCTATCCCCGTTGACGGCGCAAAGGAGATGCTTTCGTACCTTTCTACGAAGTACCGCCTTTTCGCCGCCAGCAACGGTCCTTTTGAGCAGCAGCGCCACCGCCTTGAAAAGGCGGGAATGCTCGGATTTTTTGACGAGCTTTTCGTTTCTAGTGCCGTTGGTTTTTCAAAGCCGATGCCGGAATTTTTCGACCGCTGTTTTGCCCTTGCGGGCGTGTCGCCGAAGGAGAGCGCGATAATCGGCGACTCGCTCACCGCCGATATTATGGGCGGCAAGACCGCCGGAATGAAAACTATCTGGTTTAATAAGAACGGCGAAACGGAAACGGGCGGGACAGAGCCGGACTTTACCGTGGCTTCGCTTTATGAAATAAAGAATATACTTTAAAAAAGCGCCCCGGGAGGAAACTCCCGGGGCGCTTTGCGTTATGCTATTAGCATGTACCCAAAACGTCTTGCCGTTTTGGGTACTACCAACCGCCCGCTATGCGGGTGGGCTTCCAAACTTACAGAAAAAAGACATCAGCCTTCTGATATAATGACAAGGTGTTCAAGCCGTCAAATAAAGAAATCAGAAAGGTGATGTCTATGGCAGAAAGTTTAGTACATACGAAATGGATGTGCAAGTACCACATAGTATTTTGTCCAAAATACAGACGAAAAGTAATTTACAATAAACTCAGAGCGGATATTCAACAGAATATCCGTAACCTTTGCAAATGGAAAGGTGTAGAGATAGTAGAAGGACATATGATGCCTGACCATGTACATTTGCTGCTGTCAATTCCACCTAAAATGAGTGTGTCAAGTTTCATGGGATACCTCAAGGGGAAAACTGCAATGATGATTTTCGACAAACACGCAGAATTGAAATACAAGTATGGAAATCGTCATTTCTGGGCAACTGGATATTACGTCAGTACTGTAGGGTTCAACGAAGCAACTGTAGCAAAGTACATTCGAGAGCAGGAAAAAAAAGACCAAATAGAGGATAAACTCTACACCAAAGAGTATGAAGACCCTTTCAAGGGTAAAGCTAAATAATCAATCCACTACGGCTTGAACAAGTAAAAAAAGCCAGCGTCTTTAAGGCGCTGGCAGTATCAAGTCCTTACAGGGCGTTTTCAAGCCACCCCTTTCAGGGGTGGTCTTGACTAATATTAAAGGATTTTCTCGAAAGCGATTCGAGGGTCGCCGTTCGCAAGGTGTATAATTCCCCGGCGCTCGAAGCCGCATTTTTCAAGAAGGCGGATCATTCCGGCATTTTGCTCGTGGGTGTCCGCCCGTACGGCGGACACGCCCCTCGCTTCGCAAAGCTTGTCCGCAAGTCCCATTAGCGCCGTGCCCATGCCCATTCCGTGCCAGTCGGGGTTGATGCCGAAGCGGTGAACGACGGCGTAGTCGCCGTTTTCCTTCCAGCTTCCGCCCTCCACCTCGGAGTAGGTGGGCTCGTCCTCAAAGCCTACGCTGGCGAAGCCGACGAGACATTCGCCCATATACATCACGAAGAGCCTTTTCGCCTCAAGGTCGGCGGCAAAGTCGGATTTTGCGGGGTAGTCTCCCTGCCACTGGGGAATGTTGTTGGCTTCAAAATATTCTCTTTTGAGCCGTTTTACACAGGTCATTACGTCGCTAAGGTCGTCTTTCGTTGCGGGGCGAACTTTCATATCAAAAACTTCCTTTCAAAAATCAGTAATTCTTAAGAAAACGAATATCCTCGCCGAGGAAATAGAGCTTGCGGTATTCGCCGAGGATTCGGCTGGCGGTTCTTTCGGTGTACCGGGCGGTGAGCTCGTTTCCCATAAGGTTCGTACTTATTATTGTCGGTCTTTTCTCAAAAAGCCGCTCGTTGATAAGATTTCCGATGGCGGCGGTGGTGAACTGGGTCGGGAACTCCGCACCGAGGTCGTCAATTATAAGAAGGTCGCAGGAGGAGTATTTTTTCTTCATAGTACTGCTGCCGGAGCCGGAAAAATGCTCAAGCTCAAGGCTCGAAACCAGCCTCTGGGCGGGAGTATAGACGACGCCGAAGCCTTTTTTCACAGCCTCCCTCGCGATGGAGAGGGAAAGGTGGGTTTTTCCAAGCCCGGTTTTTCCGATGAGCACGAGGCTCTCGGAGTTTTCGGAAAAGCCGTCGGCGTAGAGTTTGCAGAACTCGAAAATATTGCTCATCTTGCGCCGGGGGTTGGTGCCGTCGGCGACGCCATTGTCCGGATAAAAGTCCGTGCGGAAATTTTCAAAGGAGCAGTTTGCCGAGCCGGAGCTCCTGTCGAGCTCCTCCAGCGCCTTTTGGCGGCAAAGCTCCTTGTAGCACGAGCACAAAACGCCGCCGACCCTACCGGTATCGCAGCAGTCTTTGCAGGTGTAATGCGGCTCAAGACAGTCCGCCGAAAAGCCGTTTTCAACGAGGAGCTTCGCTTTTTTCGCCTGCATATTTTTGCATTCGTCCTGCATTTTAACAAGCGCGGAGTCGAAGCTCGCCGTGCCGTTCATAACGAGCATCGAGAGGGATGAAAAACCTCTCGCAAGGTTTTGGTCAATCTCCTCAACCTCGGGAATTTTGGCGTAAGCATCGGCTTTTATGAGGTTTGCCTCGTGCTCGGCGTTTCGCCGCCTCTCCTCGAGAACGAGGTTCGCGGCGGTATAAACTTCGGAGGAATAGGGCATTTTAAAGCAGCCTCCCGTTCATTAATTATTGTATAAAGTATGCAAAGCCTTTTCAGTGCTCAAATTACGGAGTCCTCGAGCATCATTCTCCGCTCGAGCTCGTCTATATCGAAAGAGGGCTTGTCCGCCGCGGCTTTTGCCTTCGTTTCCGCCTCGGCGTCGGCGGGGGTCTTTATCCCTTTTTGCTTCCAGCTCACCAAGATCTTGTTGAGATAGGGGAAGGAGAGCTTGCCCGTCTTTTCGACGGTGCGCTCGTAAGCGGCGCGGATGAGCTCCGGCGAAAGCCCGAGCATCCGCCAGCTTTCGCAAAATTCCCGTTCCTTCGTGACGAGGTTCCGGTCGCGAATCTCGAGGACGGATTTTATCTCGCCCTCCCAGCTTTTCGCTTCGTTGAGGGCGCGTATGCGCTCCTCGGCTTTTTCAACAGTATCTATTTCGCAGTCCAGCCACTCGAGTGCGACTTTCTGTATGTATCTCATGCTCTTTTTGCCGAGGGTGCCGCAGTATTCAATGACCATCACGAGCACCTCCGGGGTCATTCCCGCCCAGGACACCAGCCAGACGAGGGTTGCCGTGTCGGAGCTTGTGAACGACGTGCCGAGTATCCGCTCCGCCTCGTGGAGAACAAAAGCGATGCCCGGGTCCTCTTTCTGAAGCCGCTCCACTTCCTTCATCGTCAGCTTCATTTCCGGCGGCTTTTGCGCGGGAGTTGCGGAGCCGCCTTCGCCTGCGGAGGAAGAAACCGGAGCCGCGCCGGCGCTTTTATCCGAAACGGGAGGCGCCGAAACGGCGGGGGAGGGGGCGGCGCTAACGCCGTCGCACTCGAAAATACCCCGGTTGACCCAATAATCGAGAAGGTCCTTGGCGTCGTCAACGGAAAGCCCGAGCTCTGCGGCGGCGGTTTCCGGGGTCATCTCGGAAAAGCCGCGGCTCAGGGTGAGCAAAAGGACGCGGAGCTGAGCCGCGGTACACAGTTTAAGATTTTCTGCGGCTTCGTTGGGCACGAAAAACGCCCCGCCGCCGCATTTGACAATAACGCGGTATGCCAAACTTTCCGCCTCCTTAAATTTCGTAATCTTCATTATAACAAAAAGAGAGTTTTTTTGCACTACATTTTTAAAATAATTTTCGCCTTAAGATAACGGGAGTCGAACTTGCCTAAAAACAGCATAAAAAAATCCCGGAAACTTTCGTTTCCGGGATTTTGTGGAGCGGGTTACGAGGCTTGAACTCGCTACCTCGACCTTGGCAAGGTCGCGCTCTGCCAGATGAGCTAAACCCGCATTTCTTAAGCACGTTTGATATTATAGCAACCAAAGACGGTTTTGTCAACAAGATTTTTGATTTTTTTACTGACTATTTTGCAAATTACGGACTTGAATATTGAAAAGAGGTGGTGTATAATATTTCTGTAGTAATGTGTAGTAATGTTTTGAAAGGGGGCGGCGCTGTGATCGGCGATCTTCATTGCCACAGCTCAATGTCCGACGGCTCTACGCCTGTGGACCAGCTTGTTGAGTATGCTATCGGCGCCGGAATGGATTTCATTTCGCTCACTGACCATGACACTATGGCAGGCGTTGAGCGGGCTGTAAGCCTTGGAAAGCGCAAGGGCATCCGTGTTATTCCCGGTCTTGAGATCACTACCCACGACAGCAAAACCGGAAGGATGGCGCACCTTCTTTGCTATATGCCCCGCAAGATGGAGAAGCTCGAAAAGCTCACCAAGAGCATTCTTGAGGAGCGCAACCGCGCGATAATCCCGGTAATAGATGAAATTTCCAAGAATTATCCCATCACTTATGACGACGTTGTAAAGGCTGCCGGTCCGGCGCAGTGCCTTTACCGTCAGCACATAATCCGTGCCCTTATGGACAGGGGATATACTTACGCGGTGTTTACCGACCTTTACAGCATTTTCCGCGAGATACCCTATGAGCCCCATTTCCCGGACGTAAGGGACGTTGCGGACATTGTCCGCCAGTCCGGCGGCGTTGCCTGTCTTGCCCATCCGGGTCATTACGATTCGATTGAACTTGCCCGGGAGCTTGCGAAGGACGGAAGGATTCAGGCTATCGAGCTTTCCCACCCGCGCAACAGCGACAGCGACCGGGAGGAAATAGAAAAAATAATCAGAGAATATTGGCTTGTTCCGACGGGAGGAAGCGATTACCACGGCTTCTACAGCAGCGTGCCGCACCCAATCGGAACCTGCACTATGCCCGGCGAGGCTCTTGAAGCCCTCATAAAGGTAAGAGACGAGCTGAACAAATAAGAAAAATCGGGACAAGGTGCGAAAGGCATTTGTCCCGTTTTTTGTTGTTTTAACACATGGCGGAAGGCCGCCGAAAGGGCAGCCGCGGCGAAAAATCCGAACCGAGGAGGCGAGCAAATGTATAAAACTGACGACAGCGATATGAAAATCGTGGGCGCCGATATGAAGGTCATTGACGAGAGCGACGCCGAGGCGAGGCTTTACAGCCACGAGCGGGAGAACGGAAACCTCGAAAAAGCCCACGACATAGGAAAAGCCCTGGCAGCGGCGCTGCTCAACGAGGGCGGAGCCGCCTATGAGAAAAACGTGGCATCCGACTTCGAGGCGCGCAACAGAAGCATTCTCTATGCCTTCACGGCGGATCGGGTGCTCGACACCTTTATGCCGAATCACATAATTGCGCGCTCCGCGCAGAACGAGTTTTTCGACGAGGTGCGCCGCCGCAACATCGGGCTTTATGAGTCCATTTCCCGTTCGGGAGCTTTTTCGATGTACCTTCTCTGTGGAAGGAGCGGGGACGGAAGATATATAGGCGTCGGAAAGGTTTACGCCGGCGTTATCCGCCGCCCGGATGACGAAAAAATTGAAAAAGAGGGCGACGAGCTCTACCGTAAATATTTTGATTATTGCATTGAGCACATCAAAAATGTGGAGTTCGCCTTTTGAGCACCGCAGGAAAAATTGCAAACCAATGCCGAAAAGAGCCGCAAGGGCTCTTTTTTATACTCCGGAGTATATACTCGTGCTCAAAAATTAATAAAAAGTTTACAATTTGTTTCGGTGCTCAAACGCCGGCGGGCTGTGCTCAAAAAAGGCTCGGTTTGCTTTAGTTAAGTAAAATGTCAACAGCAAAAACGAAAAAATACTTCAAAACTTCTTATTATTTTTTCAGCTTTGCCCTTTACAAAAGGCGGTAATGTCTGTATAATATTAGATGTGTAGGAGTTGGTCTGTCTATAAGTGCGCGTACCGGCGCAAAAGCGGACCGATTTCGGAAACAGGAGGAATAAGCGTTATGTCACAAGCAAATGAATATTCTTTACCGCCTCGTTCGATACAGGAGTACGTTCCGGGCAAACAGGTGACCCTTGCGCACCGCATATCCAAACCGGACAGGATGATTTATAAGAAGCTCGGTCTTACCGACGAGTTCAGCGAGGCCATCGGGATCATCACCATTACCCCTGCCGAAAGTGCAATTATCGCCGCGGATATTTGCACCAAAGCCGCGAGAATCAAGCTCGGATTTGTTGACCGTTTCTCCGGCGCAGTCGTTTTCGTCGGCGAAATCGGCGCCGTCGATTCCGCGCTTCGCGCCGTCGTTGACCGCTTCGAGGATATGCATTACACCACCATCGGAATTACGAGGACTTGAGCATGGGCTTAGAAGGGTCCGAAAAGAAACCTCGCAAAATCATTCTGATGGGGCGCTCGAGCGTCGGCAAGACCACGCTCCTCCAGGCGATGCACAAGGAGGTCATTGAGTACAAGAAGACTCAGGAAATCATTGTACATGACGACGCGATAGACACTCCCGGCGAGTACATAGACCAGAGCGGACTTTGGCGGGCATGTATAACCGCCGCCTGCGACGCCGATATAGTGGTGCTCGTCCACGACGCGGGAAACGGAATGGGCAGGCTTCCTCAGATGTTCAGCATGACCTTCGCAAAACCCACCATAGGCGTTGTAACGAAGATAGACGGGAAGAGCGAAGAGGAAATCGAAGTCGCGGAAAACTTTCTTAAAATGGCCGGAGCGCGTCCGGTCCTGCGGACCAGCGCCTATACCGGAGAGGGAATAGACGAACTCATCGAGTTCATCGAAAACCTTGATTTGACTGACTATTAATATAGGGCAAGTTGCAGTAAGCATTTCTATAAATGACAAGAGTAAAGGGAGATAATAGGGAATGAAAGAGAAAATATTGAGTGTAGGTATTGACATCGGTACCTCCACCACTCAGGTTATTTTTAGCAGATTTACTATTGAAAACACTTCCGGCGAGTATATGGTTCCCCGTATCGAGATTACCAACAAGGAAATCGTATATCAGAGCCAGATTTACACCACTCCTCTTCTCAATGAGAGAACCATTGACGAAGAAGCGGTACATAAAATTGTTGTTGATGAATATGCTCGTTCCGGTTTCAAACCGGAGGACGTCGATACCGGTGCCGTTATTATCACCGGTGAGACCGCAAGAAAAGAGAACGCAAGAGGCGTTCTCAACGTAATGTCCGGACTTGCCGGCGACTTCGTAGTCGCCACCGCCGGTAACGACCTTGAGGGAGTTATCGCCGGACGCGGCGCAGGTACTGCTTCTATGTCCCTTACAAAACACGTCGTTATGGCGAACGTGGACATCGGCGGCGGCACCTCCAACATCGCCGTATTTAAAGAGAAACACCCCGTTGATACCGGCTGCTTCGATATAGGCGGACGCCTTATCAAGCTTGACAGCGCAGGCAAAGTCCTCTACGTTTCCGACCATCTCGGAAAACTTTGCGCGAAACACGGAATTAACATTAAAGTCGGTAATAAACTTGAGTATAAAGAAATATATAAAGCTTGCGTGCTCATGGCTCAGGTCCTTGCGACGACTCTCGGCTTCAAGACCTTCGATATGGACGACCTCGCAATTATGACCACCGACCATCCGCTCCGCAACATCGAGGAAATCAAATACGTCACCTTCTCCGGCGGCGTAGGCAACCTCATTTATCACCCCTATGAGGGCAGCGGCGATTTCCCCTACAACGATATCGGCGTCGTGCTCGCAAGAGCCGTGAACGAAGTGTTCGCTCCCTTCGCGGACAAAATAATCGAGCCGGCTGAAACCATCCGCGCCACCGTTATCGGCGCCGGAACCCAGACTATGGAGATTTCCGGTTCCACCATCGCCTTCTCCGAAAACACCAAGCTTCCGCTTAAGACTATACCGGTTATCAAACTTGAGGAGGAGGCTGAAAAGCTCAGCCCTTCGGAGTTTGCGAAACACCTTGCTCCGATGCTCGACTGGTACAATGACCCCGACGAGGGCCAGGAGCTTGTAGCTCTTTCCCTTAAAGGCGCCAACTGCCCGCTGTTCAAAGAGGTTGAACGCTACGCCGACCTCATCATCGCAGGTATGCAGCCCATCATCCAGTCCAGACATCCGCTTATAGTCATACTTGAGGAGGATATGGGTAAGAGCCTCGGTCAAAACCTTATGGTCAAACTCAACCGGAGCAAAGATATAATCTGCATCGACTCCATCAGAGTAAGCCAGGGCGACTACGTCGATATCGGCGAGCCCCTTATGCACGGAAGAGTTCTTCCCGTAGTCGTAAAGACCCTCGTATTTAACTAATGTTAAAAAATAAGATTTATATATATTAATAAGGTTTGGGAAAGGAGGAAATTCCGCAACAATTGTTAGCCCCCAAATTTTTAGGCATCCAAATTTTACAAAGGAGTGAGAATTTTTGATTCTGAAAGCAAAATTATTTGGACAAGTCTATGAGTTCAGAGATGTCAAAGACGTTCTTGCGAAAGCAAGCGAACTCAAATCCGGTGACCAGCTTGCTGGTATCGCTGCAGAAACTATGCAGGAGCGCATTGCTGCAAAGCACTGCCTTGCAAACCTCACCATTAAGGACGTTTACGAGAACCCCGTAGCTCCTTATGAAGAAGACGATGTAACCCGTCTTATCCAGGACAACATCAACTTCACCATCTATGAAGAGATCAAAAACTGGACCATCGCAAAACTCCGTGAGTTCATCCTTGATGACCACGTATCCGGCGATGAGATCCGCAGAGTTTCTGCTGGTCTTTCTTCCGAAGTTGTTTCCGCTGTTACCAAACTCATGTCCTCTCTCGACCTCATGATTGGTGCAAGAAAACTTCCTATCTACAGAACCTGTGTTACCACCTGTGGTGCACCTGACAGACTTTCCTTCCGTCTCCAGCCTAACCATCCTACCGATGACGTTGAAGGCATGAAGGTTTCCTACTGCGAAGGCTTCTCCTACTGCACTGGTGACGCCCTCTTCGGTATGAACCCTGTTGACGATACTCTCGGCGCTGTTGAAAGAACTATGAACAGCTACCAGGATTTCGTAGAGAGATGGGAAATCCCGACTCAGTCCTGCTGCCTCTGCCATGTAACTACCGCTATGGAGTGCATTAAGAACGGCGCAAGAGAAGCACTCTGCTTCCAGTCCATCGCTGGTTCCCAGATTGCTAACGAGAGCTTCGGTATCACCATTTCCATGATGGATGAAGCACTCGACCTTATGGAGCACTACGGTGTTGGCCATGGTCCTGACCCCATGTACTTCGAGACCGGCGAAGGCGCAGAGCTTTCCGCAGACGGTCACTGGGGTGCTGACCAGCTCACCATGGAAGCCCGCTGCTATGGCTTCGCAAAGAGATGGCATCCGTTCCTTGTTGACTCCGTTGTTGGCTTCATCGGACCGGAGTACCTCTATGATGCTAAACAGGTAACTCGTGCAGGTATGGAAGACATGTTCATGGGCAAACTCAGCAACATCTCCATGGGCTGCGACGCTTGCTACACCAACCATATGAAGATGGACCAGAACGACAACGAGAACCTCGAGATTCTCCTTGCTGCTGAAGGATGCAACTTCTTCATGGGCGTACCTTGCGCAGACGACTGCATGCTTATGTATCAGTCCACCGGTTATCACGACAACCATGCAACCCGTCAGGCTCTTGGCAAAAAACCGCTTGCTGAGTTCGAGAAATGGGCTCAGAAGATGGGCTTCCTCGAGGAAGACGGTCTCACCCTTGGCCCGAACGCCGGTGACGCTTCCGTACTCTTTTAATTTAAGTTAAAATAGTACTAAATTTATTTGACGGGAGGATATACAAATAATGGTATCTGATGACAAACTTAAAGAGATTATCGCTCAGGTCGTCGGTGAAATGATGAAAGACGCTCCCGCTGCCGCTAAAGCCCCCAAAGCTTGCTGCTGCGAAGGCGTTGAGAACGTCAGCGATGATGATCTTGAGGATCTTACCACTTACGAACTCAACGAGTGGTATCAGGTTCCGAACGCGAAAGATGAGGCAGAGTACAGAAGACTTAAACTTACTACTCCTGCACGTCTTGGCGTATGGCACTGCGGCCCTCGTGAGATGACCAACACCATGCTCCGTTTCCGTGCTGACCACGCTGCTGCACAGGACGCAGTTTTCAACGAGTTCCCGAAAGAATTCCTTGAAGAGCGCGGAATCCTCGAGCTCAAATCCCGCTGCGACAGCAAAGATACTTATCTTACCAGACCTGACCTTGGCAGAAGACTTGACGAGGAATCCGTTGAGAAACTCAAAGGCTTCTACAAAAAAGCTCCTCAGGTTGTTGTATTCGCAGCTGACGGTCTTTCCGGCACTGCAATCGAGGCTAACTACGATATCGTTATCCCTGCAATCATGAACGGTCTTAAAGCTCATGGTATCGAAGCAGGCGAGCCTTTCTTCGTAAGATATGGCCGTGTTGCTGCTCAGGACGAAGTTTCTGAAGTTACCGGATGCGATGTATGCGTATGCCTTATCGGTGAGAGACCTGGTCTTGCAACCGCAAAATCCATGTCCGCATACCTCACTTACAAAGGAACCATCGGTATGTCCGAAGCAAGACGTACTGTTGTTTCCAACATCCACAACGCCGGTACCCCTGCTGCTGAAGCTGGTGCACATATCGCTGATATCGTTGACATCATGCTCAAAG
>JAEDJF010000138.1 GCA_016296485.1 Oscillospiraceae bacterium
GAAAGACCTCCCCTATTAGGGGAGGGGGACCGCGTTAGCGGTGGAAGGGTGGAAATGATTTCGTTTTATATATTACCCCCATCTCTTTGTCAGCGCACAAAGAGACGGGGGTACGCCTCCAGAGAAAAGCGCTTCACCCCCACCGTTTGCTCCCGCAAACGCTCCCCCTCAAGGGGGAGAAACTTTCGCCGAGAGTGGGCTTCTTTCTAATCTCAACTGCCGTCGTTCAAGCCGACAGCAGATTTTCAATATACCAAGGCGGCACGACCTTTGCGCTCCGCGCCCCACCCCCAGCCCCCTCGAAGGGGGCTATTCTGCGGGAACTCCCGCCGCCCCGCACAGATTTTCCCACGATAGGTCACATCGGCGAGCTGCATAGCGGGGCGGGAGCGCGACCACAACCGAAAAAAACGGTGCAAGGCGTATGCCTTGTTCCCGTACCACATCTTCCGCCCCGCTCTGACGACAAAATTTTTACTCCGTATATTCCAAAATTTTTCGGTACTCCGACGCCAGCGCCGACAGCCCGAGGCGGGCGTTGGCGGGGCTGGTGGAGGGGAGGGGAATGGGCGCAAGACCGGTTTTCGGCTCGATGAACTTTTTGTAAAGGCGGGTCGCCGTGGCGCCGGTTGTGAAAACGGCGGCGACGGGGGCTTTTTTGAGCAGAGCGGGAACGTCGCTGGGGACGGGATTCCTGATGCTGGAGTCCGCTGCGCCCTCAATGTCACACTCCGAAAGGACGTCCCAAAGGGCAATTCCGTGCCGGAGGGCGAAAGCCCTCCTCTCGGCGGGAGTTTTCGGGGTCTCCTCCCCGAAAATTTCCGCCAGAACGGGCCAGAAACGGTTTCGGGGGTGCCCGTAGTAAAAGCCCTGCTCACGGCTTTTGGGCGAGGGCAGAGTCCCGAGCACCAATATCCTGCTGTGCTCATCGAACACCGGACCGAAGGGGTGAAGAATATGTTCCATCTCTTTTACACCTTGATTAGCTTCGTTTTGTAGGCGAGACCGCACTCCCCGGGGCTCGGGAGGAGTATCTGCCAGAGGTCCTCCGCCCGGGCTTCGAGGGCGGCAAAGACCGCCGCCGTCTCGGAAACACGTTCAAGCTCGGCGAGAGATGCGGAAATCGGGAGCTTCGCCGTACTTTTTGCCTCTTTGAGCACAGCAGCGCCCAGGTCGTTCATTCCGAGCACGCGGATATAGGGGAGCTTCGCTCCTTTGAGCACCGACCCGTCGAGCCCCAGGTACGCCCCGGCGACAATCCGCTTCACCCGGCTCATTGCGTAGCGCTTCGTTTTGATGAGGGAGTAGAGCTCGTCGAGGCTTTTGGCTTGCCGGACGGCGTCAAAAACCCGATGATAAAGCCCTTCGGCGGCGCAGTCCGGCACCCGGGCAAGCTCCGCTTCGGACAGGGTCCGAAGGCGGGAAAGTGCGGCTACGCCGTACTTTTCCGGCAAGGCCGGAAGCTTGCCCGCCGTTTCCGCCTCGAGCAGTAGCCCGTGGGTGGCGGCGGGGACGTAGGGCAGAATATCCGAAACGGAGGGAAAGCTCCGAAGGTAGGTCGCCGAGGCGATGCCGCTTTTGAGCACGGCTTCGCCGTGCCCGGCGCCGTAGCGGCGCACGGCAAAGGGCTCCATGCTCGAGCCGAGCCGGGAGAGCCATTTGCAGTATTCCGCGCCGAGGGTGTCGTTGGGCGAAGCGGCGATTTCGGAAAGCTCCGGCGCAAGAAAGCGGGCGGCGGCTTCCCGAGCGGAGGCGGCGGAAACGCCGCCGGAATGGGCTTTTTTCACCTCGTCAAGGAACTCGGGGCTGTCCGAAAGGGCGGCGAAGCGGGAAATCTTTTGGGCGTCGCCGCACTCGCTCCCGAAGGAGAGAGTATCGACGCAGCCCAGGGCATCCAGGACGGAAACACCCCCCTCGGCGAAGCGCTCCGCGGAGCCGAGAGCGTAGGGCAGGGGGATTTCGAGCACGAGATCCGCCCCGCAAAGGAGGGCACACTGTGCCCGAAGATATTTTGAGCACCAGGCGGGCTCGCCCCTTTGGGTGAACTCGCCCCCGAGGGCGACGACGACGGCGTCGGCGCCGGCGGCGCGCGCCTTCCCGATGTGGTAGGCGTGCCCGTTGTGGAACGGGTCGTACTCGGCAATAATTCCGGTGATTTTCATATTTTTCCTCCTTTTTGAGAGGGTGAAGATTCGTTTGCGCCACGCAAGAGGGCGCTTGGCGGCGGGTCGCGGAGCGCGTGGCGTACGCCTTGAACCGCTTTGAATGGAACGCCTGGCAAGGTTTGCGAAGTGCGTCTCAACCGTAGGGTCGGATATTATCCGCCCGATTGGGAATGGTTTGCACGGTTGAAGACGGAACGCCGAGGACGGCGTTCCGTCTTCTACGTCTTTTGTTTTGTATATTACCCCCATCTCTTTCTGCGGAAAGAGACGGTGGTAACCGCCAG
>JAEDJF010000037.1 GCA_016296485.1 Oscillospiraceae bacterium
CGACGAGCCCACCACCGGTCTTGACCCCGAATCAAGGCTCGCCGCCGAGAAAACGATAGAAAATATCGAATGTGATATTCTGCTTGTGGCGATGCACGAATATTCTCCAGAATTTCTGGAACATTTTAATAGGGTTATCGAAGTGAAAAACGGCGAAATATATGAAAGATAAAAAAGGACCGGACTTTGTTCCGGTTCTTTTTATATGACCCTTGTTTACAAACTGCGTCCGTTTATGCTATAATTATTTGACAAATTTTTTAATCAAAGGTGCGGAAAATGAGACGTTTTAAAAAGGCAAAAGGAATAAACTCCATTGAGCGGGACTACAAACGAGTGCTTGTTGACGACTACGTAAAGGACTTCGTAGAAGTCGACAGGTTTATCGAGTGCTGCAAAGCCTGTCCCAACTACAATACGAAATGGTCCTGCCCTCCATACAATTTCAGCGTAATGGAGAGATTCTGGAACAAATATAAATATATCCACCTTTTTGCTTTTAAAATGTATTTTGATAAAAGCCTTGTGGAAAACGGTATGACCCCGGAGGAAGTGGACTCCTTCGTAATGGGTATCCGCCATCAGAACTACATAATGGCAAGCCGATGGATTCTCGATATGGAAAAGGCGAACCCCGGTTCTTTCGCCCTTGACGGCGGACATTGCGCAAAATGCAAAAGATGCACCCGCCCGAAGGGCAAGCCCTGCCGATATGAGGATGAAATCCGTCCGGCAATAGACGCCATCGGCGGAAACCTTGTCAAAACTGCGGAGGAGATTTTCGGAACGAAAATTCTTTGGATTGAAAACGGAAAAGCTCCGGAATATTTTCTCTTTATCGTTGGTCTTTTAAGTAATTCCGAAGAAATCGTAATTGAGGATTGAGGGCGAAACCGATGGATTACATGGAAGCAATAGCCAGACTAAACGGTATGCAAAAAGACGAGCTTGAAACCGAGTTTAAATCAGCCGAAGGCGAGCGGGACGGCAGCGCCGATATTTTGAAAAGAATCGTCGGAAGCGTTTTTTCTGCCTCAAAAGAGATTAAAGTCGAAGAGCTTTACAGGGTGGTTATAAACGGAGAAAAGCCTCTTGAGGACTACGGCTCTTTTTGGGAAGCCGACGGCGGATATGTAACCCTCTGCTCCGACCCGATAACGCCTTTTCTTGACAATGAGATAAAAGAGGGCTCGGTTGCAACTCTTATAACGTATAGGAAAGCCGTTTACGAAAATCCCCTTGGGCTTATGCTCCAGGGTTTCCCGGAAAACTCCTCCGTTTTCAATATTCTTGAAAAGGACGGGCTTTCCGAAAACGGAAAGGAAAACTATCTTGCGATTTGTTCGTTCATAAGAAAAGAGCTTGAAAACTGCAAACCCGGCTGCGTGTTTATTGAAAACGTGAAATCAGCTTTGGAGGACGGCGCGCCGTCGGACGCGTACTGCTATTCCATTAGCGGAGCGGAGTACTGCGCTTTTAAGCCGGATTACGCAAAGATTTATTACCGCCCGACCAGCAGTATCCTTTGCCGACTTGTGTCGGCAGACGAGGACGAAGTAAAAATCGAGCCCCTTATGCACAACAGTTCCACAATCTCTGACGGCGCTGAAATCGAGTACGACGATTTCGGCGAGGTCGGGAACTTCACTTTTGAAATGGCAGATTACAGATAACTAAATAATATAATATATAATACAAAAAAGCTCCCGCCGACGGCGGGAACTTTTTTACTTTTAGATTATTTTTACCTTGCGAAGAAATGCCCGAGTCTTTTTTTGTTGTTTGCCATTCTCATCACGTACCCAACGACAAAAACGACGAGGGAAATTATCGCGATGATGTTCGTAAGGGCTATGCTGCTGTCCATAAAAGTAGCGGAGAGACCGAAGATGATGAGCCCGGTTCCGACGATGGTGTCGGCTTTCGCCTCCGTGTCGCACCATTTGTTGTACTCGTCCATCTTTTTGGAGCTTTTGAGCCTTTTGTTTACTTCGTAGGGAATGGCTTTTCTTCGTCTTGTGTTTTTTGCCATTCCGAGAAACACTATCCCGACAATAAGACCGAGGGCAAGATATACGTAGTTCATTTTATTTCCTCCGAAATATATGCTGGGTCTATTATATCGCAAAATCGGCGCTAATTAAAGAGCTTTGCAGCAATTATTTCAAAAAAAGTTTAAACTGAATTTTTGTGCTAAAACCCGTTTTTATATTGAACAAAAACTGTGCTCAAAAACAAAGCCGATTGAGCATTTTGGCAGAATCACTTTTAAGCTATTGATATTGCATAAAAATAGATTTATCATTTTATACATAATTGCGTGAAAGGGGGCGGGCGTATGGCTGAAAAAAACGGAGAAGTCCTTATGACGGAGGGCAGCATTTGGAAACATATAGTGAAATTCGCCCTTCCGCTTGCCCTCGGCTACCTTTTCCAGCAGCTTTATACAACCGTTGACAGCGTCGTCGTCGGAAACATCGTTGGAAAAGCCGCCCTTGCGGCTGTCGGCACGACTACCCCTATAATCAATACTCTTATCGGCTTTTTTACCGGTCTTGCCACAGGCGCCAGCGTAATAATCGCCAAAAACTTCGGCGCGCAAAATGAGGAAAAGGTAGAAAAAGCAGTTCATACGGCTATTCTTCTTGTCTTTATTTTCAGTATTTTTGCGACAGCTCTGGGAGTATTTATGGTTCCGTATATGCTGCGCTTTATGTCAACGCCTGATGACGTTTTCGCGGAGGCTACCGTATATCTAAAAATTTATTTCGGCGGAATTTCCTCCGTAATGATTTACAATATGGGCGCGGCGATACTCCGCGCCGTGGGCGACTCGAAACGCCCGCTCTATTACCTTATATGTTCGTCGGCGATAAATATAGTTTTTGACATTCTGTTTGTAAAGACCTTTGAAATGGGCGTTGCGGGAGCTGCCTATGCTACGATTCTTTCACAGATTGTCTCGGCGGTGCTCGTGCTAACTTCGCTTACGCTTTCTAAAGGAATGTACCGCCTTAAATGGAACAGGCTTTCAATTTCCTTGCCGATTCTTAAAGAAATTCTTTATATCGGAATGCCCACTGCGCTTCAGCAAAGCCTTACTTCTTTTTCAAACGTATTTGTCCAGTCTTACATAAACGTTTTCGGAACGTCGGTAATGGCGGGCTGGTCGGCGTACCTTAAGCTGGACCAGTTTGTTGTGATTCCGATGAACAGCATTTCAATGGGAATAACTACTTTTGCCGGTCAAAACCTCGGGGCAAGAAGCGTCGAGCGTTTTGGAAAGGGCACAAAAATCGCAACAGTTATGGCCGTTGCCGCGACGGCCTCTCTTGTTGCGGTGCTTGTTGTTTTCGCCCCGCAGCTCATTATGCTGTTTAACCGTGAACCGGAAGTAGTGGAGTACGGCGCATATCTGCTGCGCCTTTTGACGCCGTTTTACGTATTTTGCGCGGTGAATATAGTTGTTTCCGGCGCGCTTTGCGGCGCAGGAGAAACGCGCCTTCCGACGGCGATAAAGTTTTTCTCCTTCGTAATTTTCCGCCAGATATATCTTTACTTTATATCTAAAACCTTTGATTCGCTTTTCTGGGTGGTAATGGGCTATCCCATCGGCTGGATATTGAGCGCGGTATTTATTACGATTTATTACCTTGCAAAAAGACATGAAATTACCGGAAAATTTTATGCCTGACGCTTTAAAAGCCTCTCGAAAAATGATACAATATATGTATCATTTATTCGGGAGGCTTTTTCTTTGTATACGGGAAAATACTTTATTGAAAAACTCGGACTCAAACCGCATCCGGAGGGCGGGTACTATAAAGAGTGCCTTAAATCCAAGGACATTATAGACGCTTCGGCTGTAAGCTCAGATTTCGACGGAGAGCGGAAGCTTTGGACCAGCATATATTTTCTATTAAAGGATAGGGAGGTTTCCCGCCTCCACCGTCTTAAATCTGATGAAATATGGTACTTCCATTCGGGAACGCCGCTGGCGGTCTATATCATAAATAAAAACGGCGAGCTTAAACGGGTTAAACTCGGGCTCGACGTTGAAAGGGGAGAACAGCCCCAGATTCTTGTTCCGAAAGGCTCGGTTTTCGGGGCGGAGACGGACGGAACGGGTTATTCTCTTGTGGGCTGTATGGTGGCTCCCGGCTTTGAGTTCGGTGATTTTGAACTTCCGGAAAGGGAAGAACTGCTTTCGGCTTATCCCCAGCACGAATTTTTAATAAAAAAGCTCACTAAGTAATCAAAGCAAAAAGAGCCCAACGGCAACTCCAGCGCCGGCGGACAGAGCCATTTTGATAAACAGCTTTGCGTTGTCCCAAGTTAAAATCCGACGGCGGTATTTTAACGCGCAGGGGTCGGAAACGTATTTTTCGGCTTGGCTTTCGAGCACGGAATCGGGTTCCGAGCGGCGCTCGTCGCTCACAAAAAACAGTATCTTTTCAAAATATCCCCCTTCAACGTTGTTTATTTCTATTATCTTTTTGTTTACTCCACGCAGCATAATATAAGCGCACCTCCACATACAATATATCTACCTATATTTTTTTAAAAGAGGCTGGATTTATACGCTGAAAAAGGCAAAATTTTCGGAAATTAAGCTTTATACAGATAGTAGATTATTTTGAATGAGCATGTTGAAAACTCTGTAGAAAAAGTTGAAAACCTATGCCAAAAACTCGTGGTTTAATGGGAAATAGAGGGTTTTCGTGCTGTTGAAAGACAAAAATTGTAATCATACAAAAAGTTTAGTAGACTTTACGTACAAAAAATATGAGCACGATGCTCAAACTTTAAACCCAAAAATCGCCCTAATGCTCAATAACAAATGCCCGCAGGAAACGGACAAAAAACTACTTTTAAAGAGGTAAAAACAAGGACTTATGAAAACCGAAAAAACAAGCGAAGGAATAAAAATAACGGAAATAAGCGGACTTTCCCTTCCGGAGACCCTCGACTGCGGACAGTGCTTTCGCTGGAGAGCCGATGAAAGCGGAAACTGGCACGGAGTTGTAAAAGGGGTGCATCGCTTCATAAGACCGGAGGCGGACGGAATAACGATTCTTGGCGCGAGCGAAGATGAGTTTAACTCAATTTGGTACGACTATTTCGATTTCGGAAGAGATTACGATTTGCTGAAAAACGATTTTTCGGCGAATGAAATGCTTCGGGATGCCTGCGCTTTTGCGCCGGGAATAAGAGTCCTTCATCAGGAACCCTGGGAAGCCTTTATAACCTTTATCATCAGCCAAAACAACAACATAGCAAGAATCAAGGGTATAGTTGAAAGGCTTTGCGCCGCTTTCGGCGAAGAAATCGAAGAGGGCGTTTACGCCTTCCCGACGCCGAAAGCCCTTGCCGAAGCGCCGACTAAAAGATTTACGGCGCTCGGCTGCGGCTACCGCGCCGACTATATTTCCAGCGCTTCCAAAGAGGTGTACGAGGGTACGCTTGATTTGGAAAGCCTTAAAACGGCGCCGCTCGGCGAAGCCCGCGAGCGGCTTTTAAAGGTCCACGGCGTTGGTCCGAAGGTTGCGGACTGCGTGCTGCTTTACGGTCTCGGACGGGCGGAGCGCTGTCCTGCGGACGTTTGGATGAAGCGCGTTTTGAGCGCCCTCGGCGGGGATATGCCCGAATGTGTGTCAAATTATGCCGGAATTGCCCAGCAGTTTTTATTCCATTATGCACGAAATTACCCGGAAAAGTTTGTTGAAAACAAAGCGTAAAATACATATTGTCTCTATTGAAAAGCGGTCAGATTTGTTATAAAATAATAATATCAATTTAAGAAGGAAGGATTGATTACAATGCCGCTTGTCGGAACAAAGGAAATGTTTGCAAAAGCCTACGAAGGAGGCTACGCCATCGGCGCCTTCAACGTAAACAATATGGAAATTATTCAGGGCATCACCGAGGCAGCCGCCGAGGAAAACGCGCCCCTTATTCTTCAGGTTTCCAATGGCGCAAGAAAATACGCAAATCCTATCTATCTGAAAAAACTTGTTGAGGCGGCGGTTTATGATACCGGTCTTCCGATAGCTCTCCACCTTGACCACGGCGACAGCTTCGAGCTTTGCAAAGACTGCATCGACAACGGTTTCACCTCCGTAATGATTGACGGCTCAAAATACAGCTTCGAGGACAATATTGCCCTTACAAGACAGGTCGTTGAATATGCTCATGCTCACGACATCTGCGTCGAGGGCGAGCTCGGAACCCTTGCGGGAATCGAGGACGACGTAAACGTAAGCGCGGAGGATTCCTCCTATACAAGACCGGACCAGGTTGAAGAGTTCGTCGAGCGCACCGGCGTTGACTCCCTTGCAATCGCCATCGGCACCAGCCACGGCGCATATAAATTCAAACCCGGTCACAAACCGATGCTCCGCTTCGATATTCTCGAAGAGGTTGAAAAGCGCCTTCCCGGTTTCCCGATAGTCCTCCACGGCTCCTCCTCCGTTCCGCAGGAATGGGTAAAAGTCGTAAACGAGTTCGGCGGACAGATGCCCGACGCTATTGGAATCCCCGAGGAGCTCCTTCGTGAAGCGGCAAAAATGGCAGTTTGCAAAATCAATATAGACTCCGACCTTCGCCTTGTTTGCACCGCTTCCATAAGACAGCATCTTTATGAGCACCCGGATCATTTCGACCCGAGACAGTACCTGAAACCCGCCCGCGAAAACATCAAAGAGATGGTAAAACACAAAATCGTTGACGTTCTCGGTTGCAACGGAAAGGCTTAATCCAAAGGGGCTCTGCCTTGATTGAAATAAAAGAAACGACCGAGGGCGACCTTGAAAACTTACGGTCTCTTTGGGCGGACGGCGACGTGATGCGCTATGTCGGGTTTCCTGACGGGCTTCACCAAAGCGCTGAAGAAATGCGGGGTTGGTATAATTTTATTTCTTCGTCCCGTCCCAGAGTTAACCATTATTCCGTCTTTGACAATGGAGAATACTGCGGCGAAACCTATTAAGAAATTGATGCCGAACACGGAAACAGCGCCGCCCTTGATATTAAGCTGTTTAAGTTTGCAAGGGGAAAGGGAATAGCGTATAAAGCGCTTTCTTTCGCAATAGGCGAAGCCTTTAAAAACGGAGCCGAAAAGGTTTGGGTGGACCCGAACCCGAAGAATGAAAAAGCTCTTGCCCTTTATGAAAGACTTCATTTTGAAAGAAAACCGATGCCCGACTATATTGCGGATGATGAGTATCCTGAAGCCATATATATGGAGCTTACAAAGGAACAATTTTATTAATTTATACTGAAAAAGCCGCGCCTCGAGCGCGGCTTTTTTAATGTTTTCTTAAGATTCGGCGAAACCGTTTGAAATAACAGTTTGATGCTTTATAATGGAAACAAAGGAGGCGACGCTGAATGAAAAAAAGGCTGATTATCCCGACAATAGTTATTGTTATAGCTTTGCTTTGCTCCTGCGGAAAAACGGGAGCGGTCCAAAAAATAATTCCCGATTCCGAAATTTACAGCAAAGCGGAAATAGAAAGCGCTATGAATACGGTTATAAAAGAGTTCAGAAAGAGTTTTGATGGCTGTGAGCTTCTTAAGATAGAATATTGCGATGAAGAAACTTTAAAAGAAGCGAAAAACTACGGTAGCGGCAAGGTAATGGTTTTGCTGTCCGAGTTTGAAACCGGAAGCTCTTTTGACGGAAGTCTTGAACCAAACAGCAAATATTCTGATTATAAATGGGTGCTCGTGCGGACAAAACTCGGAGGTTGGAAACTCGAAGACCGGGGTTACGCCTAATGAAACGGCTTTTATTTTTGCCAAAATGATGATATACTGGTAAAAATGTCATCGGAGAAATGGGGACTTTGCCTTGAAATTTCAAAAAATAGTGACGGGCTTTCTCCTGTCCGTAAGCTTTATATGCGGAATAGTTATGCTTTTCTTCGGAATAAAAGAAACTACAGAGCTCGGAATCAAGATGAAGGGCTACGTTGAGACCGAGGGCTATCTTTCTGATTATGCAGTATATTCCGCCGATGATGACGGAACAACATACAGGCTCGTCTATACCTATACAGTTAGCGGAACGGAATATACGGTTTCCACCGATTACGGCACGGGGATGCTTCCGCCGATGAATACGGCGCATAAAATAATGTATGACCCGGCTGACCCGGCAAAAGCGGTGGTTGCCGGCGGAAGCAGTAACGCCATGCTGATGTTCGGCGGAGTGATGTTTACGGCTGTGCCGGTCGTAATTTTCCTCGGAATACTTGTGATAACGGGACGCCTTGATATTTCGGGTTTCGACTTTTTGGGATTTATAATCGGTATAGTTTTAATTGCTGTCAGCTATATAGTGATATACATCATAAGCGGCTCACTTTCGCTGGTGAAAGCCTTTGAGCATATGGGATTTTTGACGGCAATTCCGGCGATGCTCATCGCCGCCGGAGCGTTTGTAGTTATAAAAACGGTGTTTCTCGGAATAAAAGAAAGAAGTAAAAGGGAGGTACTACGGTGAAAAAATCACTTTTGTCCTTGATATGGTTTGTTTTTGCGTTCGCTGCCGCCTATTTGAGTCTTTGCTATCTGGTTCCGGGTTTGGGAATTAAACTTGCCACAGAGCCTTTCGTATATCTTATAGAGAGTTTAAGGCATATGGCTCCGCTCAAAACCGCAGTTTCCTTTGTTGTAGGTCTTGTTGCGGCGGCAATTTCGATTTTTGCGAATAAAGGAAAATAATATTAAAAAAGCCCGCACCGATGGTGCGGGCTTTTTAACTTCATTTTTCAATCGCGTCTTTTACGTGCTCAACAAAGAGATGCCTTATTCCCTCGTATTCGCCGAGACCTTTTAAAACGGAGACCGTTTCGTACCCCTGCGCCTCAAGCTGGCTCTTCCAGGAGCTCGGGTCGTCGCCGTCCATGTCGTTTTTGGCGTGGTCGCCGGCGACTATCATAAACGGCGCCAGGGTGATTTTTTTAGGACCGTAGGTTTTGAGCATGGGGAGAAGGGAAGTCATTGACGGGTAAGCTTCCACCGTAGCAAGGAAAATGTTCGGGTGCCCTTTGTCCTTAAATGCGTAGTCAAGCGCGGCATAAATGGCGTTGGAAAAGTGCGTCGTTCCGTGTCCCATAAGCACAAGGGCTTCGCCGCCTTCCAAATAGGAAAATTCGTCAGCGATGGTACTTATTACGCGGTCACTGTCGCTTTCCGACGTGAGCAGGGGAGCGCCGAAACGGATGCTTTTGAAATATTCCTGATAGGAGAGGGCGTCCTCCTGCATAAGGTCGTTTTCGATGCCGTTAATTACATGGGTCGGCTGGACAATTACGTCGGTGATGCCGTCCTTTACCATCTGCTCCATAGCTTCTTTTACGTTGTTTATATGGACGTTGTCACGCTTTTTAAGCTTCGCAAGAATCATTTTGCTTGTCCAAGCTCTGTAAATTGCGCAGTCCGGATACGCTTCGCTTATATCGTGCTCAATGGCGTCAATGGTGACTTTCCTTGTGTCCTCATGGCTAGTTCCGAAGCTGACCACTAAAATTGCTTTTTTGGTATTGGGGTTCATAAGCCGACTTCCTCCGTAATATGGCTTGATATTGATATTTTCTATATAGCTTTCAAGAGTGTGAAGATTTTTAGGGAGAGGCAAAGAGGGCTTGAGCACGCCTTTTTTGCAAAGCTCCTCGAAAAGCTCGAGCACTGCGGGCTGCTCAAGGTTTGTCATCGCAAGGGCGGACTTATTTGAAAATACGTCGAGGGGTGCCCCCTGCATCAGTACCTTGCCTTCGTGAAGTAGCACGACTTCGTCCGCCCAGTCAAGCGCATAGTTTACGTCGTGGGTGGACATCATTACGGTGATTCCGCTTTCGGTCATCCGGTCAACGATTTTGTTGACCATAGTGGTGTGTTTCGGGTCAAGGGCGGCGGCGGGCTCGTCAAGTATTATTATATCCGGGTGCATAACGAGGATATCGGCGATGGAAACCTGTTTTTTCTGTCCTCCGCTTAAAGCGTGGGCGGGCTTGTCCCGGAAAGGAGTTATCTCAAGATAGTCGATTACCTGCTCAACTTCGTTTTTCGCTTCTTCTTCCGATACGCCGAGGTTTAAAATCCCGAAAGAAATCTCCTGATAGACGCTGGCGGAAAAGAGCTGGTTGTCCGGGTCCTGAAAGATAATACCAACTTTGCTCCTAAGCTCAAGGAGCCCTTTCTTTGAATAATCGTATGGCTTGCCTTCAAAGTATAAGGTGCCTTTTGACGGTCTGTTGATTCCGTTGCAGCAGAGAAAAAAGGTGGATTTTCCGGAGCCGTTGGCTCCCATAAACGCTATTTTTTGTCCCCGGCGGATTTCAATACTCAAGCCGTTGAGGGAGCTTGTGTTCCCGTCATCATAGGAAAAGTAAAGGTCTTCCGCTTTTATAATAATATCGTCGCTCATATCACAAATCTCCAAACAGTAATAGCAAGCAGTAAAAGCTCAAATAGAACAATAGCAGTAATCTCGTTTTTCTTCGGAGGATAATTTTCCGTCAGCACGTGGATCGTACCGTCGTAACACCGGGATTCCATCGCGTCAAAAAGCGCATTCGACTTTTTCATAGCCCTTATGAAAAGAGTGGAGCCCAAAGCGCCGAAGGATTTGCAGGAGGTGCGAAAATCCCGGTTCCCGAGGCGGCAGTTTTGTGCGGTGCTCATATCGGAAGCAATAGCCGTTAAAACGAAAATGAACCTGTAAATAAGCATCATCAGCTCAATTACTATTTCCGGGCAGCGCAGCTTCCGAAGTACCGTCAAAATGTCCGTCATGGGCGTGCTCAGCGACAGAAAATAAAGACAGGAAACGCTGGCAAGTGCCGTAAGAATAAGCTGCGATCCGAAAACAAGAGAAGCGCGGCTCCCGGTGATATAGAAATTTCCTATCGGAATAGCGTAAGCGTCGAGCGGAACCTTTGAAAAGTTTACGATAATTGCCGCCGTGCTCAGCAAAAGGAAAACCAGGGGAAGCATCATCAAACGTCCGTAACGCGAAAGAGGGATCCCCCCCTTTCGGACAGTGAGAATCCCATTCGCTATAAATACGAGTACGGCGATCAAAACGGATCTGCTGATTACGCAGAAAAGAAGGGTAATCAGCGCGTACAGGAATTTTTCACAGACATTGACATAACGCAGCTTTGAGTAATAGCATAATTTATCAATGACTATCATAAAAAAACCTTTCTTCAACTCTTTATAAATTTTCGGAGCCGTCCTTTGAAAGTTTCTTTCTTTCATAAAAACGTCCCATAAAGAAAGCGATGATTCCGACGCCGATGCCGGTTTGGATACAGAAGAGGAGGCTCTCGATTTCTCCGGGAATCTCTCCGCCAATGAGGTTTTCGAGCACCGGAGTAAACCAGGGTTCATATTCCTCGCCCTTTATTTCTTCGACCATTACGCTTCCGGCGTCGTCGGAGCCGCCGAACTCGGCACCTTTGAGAGCGAGAAAAGGAATTACGGCAATGAGAACCGCAATAACGAGAAGAATAATGACTGTCTTTTTATCTTTGCTCATAATTTACGCCTCCTTTATGTAGCCGACGGCTTTGAGCTCGGGTTTCGCAAAGGACTCAAGTCCGATAAAAATGATGACGGTAAGGATACCTTCAAGAATTGCAAGGGGAAGCTGGGTAGGGGCGAATACTCCGAGGAATTTTACGGTAGAAGCAAGGAAACCGCCCTGTTCGGAGGGGTAAGCCAAAGCAAGCTGTACGCTGGTGACGCAGTAGGTGAAAAGGTCGCCGACTGCGGCCGCGATAAAGACTGCCACTCTTTTGTTTACGTTAAGTTTCTGGCAAAGCTTAAAAAGACCGAAAGAGACGAGAGGACCGGCAATTGCCATAGAGAAAGTGTTTGCACCGAGGGAGGTAAGTCCGCCGTGTGCAAGAAGTATCGCCTGGAAAATAAGAACGATAATTCCGAGGAGGCTTGTCGCCGCAGGTCCGAAAAGGATAGCGCCCATGCCGGTGCCGGTCATATGGGAGCAGCTTCCGGTTACGGACGGAATTTTAAGGGAGGAAATAACGAAAATGAATGCGCCGCTCATGGCGAGAATAATGAGGGATTTGCGGTTGTTGTTAAGAGTTTTGCGGATCGAGAAAAAGCCAGCCACAAGGAAAGGAACGCAAACCGCTCCCCAGGCGATGCAATAGCCTATGGGAAGGTAACCCTCCATAATGTGCATGGCATTTGCGGAAAGCGATACGCCGAAAATTAGCGCAAAAACGCTTGCCAAAGAAAGGACTCTTTTTTGTTTTTTGGACATTTTTAATACACCCTTTTCAAATTAAATTTGAACAATGATGCTCTTTGGCGGAAAATTGACCGCAAAAAAGCCCATCTGCAGGAAAACAGATGGGCTTAGGAACGTAAAGTGTCTAAAAATATCGCTGCCGATATTTACGACCCCGTCCTTTCGGATCTTAGACCGAAACCGTTCTTACACCCAGCCATCGTTCGTAACGTAAGTGTAAATTATATACAACCAGGCAGGTCTTCTGACTAAGGGCCTCACAGCGCGGCTTTGCCTTCCCAGTTTCCCAGTGGCATTTTAAAGCCTTGCTCTTCCCATACAGCGGCGTGACCGTGTAAGCTTTTACTTACTTTCCTATTCTCTCATTATAAATGAGCACCTGTTGCATTTAATCAAGCCTATTGTAAACTTCATTCTTTGCTATGTCAATGAATTGCCGAAAATTCAGCAAATTCTGTTATAATAGATGCTTTTGTTTCAAGTTTTTGCCGAAAAACAGTACCAAAATAGCTATCTTTTGGGAAACGCCTTTAACTTTATTTAAAGGTATGCTATGATAAAATGAAATTGAAATGAAAGCGAGAAGACGTATGAGCATTAAAATGTTGGGAATTGATTACAATAAAGCATCAGTGGATATTCGTGCTCTGTTTTCTTTTACGAAAAAAAACGCCGGGGAAGCGATGGAGGAATTTTATAGGGAAGAGGGCGTTTTGGGCTGTATAATAATTTCCACCTGCAACAGAATGGAAATCTGGGCGAGCACGGCGGAGGAATGGGAAGGCTCGCTTCTCGATAAGCTGTGCTCAATAAAAGGAGTGAACCCGGAGGAATACCGGGAATATTTTGTGTCGAGGGAAGATAAAGATGCTGTTGAG
>JAEDJF010000038.1 GCA_016296485.1 Oscillospiraceae bacterium
CGAAAATATTGTACCATAAAAATTGTAAAGATTCCATAGAGGTGGTATACTATTATCGTACAACGCAAGAAAAGGAGTTAAAAATGAAGGATTTGCTTATAATCGGCGCGGGAACCGCCGGACTTACCGCCGCAATATACGGTCAAAGAGCCGGACTTTCCTGTACCGTTTTTGAAAAATATTCCCCGGGCGGTCAGATTGTCAATTCCCCCGAGGTGGACAACTATCCCGGAATGCCCGGGGTTTCCGGATACGACTACTCAATGGCAATAATGGAGCAGGCGAAGAAATTCGGCGCGGAGCTTGAATTCGCGGACGTAACCTCCGCCGACCTTTCCGGCAAAACGAAAGTTCTCCATACTACTGCCGGCGATTTCGAGGCAAAAGCCGTGATAATCGCCAACGGCGCCGCAAGAAGAAAGCTCGGCTGCAAGGGCGAGAGCGAGTTCGAGGGAAGGGGAGTTTCCTACTGCGCGACCTGTGACGGCGCCTTCTTTAGGGGAAAGACCGTCGCCGTGGTCGGCGGCGGCGAAAGCGCCTTCGAGGAAGCGGAGTACCTCTCCGGAATCTGTGAAAAAGTGTACCTTATCCACAGACGGGACAGCTTCACAGCCGCCGCCTCTGCCGTGGAATCCCTGCTCAAAAAGAAAAACGTCACCGTGCTCAAAAACTCGGTGATTAAAGAGATAACCGGCGAAAAATTCGTGACCGGGGCGGTTATACAAAACCGCGGCAACGGAAGCGAAGTTGCGCTTCCGCTCTCCGCCGTGTTTGTGTCAATCGGGCTTGCCCCGGACAACGGAGCTTTCGCTCCCGTGCTCAAACTCGATGAGCACGGATATATCGCAGCGGGCGAGGACTGCCTTACTAATATTGAGGGCGTTTTCGCCGCCGGCGACACGAGGACAAAAGCCCTCCGCCAGCTCGTGACCGCCGCCGCCGACGGCGCGGTTGCCGCTGCCGCGGCGTTTAACTACGTGAAAAACAATTTTTGAAACGGAGGGGAACGTAAAAATGAGAGATTATGCAAAAGAAACGGAAGCCCGCGTGAATTTCATACGGGAAAAAATGTCCGAAGCCCACGTTTCCGGTCTTGTTTTCGGCAACAGCGGCGGCAAGGACAGCGCCCTTGTGGGAATACTTTGCGCCAAAGCCTGCGAGAATCTGCTTGCCGTTGCGATGCCCTGTAACTCGAGGCGCAACTACGGCGAGGACCTTGACGACGCGAAGCGCCTTGCGAACGCTTTTAGAATTGAGATGATAACCGTTGACCTCACCGAAACGAGAAACAAGATAATTTCCGCCATGGGCGTCGAGCTTTCCGACGCCGCAAAAGCGAATATCGCCCCGCGCCTGAGAATGACTACCCTTTACTCCATCGCCCAGACAAGGAACGCCCTCGTCGTCGGAACCGGCAACCGGAGCGAAAACTATATGGGATATTTCACTAAATGGGGCGACGGCGCCTATGACATAAACCCCATCGCCGACCTCACCGCGACGGAGGTTTTCGAGTTCCTCCGCTACCTTAAAGCGCCGGAGAGCATAATTAACAAAGCCCCCTCCGCAGGACTTTTTGAGGGACAGACCGACGAGAGGGAGATGGGCGTGACCTATAAGGCAATCGACGAGTTCATCACCACCGGCGAAACCGACCCGGCGTCCAAAGCCATTATCGAGCGCTATCACCGCGTCTCCGAGCACAAACGCCGTATGCCCGCGAAATTTAACGACTGACGGAGGTACCTAATGGGAGCAAAACAGGAATTTATCGAAATTTTTAAAGAGAACGTGAAACGCCCCGGCGCTGAAAGACTTCTCGAATGGCTTATGGGGAGCGATTTTTTTATTGCTCCCGCCTCGACAAAATACCACTGCGCCTGCGAAGCCGGTCTTGTGACCCACAGCCTCAACGTGTATAAGATACTCAAAAAGCGCTGTGAGGAGTACGGCGACCGCTTCAGCCCCGAAACAATAGCAATCTGCGGGCTTCTCCACGATATTTGTAAGACTAATTTTTACACCATCAGCCTTCGCAACGTCAAGAACGAGCGGGGACAGTGGGAACAGCGCCCCTATTACACCGTCGACGACCAGTTTCCATTTGGTCACGGCGAAAAATCCGTCTTTGTGATTGAGCGCTATATGCGCCTTAAAGAGGAGGAAGCCGTGGCTATCCGGTGGCATATGGGCGGCTTCGACGAAGCCGCAAGGTCCGGCGGCTTCACTATAAGCCACGCCTATGAGAAATATCCTCTTGCGGTGCTCCTTCATATGGCGGACCTTGAGGCAACCTATCTTTCGGAGCAGGGAACCTCCGAACCGAAAATCTGATTACATAGGAAGTGAAAATATGACTCCCGCAAATCCCGTAAGACCGCTTCTCACCCCGGAGGAGTTTTGGGAAGCCTTCTGTGACCACAATCTTGACCTTGACCGCACGACCCTTTACTACACCGTGTGGCAGTTTATGGACGGAGGAAGGGGCTGCGACCGCCTTGCCTCCCTCGTCCGGGCGAATATAAAAACGGCGACATCAAGCCTTCTTGCGACCTTTGAGCTGGACGGTGAAAAAGTCCCGGAGGTGGGGGATTACTCAATAGTCCTCGACAGTGAGGAGGAGCCCCTTTTTATAATAAAGGACACGAAAGTCGAGATAAAAAAGTTCAGCGAAGTTGACTCTGAATTTGCCTATAAAGAGGGCGAGGGGGACCAGTCCCTAGACTATTGGCGGCGGGTCCACCGTGAGTATTTCACAAAGGTCTGCGAGTCCTATGACCTCGAGTTTTCCGAGGATATGGACGTCGTCTGCGAGGAATTTGAAATAGTTTTCCAGTAAACAGATATTAAAAAAGCGCCGCTTCTGCGGCGCTTTTTTCTGTGCTTAAATTTAAGCTATGTCCTTTTTAAGATATTTTACGTATCCTGCGGCTATTCCGATTACGCAGTAAACCATTCCGAGAACCGCCAGCTTCCAGTCGATGCTCAAATTAGCGACAATATCCGAGCCCTCGGCGTAACCGAAGGGCGTTACGTATTTAAGAAATTCCGCGCTGTCGGAGATGTTCGCGATGATGTTGAGGAAATACATCACGGCCGCAAGCCCGAGCCCAAGCCCGAGACCGCCCCGGCGGAGAAACGCGGAAATTCCGAAGCAGATTCCGGCGAGCTCCACCTGCAGAATGAGGTAAGCAAGGTGGAGAAGGGAAACCTCTTTCCAGGGAATTTCCTCGCCGATGGCTGCGATGGAGCCAATGGAGATAACGTATATGGCGGCGTTCATAATGAGAATCTGGAGCATCACGGAAACGAGCTTGTCGGTGACGATTTTCGCCCGGCTCACCGGGTGGGTGAGAAGGAACTCCGCCGTGCGCTCCTTTTCCTCCTTCGCAAGGACGGAAACGGCGCAAAGGGCGGCAAAGAAAGCGCCGCCGAGACCGAGAATATTGCCGCACTCAACGGCGTAAAAGCCCGTAAGGGTTCCGAAATTGATTCGGTCCATTCCGAAAGCCTCGGTGAAGCTGCCCATTGAGGCGAATATTTCGCTGACCCCTTCCATTTCGCCCTTCATCTCCGGGAAAAGAAAAATGCAAACCGCAAAAAGAAAGGCTATGGACGCAGTCCAGACGAGAAGAGAAATCCTGCTCTGTTTGAGTTCGTGTTTAATTACCGTCATTTTTCGTTCCCCCCGTCAAGATAGTAGTGCATGAAAATTTCCTCGAGGTCCGGTTCGGAAACGGAAATATCCTCTATTTTCTGCCCGGCGAGAGCGCTTATCAGAAGGTTGATATCGCCGCCGTAAAGGAAGCTGACGCCCTCCTCCGAAACCTGCATATCCCGGAGGTCCGAAAGGGCGGAAAGGTCCGCCTTGCCCTCAATTCGCACCCGCTTCGCGCTGGTTTTTGATAGCGCCTCGACGCTGTCGCAGGCGATTATCCGCCCCTCGCGGATAATTGCCGCCCTCGAGCAGTTGCGCTGTATCTCCGAAAGCACGTGGGACGAGAGGAAAATCGTCGCCCCTTCGGCGTTTCTCTCCTTGAGAATGGAGAAAAACTCCCTCTGCATCAGCGGGTCAAGCCCGCCGGTGGGCTCGTCGAGAATACAAAGGCGTGGCTTATGCTGAAGGGCGCAGACAATACCGACCTTTTTGCGGTTGCCGAAGGAGAGCTCCTCGACCTTTTTGTTCGTGTCGAGTTCCAGCCGCTCGCAAAGACGCTCCGCCTCCTCCCGGCAGTCCTTTTTCCGAAGGTCTGCGGAAAATTTGATAACGTCCCGAACTCTCATTCCGGAGTAGAAAATGGCTTCGCTCGGAAGGTAGCCGACCTCGGAAAGAATCTCCTGTCGGTTTTCCGAAATATCCTTTCCGAAGATTTTCGCGCTGCCGCCGCTGCTCTTTATGAGCCCCAAAAGGGTGCGGACGGTGGTGCTTTTTCCGGCTCCGTTCGGACCGATGAAGCCGAAAAACTCGCCTTCCTCAACCGCAAGGCTGAGGTCAACTATTCCTCTTGATTTGCCGTAATATTTGGTAAGCCCTACTGTTTCAATGGCGTTCAATTTTATCCCTCTTTTCTTAAATATATGCTTTTCCAAAATTCAATCATTTGGGTGAAATCCTTTTCCATTTGTTCAACGTCCACTTCGCCCCGCTGGGTCATTTCCCAAAGGTACCCCTCTGAAGCCCAGTACATATCCTGATACATCATTTTTATGTCGATTCCCGGAACGAACTGCTCCGGGTCGAGGTTGAGGAGCGTCTGGCTGGCTTTGAAATTGAAATATTTGTGGTAGCTTTCCTGTATCGCGCCGCAAACCTCAGGGTCGGTCTCATAGAAAGACCGAATCACGAAGGTGCCGATGTCGGGATGTTTTTTCATTATGCGGATTTTTGCCTGCATTCCCCGATACATGCTTTCAAAAAGGTCACGCTGTTCGTAGCACTGATATTTCGTAAGGTATTCGATGGTTACTTTCGCGCAGTAGTCCCAAAGAAAAAGGTAAAACTCCAGCTTATTGCGAAAGTAGTGAAAAAGCAGGGATTTGCTGATGCCGGCGGCGCCGGCAACCTCGCTCATGGGGCTTTTTTTATATGAGTTTTGGGAAAAGACCCGGTACCCCGCGTTGATAATTGCCTGTTGCTTCTCTTTAGGAAGGGCGAAAAATTTTTCGTTCATCGTTTTCCTCCGTTGACCGTTTCGGTTAATCTCAATTATACTCCGTTGACCGTTTTTGAGAAGACCCTTTTTCAAAAATTTAATGCAGAATTAATTTCGGGAAACGCTCGCCGGGGCGAAAGCCGTGAGCCATTTTGTATGTATATATGTTGACTTATTTAAGAAAATATTGTATAATGAAATTTACGCAAAGAACAAATGTTCCACACACGGAAAGGAGATATGGAGATTGGATTTTAAGCTTGTTTCGCCCTTTAAGCCCACCGGCGACCAGCCCCAGGCAATTGAAAAGCTCGTCGAAGGAATCGAGCGCGGCGACCGGGAACAGACCCTTCTCGGAATAACCGGCTCCGGCAAAACCTTTACAATGGCGAGCGTCATCGAAAAAATAAACCGCCCGACCATCGTCCTTTCCCACAACAAGACCCTTGCCGCCCAGCTTTGCAGTGAGTTCAAGGAGTTCTTCCCGGAAAACGCGGTGGAATATTTTGTTTCCTATTACGATTACTACCAGCCCGAAGCCTATATCGCCAGTACCGATACCTATATCGAAAAGACCAGCGATATTAACGACGAAATCGAAAGGCTGCGCCACTCGGCGACTGCGGCTCTTTCGGAGCGGCGGGACGTGATAATCGTCGCCTCCGTCTCCTGCATCTACTCCCTCGGCGACCCTATCGACTATCGTACGATGGTCATATCACTCCGCCCGGGAATGAAAAAGGAGCGGGACGACGTAATAAAACAGCTCGTCAATATGCAGTATGAGCGCAACGATATGAACCTCGTTCGCAACAAATTCCGCGTCAGAGGTGACGTAATCGAAATCTGCCCCGCCTATTCGGACGACAAAATAATAAGAATCGAGTTCTTCGGCGACGAAGTTGACCGGATAACTGAAATTCAGGCGGTCACCGGCGAAGTCAAGGGCACCCTCGGTCACGTCGCTATCTATCCCGCGTCCCACTATATCGTACCGAGGGAGAAGATGCAGCGCGCCATTACTGAAATCGAGCGGGAGTGCGACGAGAGAGTGGCGTATTTCAAAAGCCAGGGCAAGCTCATCGAAGCCCAGCGCATAGCCGAGCGCACCAACTACGATATTGAAATGCTCACAGAGGTGGGCTTCTGCAAAGGAATAGAAAACTACTCAAGGGTTCTTTCGGGGCGCGCCCCGGGCTCCTGCCCGACGACGCTTCTCGACTATTTCCCGAAGGATTTCATCCTCTTCATCGACGAAAGCCACGTCACTCTGCCCCAGGTGCGGGCGATGTCCGGCGGCGACCGCTCAAGGAAGGAAAACCTCGTGAACTACGGCTTCCGCCTGCCCTCGGCAATAGATAACCGCCCTCTGACCTTTGACGAGTTCCAGAGCAAGCTTAACCAGATAGTTTACGTCAGCGCCACCCCCGGCGAGTTTGAGCGGGAGCGCAGCACCCAGAAGGTCGAGCAGGTGATACGCCCCACTGGACTTCTTGACCCGGAGATAAGCGTCCGCCCGGTGGAGGGACAGATTGAGGACCTCCTTTCGGAAATCAATATGCGGGTCGAAAAGAAGGAGCGCGTGCTCATCACGACCCTCACCAAGAAGATGGCGGAAAACCTAACGGAGTACCTGCTCCAGATGGGCGTAAAGGTGCGCTATATGCACCACGATATAGATACAATCGAGCGAATGGAGATAATCCGCGACCTTCGTCTCGGGGAGTTCGACGTCCTCTGCGGAATCAACCTCCTGCGCGAGGGACTTGACATTCCGGAGGTCAGCCTTGTGGCAATCCTCGACGCGGATAAGGAGGGCTTCCTCAGAAGCGAGACCTCACTTATTCAGACCATAGGGCGAGCGGCGCGAAACGCCGAGGGTAAGGTAATAATGTACGCGGACACCGTTACCGACAGCATGGAAAAGGCAATCCGCGAGACGGAGCGCCGCCGCAAAATACAGGACGATTACAATAAGGCCCACGGAATAGTCCCGAAAACAATTAAAAAGGATGTCCGCGACATCATCGAAATATCCAGCCACAAGGGCGACGAGCCCGTGGGCAAGCGCCGTATGAGCTATAAGGAGACGGAGGAGGAGATTCGCCGCCTCACCAAGGAGATGAAGGACGCCTCGATGATACTCGAATTTGAGCACGCGGCGTATCTCCGCGACCGGATAAAGAAATTGCGCGAACAGATGGAGGATGTGCAGTATGAATCAAAGTTCCATAGTCATAAAAGGGGCAAGGGAACACAACCTTAAGAATATCGACCTCGAGATTCCGAGGGACAAGCTGGTGGTTTTCACCGGTCTTTCCGGCTCGGGAAAGAGCTCCCTCGCCTTTGATACGATTTTCGCCGACGGTCAGCGCCGCTATATGGAGAGCCTTTCCTCCTACGCAAGAATGTTCCTCGGAATGATGGAAAAGCCGGACGTTGACTCAATCGACGGTCTTTCCCCAACAATATCCATCGACCAGAAGAATACCAGCAAGAACCCCCGCTCCACCGTCGGAACCGTGACGGAGATTTACGACTATCTCCGTCTTCTCTATGCCCGAATCGGCATACCTCATTGTCCGGTCTGCGGACGCGAAATCAAGCAGCAGACCATTGACCAGATTGTGGACAAGGTTATGGAGCTCCCGGAGGGGACGAAAATCCAGCTCCTTGCGCCCATTATCCGAGGAAGAAAGGGCGAACACATAAAAGAGCTCGACGGCGCGAGAAAGAGCGGCTTCGTAAGGGTGAGAATCGACGGAAGCGTCTATGACCTTTCCGAGGATATTCAGCTCGACAAGAACAAAAAACACACCATTGAGATAATCGTGGACCGGCTTGTGATAAAACCGGATATAAAATCCCGCCTTACGGATTCCCTCGAAACAGTAATGATACAAAGCGGCGGGCTCGCCGTCGTAAACGTAATCGACGGCGAGGATATGCTCTTTTCCCAAAACTACGCCTGCCCCGAGCACGGAGTTTCCATTGAGGAGCTTTCGCCCCGTATGTTCTCCTTCAACAACCCCTTCGGCGCCTGTGAAAAATGTACGGGTCTCGGCGTTTTTATGCGCGTTGACCCGGACCTTGTGATACCGAATAAGAACCTTTCTGTGCGCGAGGGCGCTATCCACGCCTCCGGCTGGTATTACTACGAGGGCGGCATCGCCCAGAACTACTACGACGCCCTCGCGAAGGAGTACAATTTCTCCCTCGACGCCCCAATAAAGGACCTTCCGAAAGAGGCGGTGGACGTCCTGCTTTACGGCACCAAGGGCAAAAAGCTGATGGTGCGCCGCGAAAGCGACAATATGCACGGCTACTTCAGCAGCGAGTTCGAGGGCGTTATTAATAACCTCGAGCGCCGCTTCCGCGAGACCAACAGCGAGTGGGTCCGGGAGGAAATAGCCCAGCAGATGCGCTCCGTCGACTGCCCGGAGTGCCACGGAGAGCGCCTTAAAAAAATATCCCTCGGCGTCACCGTCGCCGGGAAAAATATCAGCGAGCTCACCACTATGTCCGTCAAACAGGCGCTCGACTTCGTCGAAAATATGAAGCTTACCGAGCGGGAGGAAATGATTTCCCACCTCATCATAAAGGAGATAAAGGCGCGACTCGGCTTTCTTAAAAACGTGGGGCTTGAGTACCTTACTCTTTCCCGGAACGCCAGTACTCTTTCCGGCGGCGAAGCCCAGCGAATCCGCCTTGCGACCCAAATCGGCTCATCCCTTATGGGCGTTCTATATATCCTTGACGAGCCGAGCATCGGGCTTCACCAAAGGGACAACGAAAAGCTCATCGCGACCCTTTGTCACCTCCGTGACCTCGGGAACACCGTTATCGTCGTTGAGCACGACACCGATACGATGCTCGCCGCGGACCATATCGTCGATATAGGTCCCGGCGCCGGCGTTCACGGCGGTTACGTCGTCTGTTCCGGAACGGTGGAGGACATCATAAACTGCCCCGAATCCATAACCGGAGCCTACCTTTCCGGAAGAAAGAAAATTGAAATTCCTGAAAAAAGGCGTGAGGGCAACGGCAAAAAAATAATCGTCCGAAACGCCGCCGAAAACAACCTTAAAAATATCGACGTCGAGTTCCCCCTCGGAACATTCACTGTCGTGACCGGCGTTTCCGGCTCCGGAAAAAGCTCCCTCGTCAACGAAATTCTCTATAAAACCCTCGCCCGGGATTTGAACCGCGCGAAATGTGTCCCAGGAAGGAGCGGAGGAATTGAGGGGGAGGAGTACCTCGACAAAGTTATCTGCATTGACCAGTCGCCCATCGGGCGCACCCCCCGTTCCAACCCCGCCACCTATACCGGAGTTTTCACCGATATACGCAACCTCTTTGCGGAGACCGCCGAGTCCAAAGCCAGGGGATATAGCGCCAGCCGCTACTCCTTTAACGTCAGGGGCGGGCGCTGTGAAGCCTGCGAGGGCGACGGAATAATCGAAATTGAAATGCACTTTTTGCCCAATATTTTCGTGCCCTGCGAGGTGTGCAAGGGGAAACGCTACAACCGCGAGACCCTTGAGGTGCATTACAAAGATAAGACCATCAGCGACGTTCTCGATATGACCGTGGAGGAAGCGCTTACCTTCTTTGAAAACGTGCCGAAAATACGCCGCAAAATCGAGGTTTTACAGGATGTGGGTCTCGGCTACGTCACTCTCGGACAGGCGGCGACAACCCTTTCCGGCGGCGAAGCCCAGCGTGTAAAGCTCGCCACCGAGCTTGCGAAGCGCCCCACCGGGAAAACCATCTATATTCTCGACGAGCCCACCACCGGACTCCACACCGCCGACGTCCATAAGCTCATAGAGGTGCTTCAAAAGCTCGTTGACGGCGGCAACACCGTGATTCTCATTGAGCACAACCTCGACGTGATAAAGGTTGCGGACTATATCGTCGACCTCGGACCGGAGGGCGGCGACGGCGGCGGAACGATAGTCGTCTCCGGAACTCCCGAGGACGTTGCCGCATGCGAGGAATCCTATACCGGGCGGTTCCTTAAACCGATACTCGAGGAAAGAAAATGACAAAGAGGGGAAAATGAATGATTCTCTACCACGGCAGCAACACCTTCGGTCTTACGACCCTTGAGCCCCGCCTTGCGGACCACGAGCGCCCCTACGTCTATATGTCAACGCTCGAAATTGTCGCGGGCTTCTACCTTGTGAATGCGGTGGAGCGTCCCTATTATTGGTTTCCCTACGGCTTTGACCCGGACGGAACAGTCCATTATCATGAGCTCTATCCCAATGCCCTTCGGGAGGTTTCCGAAGGAAAAAGCGGCTGTATCTATACCGTCGAAGCCGACGAAAAGGACGTCCTGCCCTTTAAAAATATCCCCTGCGCAAGGCTCGGGACAGTTCCGATGAAGGTCGTGGACTGCCTTGAAATTCCCGACTGCTACCAGTGGTTGACAGAGCAGGAGCGACTCGGCGCTTTCCGCATTTGCCGTTTCGAGGACAAGACCGAAGCCCAGCTTCGCTGGTGGCATGACAACATCCTCGAATATATAGCCGAAAAAGAAATGATAAAAACCCCGGATTGCTCCTACGCCGCCTTTGTTCGCCGGAAATTCCCTGACGTTTGGGCGGACTATGAGCGGCTTTGCGTCGGCGGGGAGCAAAAAGAACGGACACAAAACGGAGGTACGAAATGATTCTTTATCACGGAAGCAACGAGTTCGGGCTCAAAACCCTTGAGCCCTGCCAAACGGAGTTTGAAAAACCCTGCGTTATCCTTTCAACTCTTGAAATCGTGGCGGGATTTCATATGGTAAACGGCGTTGAGCCGCCCTATTGCTGGTTCCCCTATGGCTTTGACGAGAGGGGAATACCCCAGTACCACGAGCTCTATCCGAACGCCCTTCGGGAGGTTTCCGAGGGAAGAAGCGGCTGCATCTATACCGTCGAGGCGGACGAATCGGAGCTTCTTCCGCTCAAGGGCGTCCCGGACGGACGCCTTGTGACGGCGCCGATTAAGGTTTTGGACTGCCTTGAAATTCCCGACTGTTACGAGTGGCTCAAGGAGGAGGAAGCCCTCGGTTCTTTCAGCCTTTGCCGTTTTGAGGAGAAAACCCCGGCGCAGCTTCGGGTCTGGTATAACAGCGTTCTTCGCCACATCGTCGAAAAGAAAATGATAAATACCCCCGATTGCTCCTACGCGAAATTTGTAAAAGAGAAATTCCCGAAGGTCTGGGAAAGCTACGAAAAGCTTTGCGCCAGCGCAAAATGATAAAAAAGGACGGCTTCGCCGTCCTTTTTTAACTTTTTTATCAAAATGGCTGTAAAAACCAAAGGAAATATGTTATGATAAACTATAAATATATACAAAAGGAGAGAAGCTCCATGTCTGAACAGGTTATTTTCAAAAATCAAGCCTTCGGCGGTTTCAATAAAGAGGAAGTTTTGAAATATATCGACGGCATCAACGCCAAAAATTTCGAGGAGCATGAACAGCTCAATAATGAAATTTCAAGTCTTACCGAGGAACTCAAGGTGGAAAAGGCGAAGTGCTCCGAAAAGGAAGCGAGCTTTGCCGAGCTGATGAAAGCCTATGAGGAGCTTCGGGAACATTACCTCATGCTCAAGGAGCGCAGCTCCAACCTCGAAAGCGAAAATACAACCCTTAAAATCCGTTGCGACAAGGCGGAAAAGGAGCTCAAAATTGAGAAAGAGCTCAACCGTCAGCTCGAGGATAAAATTGAAGCGGAACGCCAAAAATCCGATGAGCACGCCGCCGAGGAGGAGAAAATCGTAGCCGAGGTCAGCCGTATGAGCGATTCCGCGAAGGCGATGCTCGACGGCGCGAGAAGCGATGCTCAAAACATAATAGCCGATGCTCAAAATTCCGCCGACGGAATAAACGCGGAAATCGACAGCTTCTGCGCCGAGATTGAAAAGACCAAAGCGTTTATGGAGGATTCCCTCGCCGTTCTCGTCCAGCGCCTTGATTATATCGGGCGCTCCGCTTCCTCCGCTAAAATTTCCAATGTGGGAAACAGCGAAAAATCTGCGGCGATACAGCAAAACTACGAAAAAATAGTTTCCGAGACCGAAGGAAGAGTCGAAGCCTTCAAAAAGCGCTTTTTTCATTGAGCCGCCGCAAACCGTAACAGATTTTGAAATAGTTACGGAAAGCAAAAAAGGCGGCTTTCCGAAAGATGCTCCGCCTAGAGCGACGCAGCTTATGCGCCGCCCGGTGATGGCGGTCCGAAAACGTCCCCAGCCGAGCTTTGCCGAGGGGATAAAGAGTCTTCTAAAGGCAATCGTAAAAATGCTCTGACCCTTTTTAAGGAGAAATAAAAATGAAGTTTTTTATAAGACCCGTGCGTATTGAGGACGCTGAACAGCTTAACGCCCTCCGCCGCCAACCGGAAACCGCAAGGACGATGCTCGCCCTTCCGTCCGAGCGCGTTGACCGGGCGGAAAATTTTATTAAAAATCTCGATATGTATAACCACGAGTTCGTCGCCGTGACGACGCTTCCCGGAGGAAGCGAAAAGCTCGTCGGCGTAGCCGGAATCAGCGTAAAGAAGAGCCCCCGGCTGAATCACTGCGCCGATTTCGGAATCTGCGTTGATAAAAACTGCTGGGGACAGGGAATCGGCTCCGCCCTTATGGAGCAGGTGCTCGACCTTGCGGACAACTGGCTTCGCCTCGTGCGGGTGGAGCTGACGGTGGATTTTGACAACGAGAGGGCGATTCACCTCTATGAAAAATACGGCTTCGAGCGCGAGGGCGTCCAGCGCAAAGCCTGCGTCCGGGACGGGGAGTACATAGATCT
>JAEDJF010000139.1 GCA_016296485.1 Oscillospiraceae bacterium
GCCGCTTTGTTGCCGCTCCTCTTCCCCAAAAGTCTTGCGACTTTCGGGGTCCCCTTTAACCACTGGACGCGCTTCGCAAGCCTTGCCCTAATAGGGGAGGTCTTCGGGCGCGGTGCAAAACGGCGCGAACCGTTGGAAAGCTGCGGGGCAAGCTCCGCATACCGTTTATTTTAAAATTCACAAAATTTTACCTCACACAAAAAACAGGAAAGGAGGTCGTTTTTTTGATACCTCAAAGTTTCATCGAGGAGCTGAAGCTCTCGGCGGACATTGAGAGCGTCGTTTCGTCCTACGTCCAGCTTCGGCGCCGGGGGCGGATTCTTACCGGGCTCTGCCCGTTCCACTCCGAAAAAACGGGCTCCTTTACCGTCTATCCCGAGAGCCAGTCCTTTTACTGCTTCGGCTGCGGCGCCGGCGGCGACGTCATCGGCTTTATCCGCCGTATTGAGAACCTCGAGTACGTCGAGGCGGTGAAGCTCCTCGCCCAGCGCTGCGGAATGACCGTTCCGGAGGACGCCGCCGAGGACCGCACCGCGAAGCTCAAGACCGCCGTCCTCGAAATGAACCGGGAGGCGGCGCATTTTTACTTTGAGCGCCTTCTTTCCCCGGAGGGAAAGCCCGCCCTCGACTACCTTCTCGGCAGGGGGCTTACGCCCCGGACTGTCAAGCATTTCGGGCTCGGATACGCCCCGGCGGGCTGGACCGGGCTCACGGACCTCCTTGCGAAAAAGGGCTACAAATACGAGGATATGGAGGTCGCCTGCCTTGCCCGAAGGGGCAAAAAAGGGAATTACTACGACGTTTTCCGGGATAGGGTGATGTTCCCGATAATCGACCTTCGGGGAAACGTCATCGGCTTCGGCGGGCGGAAGATGACCGGCGACGGACCGAAGTACTATAACTCCCCGGACACCCCGGTTTTCAAGAAAACCAAGAACCTTTTCGCCCTCAACTTCGCGAAGAAACAGAAGCTCGACAACCTCATTCTCTGCGAGGGGTATATGGACGTAATCGCAATGCACCAGGCGGGCTTCACCCAGGCGGTGGCGTCCCTCGGCACCTCGCTGACGGCGGACCAGTGCCGCCTTGCGGCGAGCTACGTCGACGAGGCGATTCTCGCCTACGACTCGGACGAGGCGGGTCAGAAGGCGACAAAAAGAGCCATCGGGCTTCTTGACGAAGCGGGAATAAGGAGCCGGGTGCTCACCATCGAGGGAGCGAAGGACCCGGACGAATTCATCAAAAAATACGGCGGCGCGCGGTTTAAAAGGCTCATTGAGGGCTCCGCCGGCGCCGTCGAATACGAGCTTTCAAAAATCGGCGGGAAGTACCAAACCGACACCCCCGAGGGCAAAATCGACGCCCTGCGGGAGGCGGTAAACCTGCTTGCGGAGATGAAAAATCCCCTGGAGCGGGAGGTCTGGGCGGCGAAGGTCGCCGCCGACTACGGCACCACCAAGGAGGGCGTCCTCGCCCAGGTACAGGGCAAGCTCCGCCGGCGGGCGAAGTCCGAGGAGCGGCGCTCCGTTTCGGCGGCGAACGTCAGCCGGGCGGACGTTAACGTCGTTCCGGAAAAGGCGAGGAACCCGGCGGCTGCCGCCGCGGAGGAAAGGCTTATCGGCGCCCTTTTCCGCCACCCGGAGTGCGCCAAGGACGTGCTTCTTAAAATCTCCGGGGAGGACTTCGTCTGCGCCCTTTACAGGCGGTTCTTCGGGAAAATAACCGAGGCGGTCAGCGCCGGGAACGAGCTTTCCCTCTCCCTTTTCGGGGAGGATTTCACCCTTGAGGAGCAAAACGCCGCGGCGAAAATCCTCGGCGCCGCAAGGGAGAACCGCTATTCCGCCGAGGACGCCGTTTCGGCGGCGGCGGCGATGCGCCGCCTGAAGGAGAAAAAATCCGACGACGAGATCGCCGCCCTTTCGGGCAGCGACCTCACCGAGTATATAGATAAAATGCGCCGGGAGAAGAGAAATAAATAACGGGCGGATATTATCCGCCCGCCTTGCCGCGCACCATCCAATGTAGGGCGGGGCGTAGCCTGTGAGCGCGCCCAGTGGGCGAAACAGCGAACAGGGTACGGCGCAGGCGCGGGAGAATCGCGACGCGAACAGCGAGCGAGGCGACCTTTGCGCCAAGAGGACCTTGACCCCGCCGCAAAACCTCCCCTATTAGGGGAGGGGGACCGCGTTAGCGGTGGAAGGGTGGAAAACGTTTTGTTCAAAACTAAAGGAAAAATTATGAGAAATTTTTATTTCCGCCCGTTGGCGAATGTTTTCTCGAAACGCTCGCGGCAATCTATTACCTGTGTTCATGGAGCGGTTTTCTGCTTGGCGACAAGC
>JAEDJF010000039.1 GCA_016296485.1 Oscillospiraceae bacterium
TAACAAGACGGACGGCTTGTCAAACCGGGAAAATAGATTTAAAGGCGCTCCCTTTGGGGGAGCGCCTTTTTTGCTTCATTAAATTTCTTTCGCCCGGTCCTCGAAAACCATTCGGATTCCTTCGAGGGGAAGGCGCTGGTCGATATAGTCGAAAAACCCCGATTCCTTTTCAAAAAGGCGGGCGAAGCCGCCGGTGGCGACGACCCTGGCGTTTTCGCCGAGGATATTTTTAAGGCTTTTCACCATTTTTTCCGTCGCGCCGAGGTAGCCGAAATAGGCGCCGGACTGCATACTTGAAACGGTGTTTCTGCCGATAGTCATTTCGGGCTTTACGATTTCAATTTTCGGTAGCTTCGAAGCCTTTTCGTAAAGGGCGTCCATAGAGGTCTTTATTCCGGGATAGATGAGCCCGCCGAGGTACTCGCCCTTTTCCGAAACCGCGTCGCAGGTGGTGGCGGTTCCGAAATCGACGATTATCACCGGGGCGCCGTATTTTCTTACGGCGGCGTAGGCGTCCACGAGGCGGTCAACGCCAACCTCGCGCGGATTTTCATAGAGGTTCGGAATCCTGCAGGGGAGGTTTTCGCCGACGACGTAAGGGTCGAGCCCGAAGTATTTTTTCACGGCGCTCGTCAGGGAATAGTTGAGCTGGGGGACGACGGAGCTTATTACGGCGTCGGTCACGGCGCTCATCGGAATGTGGCGGTGCTCAAAAAACTGGGTCGCGAAAAGCCCCACCTCGTCGGAGGTGATGTCGCGCTTCGAGCCGAGGCGGAACACGTCAACGAGCTCCTCTTTGTCGTAAATTCCGAATTCCATGGTGGTGTTGCCGATGTCGATGACGAGTATCATCTTTTAAATCTCCTTTTGTTTAACGAAGTTGTCAATGGCGGTGCGGTACGCCTTTGAAAAAGAGTCCGGAAGGTGGAGCTTCGCGAAATTTTTTCCGCGAAAGCCCATCAGCTCACGTTCGCCCTCCTTTGCCGCCGTTAGCTCTTTGATTGCGGCGGCGATGTTTTCGGCGCTCGGTGGCGAAGCGAGAACCGCGCCGCCGCAGCGCCGGAAGAACTCGGCGTTCTTTTCCGCCGCAGCGAGGACGGGGCGCCCCGCAAGAAGGACACGGAAAAACTCCCCGTGCTCAAAGGCGAGCCCTTTGAGCATATCGTTTTCGGAAGCGAAGATTCCGCCGGCGGCGGAAAGGGCGAAGGGAATATCCTCCCTTGGTATTTCGTCGCAGAAGGTGACGTTCGTGACGCCGCTTTCCCGCGCTATCCGCCGAAGGGTGGTTTTATAGCTCCCGTCGCCGATTATGAGCACCGAGAGCTTTTTATCAAAGCCGGCGGCGGACTTAATAAGTTTCTCAAGGTGAAGCCCCTTTCGGATTTCGCCGCAGAAGCAGAGGGTAAAGACCTCCCCCTCCGCCGCGGCTTCAAGGGAAGCTCTGAGGAGCTTCGCGTCCTCGGAGCGGGAGTTCGGCTCCGGGGGAGCCGGAACGAGCATCTGGAGGGCGTTTCGCTGTCCGGTGAACTCCCGGAAGAACTCGGGATAGAGCCCGACGACGGCGTCGCTCTTTTCAAAGGCGGCGTTCACCGCCTTTTTGAGCACCGGAAAAACGGCGCTCACGGGGGAAGCAAGCCGGAGCTTTCGAAGAAGCTCCGCAGGGGAGCAGGGAAGCTCGGTTATGAGCACGCACCCGCCGAGCCGCGCCATTTTCGCCCCGGCGAAAACGCCGAAGGGAAGAAGGGAGCCGGCGATTACGGCGTCGGGCTTAAAAAGCCCGGTTATTCCGGCGGCGTTGGAGGTGAGAAGATTGTAAAAATCAAGGTAGCCCTTAAAGGGAAGGCGGGCGCCCCGGCGGCTTTCGCCGACCCGGATAATGAGGTGGGAAACGCCCTCCTCCTCCCGAAATTCGAAGATTCCTGCGTCCTCCTTCATAGGTTCCGGGACGGCGCGGATAACAAGGGCGTTGTCGCCCATTTCGGAAATTTCCTTCGCGAAAGCAAGGTGGCGGCGGAAGTTTTCCGCCGCAAGGCCCTCGAAAACTTCCTCCGCCGGGGAGGGAAGGGAGGTTTTTTCGGGCAGCCCCAGCCCGTCGTCAATTATAAGTATATTCATAGCGCACCGCCTTAAAATGAGCATTGTTAAAGGAAGTATCCTTATTTTCCCACAGAAAAGGCGGTTTATACTATTAAATTATGTATCTATCTTCGCAACGTCCGAGAGCGCAAGCTCGAGCAGCTTCGAGACGCCCTCCTCCTGCATCGTCACGCCGTAGAGCCTGTCCGCGTGCTCCATGGTGCCGCGGCGGTGGGTGATGGCGATGAACTGGGTGTCCTCCGTAAGGCGGAGAAGGTACTCGGCGTAGCGGTCGACGTTCGCTTCGTCAAGGGCGGCTTCAATCTCGTCAAGGATACAGAAGGGCGCCGGGCGCACCTTGAGAATGGCGAAATAGATGCCGATGGCGACGAGGGTCTGTTCGCCGCCGGAAAGGGAGGCGAGGTTGTTGATGATTTTTCCCGGCGGGTGGACGATGATGTCGATTCCGGATTCGAGGACGTTATCCGGGTCGGTGAGCACGAGTTTTCCCTCGCCCCCGCCGAAGAGGTCCTTGAACACAACGGCGAAGTTCCCGGCAATCTGGGTGAAGCGGTCCTGGAAGATTGTCCGCATCTGTCCCATAAGACTGTGGATAAGGGAGCGAAGCTCATCCCGGGATTTTTCCGCGTCCTCAATCTGGGTTTTCATAAAGTTGTAGCGCTCGTTTACCTCTTTAAACTCCTCGATAGCGGAGAGGTTCACGGGACCGAGGGCTTTGATTTTGCTCCGAAGCTCGTTTAAGCGGCGCTGCGCCTTCTGGGGCTCGGTAATTTCCTCCGCCAGCTCCTCGGCCATGCTGTAGGTGACCTCGTACTCATCCCAGAGCTGACCGATGATGCGGTCGTAGTCCTTTTGCATATCGTCAAGGCGGGCTCTCGCCTTGGCGAGCTTAACGGAAGCCTCCTCGCGGCGGGCGACGGTGTCCTTCTGGGCGGTGCGCTCCCGGGTGGTGGCGGCTTCAAAATCCTGCCGCTGGGCAAAGAGGGCGTTTATCTCCTCTTTTGCGGTTTCGGAAAGGGCGGAAAGGCGGAGCTTTTCCTCGGCTATTTCCTTTATCTCGGCGGCTAGGGCTTCGTTTTGTGCCTTTATTTCGCCGCTTCGTTTTTCGAGGGCGGCAATCTTTTCAAGGCGCTCGTCCCGGCTCGCAAGGAGCTGGGCAACGGCGGCTTCCGCCGCTTCGATGTCCTTTTGGACTATTGCGGCGGAAAGGGCGAGGGCGGAAACCGCCTCGCGGTTCGCCGCCTCTTTTTCCTCGGCGGCGGCAATCCGGGCGGAGATTTCCTCCGCCTCGGCGAGGAGCTTCGTTCTCTCAGCGTTCTTATTTTCAAGAAGTGCGGAGTATTCCCCGCGGCGGTTTTCGGCGTCGGCGACCGCCTTGCCGAGAATATTCCTTTGGGTCTCCGCCTCGGTTCCGGCGGACTCGGCGTCGGAAATCTGCATCAGAAGGCGCTTTTTCTCGCCCTCGGCGCGAATCCTGTCCTCGGAAACGGTACGAAGCTCGCTCTCGGTGGCGAGGGCTTCGGCGTCCATGGCAGAAATTTCGCCCTTAAGGCGGTTATAGTCGCCGTCGCTCTCGGAGAGCTGTTTTTGAAGGGCGGCGGATTTTTTGAGAAGCTCGTCAATCTCCTGCTTTCTCGAAAGAAGTCCGGCGGATTTGACGCTGGAGCCGCCGGTGAGGGAGCCGCCGGCGTTCACGAGCTGACCGTCAAGGGTGACGATTCTGAACTTGTAGCCGTATTTTTTCGCGATGGCGACGGCGCAGTCCAGGTCCTCGGCGACGACGATTCGCCCGAGGATATTTTTGACGACTCCGTCGTACTTCCTGTCGTAGCCCACGAGGTCGCAGCCGATTCCGACGAAGCCGTCGCAGGAGGAAAGCCCGTTTTCATCGAGGCGGTTTCCCTTGACGGAGGTGAGCGGGAGGAAGGTGACGCGCCCGCGCCCCTGCTCCTTGAGCATCTTAATGGCTTTTTTCGCCGCGTCCTCGTCGGTGACGACGATATTCTGAAGGGCGGAGGCGGCGGCGGTCTCAATGGCAAGGCTGTACTTCGAATCGACGGAGAGAATCTTCGACACGGGCTCCAGAATTCCCCGAAGGGCGCCGGCGGCACCCTTATCGAGGACGAATTTCACGCTTTGCCCGAAGCCCTCCATATTGCGCTCGAGGTCCTGGAGGAGCCTTGCGCGCTGGGCAAAGTTCTCCGCGTCCCGGGCGATTTTACCCCGCTTTTCCTCAAGGGCGGAAAGCTGGTTCGCGCGGATTTCCCGCTTCATCGCGACGCCCGCCTTGCTGTTATTTAGGCTCTCGGTTCTGTCCTCAATGTCCTCAAGAAGGGCGTTAACCTCGAGAAGCTCCTTCTTGTAGCCGCTTACGAGAGAGAGTTTCTGTCCGGCGGAGAGGGAGAGCTGTTCAAGGCGCTCGTTGTACTGGTTGACGTCGTTCTCGGCGGTGGCGAGGACGACCTTTATATGGCTTATATCGGTGTCAAGCCCGGCGAGCCTTTCCTCCGCGGCGGATTTTTCGCCGAGAATGGACTGCTTTTCGAGGGCAAGCTTTTCGCCGGCGGCGGAAAGCTCCCCGGATTTTCTGTCAAGACTTTCGGCTTCGCCGCGCTTTGCGGCGAGCTCCTTCTTCCGAAGCTCGATGGCGGCTTCGCTCTCGCTCCCGAAGGAGGAAAGCTCCCCGATTTCGCCGGAAAGGCGCTTCATCTCCTCCTCGCCGTGACCTATGTCGTTTTGACAGACGGCGGCGCGGGCGGTGAGCTCCGACGCGGCGGACTCGTTTTCGGAGACGGCGGCGCGCTTTTGCTCGACGGAAATATCCACGTCCCGAATCTCCTCATAGAGGGAGTTTATGCGGTTTTCGGCTTCGTTATATTCGTTGTCAAGGCTGTCGTACTCCCCCTGGAAAACGCCGATGGAGCTGTTCTGCTCCGCAAGCTGGGATTTAAGGCGGCGCAGGGAGCGCATCCAGACGGAGATTTCAAGAGATTTTTTCTCCTCGGCGTACTCGAGGAATTTTTTCGCCTTTTCGGACTGCTCAAGGAGGGGACCGACCCTCTCCTCAAGGGCGGAGAGGTTGTCCCGAAGGCGGAGAAGGTTCTCGTCCGCCCGGGAAAGGCTGTGTTCCGCTTCCTCCTTGCGGTAGCGGAACTTTGAGATTCCGGCGGCTTCCTCGAAAATCTCCCGGCGCTGGTTCGGCTTCGCCCCGACAATTTCGGAGATTTTGCCCTGCCCGATGAGGGAGTAGCCGTCCCGCCCGAGACCCGTGTCCATAAAGAGCTCGTTCACGTCTTTAAGGCGGCAGACCTTTTCGCAGATGCGGTACTCGCTGTCGCCGTTTCGGTAGTATTTGCGGGAGACCACCACCTCGTCGTTATCGACGGGGAGGGAGCGGTCCGTGTTGTCAAGGCAAAGGCGCACTTCGGCGTAGCCGTGGGCGTGGCGAAGGGCGGTGCCGTTAAAAATAACGTCCTCCATCTTCGCTCCGCGAAGCGCCTTTGTGGACTGTTCGCCGAGGACCCAGCGCACGGCGTCGCTGATATTGCTTTTTCCGCTTCCGTTGGGACCGACGACGGCGGTCACGCCCCGCCCGAAATTGAGCCGGGTCTTGTCCGGGAAGGATTTGAAACCTTGAAGTTCAAGATATTTTAAAAACAAATCGTCACTTCCTTGAGTTTTGGTTTGTTGGTGTCTGCGAAAATTTTGGCTGGGGGCGCTTTTTGAAAACGCGCGGGAGCGGGCGGGAAAAATCAGCCCATTCCCTCCGCCATTATTTCAAAGCCCCCCGGGGCGATTGCCCCGTCGGCTTCGACCTTGACGTCGAAGCCAAGGGAGGACCAGTATTCTGCGTTGCTGCGGTGCTGACCGACGCATTTTGAAACGTCCGAGGGCGCGACCTTGAGCAAGTAGGCGCCCTTCGGGAGCCTTCCAATGAGGGGCGCGAGCTTTTTGCGAAAGCGAAGGCTTTCGCAGATTTCGCGGAACGCCGGGTGATAGGGTCCGGCGACGAGGCTTTCCTCAAGGGAGCGCTCCGAATGGAGCCCGAGGCGGATTACGTTAATTTTATACATCTCGAAAACGTCGAGAAGCTCGGCGCAGAGGGCGGCGGCTTCGTCAACTGTTTGCGGGGTATATTCCCCCGCCTCGTACCATTTCGCCATGGGCGTATTTTTGAGCACCAGAGCGGGATAGATTCGCATCGTGTCCGGCGAAAGGGAGATAAAATCAACGGCGGTCCTTATATCCTTTTCCCGGCTGCTGCCCGGAAGGCCGGTCATCATCTGAAGCCCGAGGGAAAAGCCCGCCGCCTTAATGAGGGCGGCGGCACGTTTGGTGTCCTCAAAGCTGTGCCCCCGGCGGTTTTTCTCGAGAACCGCGTCGTCGCTGCTCTGGGCGCCGAGCTCGATGGAGGTGACGCCGTAGCTTTTGAGCAGCTCGAGCACGTCCTCGTCGATGGCGTCCGGGCGGGTGCTCAAACGGATTCCCGAAAAGGCGCCCCGGCGCACCCATTTAGCCGCCGGCTCCAGAAGCGAGCACATAAGCTCGCGAGGAATCATTGTGAAGCTCCCGCCGAAGAAGCCCACCTCGGTCTTTTCACGGAAGCCGTGGAGCTCCCGGGCGGCTTTTTTAAGGGTTGCGTCAACTTCCTCCGGCGTCGGAACGCCGGACTCGCCGGTTATTGAATTTTGGTCACAGAATGAGCACCGGTGGGGGCAGCCCACCATCGGCACAAAGAAAGCTACGTTCGCGTGTTTCATTCGCCCATCAGCTCCAGAGCCTCTTTTGCGGCGAGCTGCTCCGCAGATTTCTTGCTCTTGCCGACTCCGCGCCCGATGACGTTGCTGTTGAGCAGCACGTTTATCTCAAAGCGCTTGTCGTGGTCCGGACCGGTCTCGCCAACGAGCACGTAGGAGAGCTTTTCCTCCGGGTTCTGCTGGATTATCTCCTGAAGAAGGGTTTTGTAGTCCTTGAAGGCGGCGTTTTCGACGTGCTCAAGGGAGCGCTTCACGAAGCTGAGAACAAATTCCGTGGCGGGCTCGATTCCGCCGTCAAGATAGACGGCGGCAATTATCGCCTCAAAGGCGTCCGCCAGAAGGGAGGGGCGCTCCCGCCCGCCGGAATTTTCCTCGCCGTGACCGAGTCGGAGAAACTCCCCGAGCCCCAGCTCCCCGGCAAACTCGCAGAGGGATTTTTCACAGACCAGGGAAGCCCGAAGCTTCGTCAGATCGCCCTCCGGGAGCTTGGTGTAGTTTTCAAAAATGTAGTCGGAGACGATGATGCTCAAAACGGCGTCTCCGAGGAACTCCTGGCGCTCGTTGAACTCGGTGCAGCCCTTGGTTTCGTTGGCGTAGGAGGAATGGGTCACGCCGATTTCAAGAAGGCGGAGGTTCTTAAATTTGTAGCCCATCCGCTCTTCGAGCAGGGTTATGTCTTTTCCTTTCATTCCTCGTCCTCCTTGAGCTTCAAAAGAGCGGCGGAGATGGTCGCGTTGACGTCGGTCTCGACGAAAATCTTCGCCTGGTTGATGGCGTTTTTAAAGGCTTCGGGGTTGCTGCTGCCGTGAGCCTTGATGACGGGGCGGGCGATTCCGAGAAGGGGCGCACCGCCGCGCTTCGTGTAGTCGAGCTTCTGTTTGAACTCGGAAAGCCCGCCTTTGAGGGCAAGGGCGGAAAGCTTCGTGAAGATATTTTTAAGGAGCATTCCTTTGATGAGCTTTCCGAAGGCACCGCCGAGCCCTTCGATGGTTTTAAGAATTATGTTGCCGGTCCAGCCGTCGGCGACGGCAACGTCGCAGACCTTTCCCGAGGGGACGTCCCGGGCTTCGACGTTTCCGACGAAGTTATAGCCCGCCTTTTCCATCAGGGAATAGGCGGTTTTCTGAAGGTCGGTGCCCTTGCTGGACTCTTCGCCGATGTTGACGAGGGCGACCTTCGGGTTTTTGACGCCCTCGACGTTTTCCATATAGATGCTGCCCATCATTCCGAACTGGTTGAGCATCTCCGGGCGGCACTCCACGTTGGCGCCGAGGTCGAGAAGCATATAGTCCTTCTCGAGCCCGGGAATCACGGATGCAAGGGCGGCGCGCTTGATTCCCTTGATGCGCTTTACGATAAGGGTTGCGGCTACGACGATGGCGCCGGTGCTCCCGGCGCCGACGTAGGCGTCGCCCACGCCGTCCGAGAGGGCTTTGAGCCCGACGGTGAGGGAGCTTTCCTTATAGCTTTTGACGGCTTCGGTGGGCTCGGCGCAAACGGGCATCACAAGGGGGGCGTCGATGAACTCGAAGCCCTCAGTGCTGATTTCGTTTTCGGCGCAGAGCTTTTTCATCTCCGCCTCGTCGCCGACGGCGACAATCTCAACGCCGTATTCCTTTACGGCGAGAGCCGCGCCTTTGAGCGGGGCGAGGGGGGCGTTGTCGCCGCCGTACATATCCATTATAATTTTCATAAAATCGCCTCCAATGCGGCTGTTGCCCTTTGGGCGAGAGCGGCGTAGCGCTCGTCCTTATGGCGTATCTTGTTTTCGAGGGGCGGGAGTATTCCCATATTTGCGCCCATGGGCTGGAAGTTCGAAACGCTCTCGTCGGTTATATATCCGACCAGTGCCCCGAGCATGGTGGTCTCGGGCAGAATGAGGGGCGCTTCGCCGCAAAGGTACCTTGCGGCATTTATTCCCGCAAGGATTCCGGTGGCGGCGGACTCGGTGTAGCCCTCGACGCCGGTGAACTGCCCGGCGAAGAAGAGCCGGGGCTCGGATTTAAGGGAGAGGTTCCTGTCAAGAAGCCGGGGGGAGTCCATAAAGGTGTCCCGGTGCATCACCCCGTAGCGGACGAACTCGGCGTTTTCGAGACCGGGAATCATTGAAAAGACCCGCTTCTGCTCGCCGAACTTGAGGTTCGTTTGGAAGCCCACGAGGTTATAGAGTGTCCCGGCGGCGTTTTCCAGCCGAAGCTGGACGTTTGCCCAGGGGCGGCGTCCGGTTTTCGGGTCCGAAAGTCCCACTGGGCGAAGGGGACCGAAGCGAAGGGTGTCCCGCCCGCGGGAAGCCATTATCTCAACGGGCATACAGCCCTCGTAAACCTTGGGGTCGGCGTTATCGAACTCGTGGAGCGGGGCGCGCTCCGCCGAGACGAGGGCGTCGTAAAATGCGTCGTACTCGTCCCGCTCCATTGGGCAGTTGACGTAGTCCGCGTCGCCCCGGTCATACCTCGCGCCGAGGAAAACCCTGTCCCAGTCGAGGGAGTCGGCGGTGACGATTGGGGCGACGGCATCATAGAACGACAAAGTTCCGCCGAAGCGCTCCCGAAGGTTTTCTGCGAGGGCGTCGGAGGTGAGGGGTCCCGTTGCGACGATTACGGCGCCGCTTTCCGGAAGCTCCGTGACTTCGCCCGTTACGACCTCGATATTGGGGTCGGAGCGGATCTTATCGGTTATATATTCAGAAAACAAATCCCGGTCCACGGCAAGGGCACCGCCGGCGGCGACGGAGGTTTTTTCCGCCGCTTCCATGACTATTGAGCCAAGGCGGCGCATTTCCTCCTTAAGAAGCCCGGCGGCGGATTCGAGCCGCATAGCTTTAAGGGAGTTGGAGCAGACGAGCTCCGCGAAATTTTCGCTTTTGTGGGCGGGGGAGTATTTTTCCGGCTTCATCTCCCGCAAAACGACCCGAAAGCCGAGGGAGGAGAGCTTCGCCGCGGCTTCGCAGCCCGCGAGCCCCGCGCCGATTACAGTTACTTTTTCCATATTATTTTTTCGTTTCCGTTCTTTCGTAGGTACATTCGGGGCTTGAGCAGTATATTTTGGGATTGCGCCCCTTCTTGGAGAGCAGGCTCTTGCCGCAGACGGGGCAGTTTTCCGCAATTGGTTCGTCCCAGCTCATAAAGCCGCAGTCGGGGTTGTGCTCGCAGCCGTAATAGGTCTTTCCGGTCTTGGACTTTTTAAGGAGCACCTTTCCGCCGCAGAGGGGGCAGATTCCGGGAGTTTCCTTGACGATGCGCTTGGTGTTCTTGCACTCCGGATAGCCGGGGCAGGCGAGGAATTTTCCGTAGCGCCCGGTCTTTATGACCATTTTGCGCCCGCATTTTTCACAGACGACGTCCGTTTCCTCCTCCGGGACCTGGATTTTTTCGGTGCCCTGATTCTTCTGGGCAATTTCGAGGGATTTGGAAAAATCGTCGTAGAATTTCTTTATCATATGGACCCAGTCGGTCTTTCCCGCCTCGACCTTGTCGAGGTCCTTTTCCATTTTCGCCGTGAAGTCCACGTCCACGATATTGGAAAAATGCTCCTTGATGAGGTCGACGGTGATGATGCCGAGGCTGGTGGGTTTTAAGGCCTTGCCCTCCCGCTCCACGTAGTTGCGGCTCAGAATGGTCGTTATTATGGGGGCGTAGGTGGACGGGCGCCCGATGCCGTTTTCTTCGAGGGCTTTAATCAGCGACGCCTCGGTATAGCGGGCGGGGGGCGCGGTGAAGTGCTGGCTGCCCTTGAGGTCCTTCACTTTGAGAAGGTCGCCTGCGGCGGCGTGCTTCGGAATTGAGGACTTCTCCTCGTCGCCGTAGGGGTAGAGGACGGTGAAACCGTCGAAACGGACGGTGAAGCCCGAAGCCTTGAAGCCGTAGTCCCCGGCGGCGATGTCGATTGAAACGGTGTCGTAAAGCGCCGCCGCCATCTGGCTCGCGATGAAGCGCTCCCAGATGAGCTTATAGAGCTTATACTGGTCGGAGCTCAGGCAGCTCTGGAGCTTGTCGGGGGAAATTTCGGGCATGGTGGGGCGGATTGCCTCGTGGGCGTCCTGGACGTTGCCCTTGGCTTTATAGGTTTTTGCCGCGGTGGGGAGGTACTCCTTGCCGTAGCGCCCCTCGATATAGGAGGCGGCGGCCTGTTTCGCTTCGTCGGAAATTCGAAGGGAGTCGGTTCTCATATAGGTTATAAGACCGACGGCGCCCATTCCGGGAACGTCGACGCCCTCGTAGAGCTCCTGCGCCACGCGCATGGTGCGGCGGGACTGGAAGCCGAGCTTGAGGGAGGCTTCCTGCTGGAGGGTGGAGGTGATGAAGGGCGGAGCGGGGAGCTTCTTGCGAAGGCTCTTTTTGACTCCGGCGACGGTAAAGTCCTTGCCTTTGAGTTCGGAAAGGACGGCGTTTGCCTCCTCCTCGCTCTTCATATCGAATTTTTCGCCGTTTTTAGTCTGGAGCCTTGCGGCGAAGGACGAAGTTTCGCCCTTTTCGCAGAGCTTCGCGTCGATTGTCCAGTACTCCTCGGGCTTGAACGCCTCGATTTCCCGCTCCCGGTCAACGATAAGGCTGACGGCGACGGACTGGACGCGCCCGGCGGAGAGGGAGCTTCCGCCCCTTATGTTTTTCCAAAGGAAGGGCGAGAGCTTATAGCCCACGATTCGGTCGAGGACCCTCCGCCCCTGCTGGGCGTTTACGAGGTCGCTGTCGATGGTGCGGGGGGCGGCCATTCCCTGTTCCACGCCGAAATGGGTGATTTCGTTGAAGGTTACGCGGACGGGCTTATCCATCGGGATTCCCAGCAGCTTCGCAAGGTGCCAGGAGATGGCTTCGCCCTCTCTGTCAGGGTCCGTCGCGAGATAGACGTTTGAAGCGGCGGCGGCCTCTTTTTTAAGGCTCCGGACAAGGTTCTCCTTGCCGGAGATGAGGATATACTGGGGCGCGAAGCCGTGAGCCACGTCGATTCCGAGGGTGCTCTTCGGAAGGTCACGGACGTGACCCATCGAAGCGACTACCTCAAAATCGGGTCCGAGGTATTTTTCTATGGTTTTGGCTTTCGCCGGCGACTCCACTATAACAAGGTTCTTGCCTTTTTTGGCGGAGCGCCCGGTGGTTTTTGTTTCCTGTGCCGTTTTAAAAACCTCCCTGTTTTATATGAAATGAGATTGTTTACGAAATTAAAATAGAAGCGCCGAAAGGCGGTTTGTGCCGTGCCCCCGCCGTAGGGGCGGATAATATCCGCCCGAGAGTCGCGCACCTCTCACAGTAGGGCGGGGCGTAGCCTGTGAGCGCGCCCAGTGGGCGAAACAGCGAACAGGGT
>JAEDJF010000140.1 GCA_016296485.1 Oscillospiraceae bacterium
TCAATAAAAAAACGAAGAGCCGACCGGGTCAAATCCCCGGTCGGCACTTCGTCGTTTTAGCACGCTTTTTTGTAAACATATATTTAAAGCGGCGCCCTTTTGCTTTAGTTGGCGTAAATCCCGTTTTTTTAATTTTGCCTCTCAAAAAATCGCATAGGCAAGCCGTTTGTGAGCTTGTTTAAAAAATAAGCCCAAAAGGTTCATATTTTGTTAAAAACAAATTTTGTGAGGACGGGTAAAATAATTTACAGAACGAAACGAAAGGAGTTTTTATATATGAAAAAAGCAATAAGCGCGGCGGTGGCTTTCGCACTTATTTCGGCGATTTTCGCCGGCTGCGGCGAAGCGCCGAAGGAGAGCGAAAATTCCTCCCCCGAAAACGAAAGTAAAACCGAAATCGTTGAGCCTGCAGTGCAGCCGGAAATCGAGGACGCCGTGAATATTGTCCTTTCTGACGGGGAAATAACCGTTGACGGAACCGCCCTCGGAGAAACGCCCGTAAACGGCGTTGCCCTCGGCGGCGAGATAGTGTATTACCATGATATGGACGTCTACGAGAGCGGGAACCCTTACGGCGAGGGAACGGAAAAGGATAAACATACCGAGGCAGAAGCCTCCGCCCATACGCTCGTGACCATCACCGAGCCCGGCGCCTACGCCGTCACGGGCAAGCTTTCAAAGGGTCAGCTTGCCGTTGACCTCGGCGAAGAGGCGAAAGCCGACCCGAACGCAAAGGTCACCCTTTTCCTCAACGGTGCGGATATAACCTGCGAAATTGCGCCGGCGGTTATCTTTTATAACGTATATGAGTGCGGCGACAAAACCCTTGATACCGAGGGCACCGTCGATACCTCAAGCGCCGGGGCAAACGTAATCATAGTTGACGGAACGGAAAACAATATAAACGGCTCCTACGTCGCGAAAATCTATAAGGACAACGCCGAGAGCAAAAAGCTCGCGAAATACGACGGAGCTTTCTATTCGCTGACGTCGATGAATATTTCTGCCGACGGCGAGGGAACGGGAATCCTTAACGTGACCGCCGAAAACGAGGGCATCGACAGCGAGCTCCATCTTACAATAAACGGCGGCAATATCAATATCAAATCCCAAAACGACGGAATCAACACCAACGAGGACGGAATTTCCGTAACGACCGTTAACGGCGGAAATATCACCATAAGTGCCGGGCTCGGGGATGAGGGCGACGGAATCGACTCCAACGGCTACCTCGTTATAAACGGCGGAACCATTGTCTCCGCAGCTAAAAGCGAAAGCGGCGACGGCGGAATCGACGCCGACAAAGGGATAATCATCAACGGCGGAATTGTAATTGCCTTCGGCGGAAGAAACGACGACGTCGATACTTCGTCGAAACAGAACTATATGCAGTTTACTTTCAGCGAAACCTGCAAAGCCGGGAGCAAAATCACCCTTAAAGACGAGGACGAGAGCGTGCTCGCGGAAGCGGTTTCCGACCGCAGCTTCAAGAGCCTCACAATTTCAAGCCCCGAGCTTGAGCTCAACAAAGAATATACCTTCTTTGTGAACGACGTCCAGCAGGGCTATACCGTTGGCGCCGGGCAGCAGGGCGGAATGTTCCCGAACCGAGGCGGCGAGGAGATGCGGAAAAACGAATTGACTCCGCCGGAGGGCTTTGACGAATGGCTCGAAAAAGCGGAGGATATTCCCGATGAAATAAGAGCATGGCTCGAATCCGTAGCTGAAAAAGCAGGCGAATTCGGCGCTATGGGGAATAAAGCTCCCGACACTCCCGCCGACGGGCAGCCCGAAGCCCCGGAAAAAACCGGTGAACCGGGCGCGCCGGACGGCGGGCAGGGAGGACTTACCTCCATTGTCCTCAACGAGTTCTCGACGGAGTTCGTAATAACGGAAACAAACAAGACGTTTTCCAACGTCGAAGCGGCGGAAAAGACGGCGTAACTTCTATATGCCGCCGGCGAAGCACGGACAGCCCCGGAAGGCTGTCCGTGTATTTTTAATTCGTCATTTGACTGCTGTTTTTATTTAAAATCGCGAAAAATACCAAATTTTTCGCGATAATTCATAATTTGTTTTGTCCTTAGCTCTTGAAATAATCCGCAGGAGCAATTATAATATATAATTGTCATTTAATGTGCCGAAGTTTTTTTCGGCAAAAGCGAAACTAATAAACAAGGATGGTTCATTATGAGCGAAAAAGAAAAAGAGCTTCTTG
>JAEDJF010000040.1 GCA_016296485.1 Oscillospiraceae bacterium
CGGAGGAAGTACCAGGAGGAGCCCGCCCACTGGGGCATGGTGTCCGTCTCGCGCTTCGCGGGACCGCCGCAGCAGGGACAGGTGGTGTTGACCCAGTCGGTCATCTTGGAAAGGGGGCTGTCGCCGGTGTCGGTGGGCTCATAGGACTCCACCTCCGGGAGAAGCAGAGGAAGCTGGTCCTCGGGAACGGGCTGCCAGCCGCATTTTTCACAGTAAATCATCGGAATGGGCTCGCCCCAGTATCTCTGGCGGCTGAAGACCCAGTCGCGGAGCTTGAAGTTCACCTTGGCGTGACCTATGCCCTCCTTTTCAAGGTAGGCAATCATAGCTTTTTTCGCTTCCTCGACGGTCATTCCGTCCTCAAAGCCGGAGTTCACCATTATTCCGGTGGCGCAGTCGGTATATGCCGCTTCTTCAACGTTGCCGCCCTTGACGACCTCGATTATCGGAAGACCGAACTTTTTGGCGAATTCCCAGTCGCGGGTATCGTGGGCGGGAACCGCCATGATAGCGCCGGTGCCGTAGCTGGTGAGGACGTAGTCGGAGATGAAAATCGGAATTTCCTTTCCGGTGACGGGGTTTATTCCGCGAACGCCCTTGAGTTCGACGCCGGTTTTGTCCTTCGCCATCTCGGTGCGCTCGAAGTCGGATTTTTTGGCGGCGGCTTCCTGGTAAGCCCGGACCTCGTCCATATTTTCGATTCTGTCCGCCCATTTTTCAATGTAGGCGTGCTCGGGGCTCATTACCATATAGGTGGCGCCGAAAAGGGTGTCGCAGCGGGTGGTGTAAATGGTGAGCTTGTCTCCGGCGGTGGTGCCGAAATCGACCTCCGCGCCGGTGGAGCGACCGATCCAGTTTATCTGTGAGGTCTTTACGCGCTCGATATAGTCCACCTCGTCAAGGTCGTCGATGAGGCGCTGGGCGTACTCGGTGATTTTGAGCATCCACTGGGATTTTACCTTGTGGACAACCTCGCTTCCGCAGCGCTCGCAGACGCCGTTCACGACCTCCTCGTTGGCGAGGACGACTTTACAGCCGGTGCACCAGTTCACGTTCGCTTCTTTTTTATAGGCGAGACCGCGTTTATAAAGCTGGAGGAAAATCCACTGGGTCCATTTATAGTAATTCGGGTCGGTGGTGTTGATTTCCCTGTCCCAATCGAAGGAAAGACCGAGGGATTTGAGCTGGGCTTTAAAATGCTCGACGTTTTTCTTCGTCACTATTTCCGGGTGGATATGATTCTTTATGGCGAAGTTCTCGGTGGGGAGACCGAAAGCGTCCCAGCCCATGGGGTAAAGGACGTTGTAGCCCTGCATTCTCTTTTTCCTCGCCACAATGTCAAGGGCGGTATAGGAACGGGGGTGACCGACGTGGAGTCCCTGTCCGGAGGGGTAGGGGAACTCAACGAGGGCGTAATACTTGGGTTTGGTGTAATCGTCCGTGGCGGCAAAGGGCTTTTTTTCGTCCCAGATTTCCTGCCACTTCTTTTCGATTCCTTGGAAATCGTAGCCTTTCATTTTTGTTTTTCCTCCAATTTTATCTGAAATTGTTTTTGACTGATTTTTGCGCCGCGCCTTTAAAGATAAAGGTTCATATAGTCGGCGTCGGCGTATCTCTCCCCGATGCGGGAGAATTTTTTAAAGGTGCCGAAATACTCGAAGCCGAATTTTTGGTAAAGGGCTTTCGCCCGCTCGTTGTCGGAGAGGACCTGAAGCTCGACGACCGTCGCGCCGGAATTTTTAGCGTGCTCAATAAGCCGCTCCATAATTCCGCTTCCGACGCCCTTGCCCCAGTAATCTTTGATTACCGCCACCGAAAGCTCTCTCCTGTGGGCGAAGCGGTTCCGACCGACGGCGCTAAGGGCGCCGTTGCCCACTATCCGCTCGCCGTCGAGCGCCACCAGCATAATATCCGTTTCGCTCTCGGAAAGCTTTTTAATAAAATTTTCCTCCTGCTCGACGGAAAAGGGCACTCCCTCCGCACCGAAGGTGAGGTTGTCGCTCTCGCCGCCGACCTGTTTTAAATATTCGAGCAGCGCGGCGGCGTCCGAAGGACGCGCCCTGCGATAGGTTATCTCCATCTGAAAGCTCCTTTCAAAAAGCCCCGAGAAAAATAAAACCCGTCCTCCGAAAAAATCGAAAGACGGGAAACAAATTCTCGCGGTACCACTCTCGTTGGCGCAAAGCGCCCAAAGCTCATTTTGCCGGGTAACGGCGGCGCGCCGTCCGCTTCTACTCCCGCGAAAAATTCGCGGTTTCCTGCGTCCGCTCGGGAGGGAGTTCGCCCTTTCGCCCTGCCGCGGTTTCACCGAAAATGCGCGGCTCTCTCTTCAAAAGGCGGTTAAGGGTTACTGTTCTCCGTCAAAGCGTTTTAAACATATAACAGATTTATAATAGCAACTTTGGTGGGACGTTGTCAAGGGATTCGGGAAAATATTTAGCCCTCTCTCCTATAAAAAAGCGCCGCTTTGCGGCGCGTTTTTTATTTTTCTTCTTCGCTGTAATCAATTTCCTCGATTTTAGCGTCGCTCCAAAGGCGCTCGAGGGAGTAAAACTCGCGGGTTTCCTCATAGAAAATATGGACGATGACGTCGCTGTAATCCATCAGCACCCAGTTGGCGGAGGAATAGCCCTCGACCCTTCTGGGTTTTACGCCGTAGTTGTGACCGAGCTCGAAGTCGATTTCGTCGGAAAGGGACTGGACGTGGCTTTTGTTGCTGGCGGAGGCGATTACGAAGTAATCGCCGAGGGTGCTCACGTCGCGGATTTTGAGCACGCGAATGTCGGAGGCTTTTTTCTTGTCAAGAAGCTTCGCTATTTTTACTGCAAGTTCATAGGATTCCATTTATTTTTTCTCCTTTCGGCAAAGTTTTTATTCTTTATATGTGATTTCAACGTTTTTATATTCGTCAAAGAGCGCCTCGGTGTCCTTTCCGGCGGGAAGCCCCCGCTTTTTAAGGTCCCCCGCTATCCACCGAACGCCGTAGGCTATCCCCTCGTCAAGGCTGTAATCCGTGAGCTTTCGGGTATATTCGGCGTCGGGATAATTCCGCTCCGCGCTCGTAAGGTCCGCCATATATACGACCTTTTCGAGCATGCTCATATTTGCCCGCCCGGAGGTGTGGTAACAGACGGCGTTTATAATATCCCCGTCCGTCACCGAAAGCTCCTTCTGGATATACACCGCCCCGGCTATGGAGTGCCAAAGCGCCGGGGAGCGCCTCGTGTCTTCGTCAAGGGCTATGCCGGCTTCCTCGATTATTGAGAGCTGCTCCGCTTCGGGGATTCCTTTACAAACGTCGTGGACGAGCCCGGCGAAATAGGCTTTTTCGCTGTCCGCGCCGTATTTTTCGGCAAGGAACACCGCCCTTTCTGCGACGTTCAGGGAGTGCTCAAAACGGTGGGCGTTCATACGGCTTTTGAGGAGGGCTTTTATCTCCTCCTCGCTCATTGAGGAAAACTTCTCGCAGATCATTCAGCCGACCTCACCGGGTAGGTGGCGATGGATTCCACCGCCGCAGGAAGATAAAAGCCCCTTCCCTCGTCAATGACGTCCACGTCGTTCCCGCTTATCTTAAAGGTGATATAGAAGCAGTCGTCGTAAGCGCCATAGAAGTTGAGGTTTATTATTCCGTTTTCGCGAAGCATTATGCTCTGGAAATATCCCGCCTCCTCGGCGATATAGTCAAGGGTCTCCTCGTCGGCGTTGGGGTAATATTTCTTTATAAGCCCCTCCGTAAGACCGTTATTGTATATCTCGTCAACGACCTCGGAGCCGAGAGGATATTTACGAAGGTCCGCGCGGCGAAGGGAATTGTCCGCGCCGTACTCGTAGAACTCGCCTCCGTCAAGATAGAACCAGTAGGTCTTGGTGGAGGGCTCTTCGTTTGCCGCCTTTTCGTCGTCCTCATAGTAGTCATAGGAGGTAAACTGGGCGGTGAAGTCTTTTCCGCCGACGTAAGTGAGGTGGGAGAAGGTTCCCGAAACGGCGGTTTCGTAAACCTTGCTGTTTTCAACGCCGAAAACGTAGGTGAGCCCATCGTCAAAGTTTTCGACGAACATAAAGTTCGTGTTGTCGGCTTCGATTATCTCCGGAGTTTCCCATTTTCCGCTTTCCTTGAGCTCCACGGCGTAGCTTTCGCTTACGAACCAAAGAATGCCCTCAAGGTACTGGGCTCCCGCCTTTCCGACGAAGGAGAAAGCCTCAAGGCTTCCGTCGCCGTCGAAGTCGTCGCAGTTGAACCAAAGGATTTTTCCCTGGTCCTCCGTATATTCCTCAAGCCTTGCGCGGATGTCCTCCTCCGCGTTGGTGTTCCTGAGACTCTGCTCCACGTCAACCTTGCCGACGAGCTTATCGAGAAATTCCTCGTAGCTGTCCCGCCAGCCGGAGCAGGCGCAAAGCGCAAGAACAAGTATCGACGCCGCAACTATTACGGCTGCCGCTTTTTTGAGCATATTCTGCCCTCCTTTTCGGATCTCGCTTTTCGCGCGCCCGCCGTCTTTCGGCAAGGCGCGCCCCCCGTTTATAAAAAACCGGGGTTATTCGCTGTAATATAAATAGTGGCTCCAGATGTATTCCGCCACGTTTTCCGGCACCATAGACGAAATATCGTCCGCCCGGCGGACCGCTTCGCGCACCATGGTGGAGGAAATCTCCTTAACGTCAATGGGGATTATTTTCACCTCGGCGCCGTAGCTCCGAAGCTCCGCCGCCTCCGCCTCCATGGCGGAGCCGCTCTCCCAATTCCGAGCGGCGGAGGCGATAACCGCCATATCGGTTATCTTCTGCCAGGCGTGCCACTGGCGGAAGCTGAGAAGCATATCCTCGCCCATAAGGAGATAGAGCTCGTCATTCGGGTACGCTTCTTTGAACTGCTCCACCGTGTCGGACATATAGCCCTCGTCCGCACGCTGTATTTCAATATCCGACACCTCGAAGCCCGGCATTTCGCCGAAGGCAAGGCGGCACATATTGAGCCGGTGCTCCGACGGAGTAAGGGCAAGTCCCTTTTTGTGCGGCGGGCAATACGCCGGAACGATTATGATTTTATCGAGCGCCAGCTCCTCCATATAGGTTTTCGCGGCGTTTATGTGACCGTTGTGGACCGGGTCGAAGCTGCCCCCGTAAATTCCAATTTTCATCGCTTTTCCCTCAGGGAAGGATTATCTTCGGCTCTTTAAGGTTGCGTTTATAGACGGTGAAGCGGCGTCCTATGACCTGGACCGCTTCGGTCCCCGGGATTTTCTCCATCACATCGGCGATGGCTTCCTTGGCGGAAACGGGGGACGTTTCAAGGACGGCGACCTTTACTATCTCCCTCGCCTCAAGGGCTTCGGCGATATTCGCCACAAGGGCGTCGGTGACGCCCTCCTTGCCGATTTGGAGGATTGCGTTTATCCCGTTGGCAACGCCCCGAAGATAAGCTCTTTGTTTCGTAGTTATCATTTCAGTTCTCCTTTTTAAGAAGCTCATTTTGTAATTTTACGCTTCGTTCTTGTTGTTACTGTGATTTTAGTCAAATTTTGCCGTTTTTTGCTCAATTTAGCCCTAATTATTCAAAAAGGGACTTTGCGAAAGCGTCCGGGTCAAAGGGCTGAAGGTCCTCCGCCTGCTCGCCGACGCCGATAAATTTGATCGGAATCTTGAGCTCCTGTCTTATTCCGACAACGACGCCGCCCCTGGCGGTGCCGTCGAGCTTCGTAAGGACGATTCCGCTTATTCCGCAGGCGTTTCCGAACTCTCTCGCCTGGTTGAGGGCGTTCTGTCCGGTGGTGGCGTCAAGAACAAGGAGCGTTTCGACGGAGGAATTTCCCGCCTCCCGCTCGATTATTCTTCCGATTTTGGCGAGCTCGTCCATAAGCCCTTTCTTGTTCTGGAGCCTTCCGGCGGTGTCGCAGATGATGACGTCCGCCTTTCTCGCCTTTCCTGCGGCTATGGCGTCATAGACCACCGCCGCAGGGTCGGAGCCCTCGGAATGTTTAATGAGCTCCGCGCCGGAACGCTCCGCCCAAACCTCAAGCTGTTCGATGGCGGCGGCGCGGAAGGTGTCCGCCGCCGCAAGGACGACGCGTTTTCCCTCATCGGTGAAGCGCTTGGCGAGCTTTCCGATGGTGGTGGTCTTGCCCGCGCCGTTTACGCCTATCATAAGAATTATTGCGGGTTTATTTTCAAGGTCGAGCTCCTGTCCGCCGCGGAGCATTTCGGCAATTACCTCCGCCATCATATTGCGGACCTGCTCCGGGTCGGAAACTCCCTCTTTTTTTACCTTTTTGCGAAGCTCCTCGCAGATGTCCGCCGCAGTTGCCGCGCCGGTATCCGCCAGAACGAGGGCTTCCTCCAGCTCCTCAAAGAGCTCGTCGTCAATTTTTGAAACGGAAAAAACGTCGTCGAAGCGTTCCTTAAGGGACTCGCGGGTCTTTTTAAGTCCCTCGTTTATCTTGCTGAAAATACTCAAAATTGGGTTCCTCCCGTCAGTTTATTTTTACTTTCCGCCCAAAGGGCGGAAAATTATTCGTCGCTCTGGAGCTGTTTTTCGAGCCACTGCTCCTTCGTAATAAGCACCTGGCGGGGCTTGCTGCCCTCAAAGGGTCCGACGATTCCCCGCTCCTCCATCTGGTCGATGATTCTTGCGGCTCTCGCGTAGCCGAGCTTCAGCTTTCGCTGAAGCATCGAGGTGGAGGCCTGTCCCATTTCGACGACGCATTCGATTGCGGCGGAGAGCATATCGTCCTCTTCGTCGAAGCCGCCGCCGTCGTTTTCGGCGTCGTCGCCGGGCTTCTTACTCTTGTCTTTAGCCGCGAGCTTTTCGATGTCGTCGAGTATTCCCTCGTCATAGGCGGCGGTGCCGCCGTTCTTTACGAACCTTACGACCTCCTCGACCTCCCGGTCGCTGACGTAGCAGCCCTGTACCCTTGCGGCGCTTTCGGTCTGGGGGTGATAAATCATATCGCCCTTGCCGAGGAGCTTTTCGGCGCCGCTCTCGTTAAGAATGGTGCGGCTGTCGATCTGGGAGGACGCTTTAAAAGCGATTCTGCTGCCGATGTTGGATTTGATGGTGCCTGTGATAACGTCAACGGAGGGACGCTGGGTTGCGACGACGAGGTGCATTCCTGCGGCGCGGGCGAGCGCCGCAAGGCGGTTGATGGCGTTTTCGACGTCGCTGGAGGCGACCATCATAAGGTCGGCAAGCTCGTCGATGATGATGACGACCTTGGGCATGGGCTGAATGTCGTCACGCTCCTCCGCCAGCTCATTGTAGCCGGAAATATCCCTTACGCCGTTCTCAGCAAAAATCTGGTACCGCTTGAGCATCTCGGAAACCGCCCAGTTGAGGGCGCCCGCCGCCTTTTTAGGGTCGGTGACCACCGGGATAAGAAGGTGGGGGATTCCGTTATAGACGTTGAGCTCAACGACCTTCGGGTCGATAAGAAGGAGTTTCACCTCGTCCGGGTTCGCCTTATAAAGAAGGGATATTATCATCGTGTTGATGCAGACGGATTTTCCCGAGCCGGTGGAGCCGGCAACCAGAAGGTGCGGCATCGCCGCAAGGTCCGCAAGGACGATGTTGCCAACTATGTCGCGCCCGAGGGCGACGGTGAGTTTCGATTTCGCGGAGCGGAACTCGTCGGAGTCGATTACCTCTCTGATGCTCACTACGCTGCGGTTCTTGTTCGGAACCTCGATTCCGACGGCGGCCTTGCCGGGAATGGGCGCCTCCATTCGGACGCCGTCCGCCGCAAGGGCAAGGGCAAGGTCGTCCGCAAGGTTCGCTATCTTGCTGACCTTGACGCCCGCTCCGGGCTGGAGTTCATATCTCGTTACCGCCGGTCCCCGGCAGATATTTATTACCTTCGCCTGTACGCCGAAGCTCTGGAGGGTGGTCATAATGATGTCCGCTTTTTTCCGAAGCTCCTCGTTGATGTTCTCGCCGTCCCGGTTTTTGACCTCTTTAAGAAGTCCGATATTCGGGAAAACGTAGGGAATCGTCTCAAGGTCGTCCATTATCTCGGTGATTTTCTTGGTTTCCTCGTCGGCGATTGCCTGGAGCTCCTCCTTCGGGGTCTTGACCTTCACCGGGGTCTCCATCGCCCGGTTAATGAGCTCCTCAAGTTTCGGGTCCTTTGCCGCCTCCGCCATCTGTTCGTCGGCGGGCTTTATTTCGTCAAGGGGAATATCAATCTGAACGTCCATATGCTTTTTAGGAGGCGCTGCTATCTCCTTTTCGGAGGGAGCCACCGCGCTGAAGCCGTGAATGGGCTCGTTTTCGGCGGTGTATTTTTTCTCCTCCTGCTTCACCGTTGTCACGTGAGCGGCGGGCTCGTCCGGAACGTCCGGGACAACAAATCCGCCCTGGGGCTTTTCTGAGGTCTTTCCGAGAAGCTTCTCCTTGGAGCGGCGGACTGCGTCCCCGGTCTCCTCCTTTTGATAGCGCACGGGCGTATCGTCAAGGGGAATATCTATCTGGACGTTGCGGCGGGAAACCTCCGCCGCCTTGTGCTGCTCAACCTGTTCAACATAGACCTCTTTTATCTTTTCGCCAGCCTTCTTGGTGTCCTTGGCGAAGCCGATGAGGGTCGTTCCGGTGAGGAGCATTATCATCACGGCTATAAATACGATTCCGACGATTATTGCGGCGGTCCGCCCCATAAGCGCCATTGAGGAAACGCCGAACACTATTGAAAGGACTCCGCCGCCGGTGAGGTCCTTTCCGTATGTATAAAGCTGACCGATTTGCTTGAATACGCCGCCGGAAAGCTCCATATCCTTCGTAAAAACGGTGGTGATTCCGCTTAAAAGGAGCAAAAGCGCAAGGCTCTCCCAACCCTGGGCGCTGGTTGAAAAGGTCGGGCGCTCAAGGGTGTTCATAACCGCAAGGTAGATAAACACCGGTCCGATAAGGTACGCGCACCAGCCGAAGAGCCCGAACATGGCGTAATGGAGGGTCTCCCAAAGGTATTCCCCGGTCACAAGGGTCATGGCGATAAAAATTACGCCGAGGGCAAAAAATATTATTGCCGAAAGCTGTCTCTTGGTGGAGAGCTCCTCTTCCTGCTGTTTTTTGGTTGTTTTCTTGCTTTTTGTCGTCTTTTTCGTTGCCATTCAGCTTACCTCAAAATCTAATGATTGTCCCCACGGCGTGTTCGTAAATTCCGAGCGCCACTACGATTGCGCCCAGCGCGAGGAGGTACCACGCGAAATACGTGAACTTGTCGTTTGTAACGAGCATTTTGACGGTCTTTATTGCGGCGAGACCAACGATAAGCGCCACCGCCATTCCTATGAGCGCCGCCGCCCAGTTTATCTCGACCGCGCCGGAAAGCGCTTCCGGCACCTCGAGGACGTTCGCCGCCAGCACCGCAGGCATTCCCATTATGAACGAGAAGGAGACCGCCTGTTCCCTTGAAACGCCGAGAATGAGCCCGGTGGAAATGGTCGAGCCGGAGCGGGAAAGCCCGGGAAGGGGTGCAATCCCCTGCATAATTCCCATTCCGAGGGCGTCCTTCCAGGTCATTTCATCGGCGCCCCGTCCCCCGGCTTTTACGCATTTTCCGGAGATTATCAGAAGCGCGGCGGTGAGGAGGAAGCAAAGCCCCTCGACCACTATGTCGCTGTCCGCCGCGAGGGAATTATAAAAATCGGAGAGAAAATAGAAAAAACAAAGGGGCAGAAGGCTCACTACGAGAAGGAAAATCATTCTCCTCGAACCGTTCATATTTTTGCGGTCGAATTTTCCGGTGAATATTTCGCCGAGCATTCTGAAAAATTCCACTATCATTCCGATTATCTCTTTTCGGAACGCAATGAACACCGCGAGGAGCGTTCCGAGATGGAGAAGTATCGAATAAATTCCGGCGGCTTCGCCGCTGTTTCCGGTAAAATGCTGATACAGCGAAAGGTGTCCGCTGCTCGAAACCGGAAGAAATTCCGTAAGCCCCTGGATTATTCCTTGGATTATCGCGTCAAATAAGCTCATATTTTTCTCCTTAACTTATGTACGGGCGGGCGTTTTCCGCCCGCGGGGAAAGATTTACATTTTCTTTACTATCCCCGGCGCGTATTCCTCTTTGAGGAAAAGTCCCGGGTCCGTTGAAATAAGGCGGGAGACCTTAAAGCCCTCGGGGGTCTTTTCCCCCTCGAGAAGCCCGCCGTCAATTTCCATTATACTTCTTTCCGGCTGCGGACTCGGGAAAATCCTGTCAACCGGCTCGACGGTCCAAAGTATCATTTCTCCGCCTCTTTTCCGCCCTTTTTCTCCTCAATGAGCGAATAGAGGCATTTTATTGCGTCCGAAAGTCCGCCGAGGTTGTCGATGAGCCCCTCCCTTACGGCGTTCTCGCCGTCAAGAACGGTACCGACGTCGGTAATAAGCTCCCCGGTCGTAAACATCAGTTCCCGGAAGCGCTCGGCGGAAATGTTCGAATTGCCGACGACGAATTTCGTAATGCGCTCCTGCATCTTGTCAAAATAGGAGAGCGTCTGGGGAACGCCGAGGACGAGCCCGTTCATTCTCACCGGGTGAATGGTCATCGTCGCCGAGGGCACGATGAACGACGCCTTGGCGGAACAGGCCAGCGGCACGCCGATGGAATGTCCGCCGCCGAGGACGAGAGAAACGGTTGGCTTGCTCATTCCGGAAATGAGCTCCGCAATGGCAAGACCCGCTTCAACGTCTCCGCCGACGGTGTTGAGCATAACGATAAGCCCTTCGATTTCCGGGTCCTCCTCGATGGCGACGAGCTGGGGAATTACGTGTTCGTATTTTGTGCTTTTATTTTGCGGCGGAAGGATATAGTGTCCCTCCACCTGTCCTACAATGGTGAGGCAGTGGATACAGTGTTTGCCTTTTGTTTTTGTGACGGAGCCGGTTTTAATAATCTGGTCCGTCTGGGTTTCCTGTTCATTAAGGCTTTCGTCCTCCGAACAGTTTTTCTTTTCCTCTTCCATAATTTTCTGAACCTCCGGAGTTTTTTAATATTATGCTCCGAAAGCCCGGGTATATACAAAAGCGCAAAATTAGCGTATTTTATATTATAACAAGAATATTTTAATTATACAAGTATAAAAATATTAAAAGAATCCGACAAAAAAAGCACCCCTTTTGGGGTGCTTTTCGTCTTTTGCTCTCTTAATCAGAAATTGCTTTCCTCATATTTGAGTTCCACAAGGTCGCCGTCCTCAAGGGTCTGCTCCCAGAGACCGAGCTGACCGTATTCGCCGTTGAGATAAACTGCCCAGTAAACGGACCAGTTTTCGGTGTCGTTTGCACGGTCGCCGATGTTGTTGAGCATGGTGCCGTCAACGATGGTGTAGTCGATGTTGTTCGCTTTGAGGTAATCCTCAAGGAGAGAACCGGCGGTGGCGCCCTCGGTTATCTCGGCTTCGAACTCGTAAAGAAGAGTTCCGTCGGTGTCAAGAATTTTGAACTCGGCAACGGGTGCTTTGGAGCAAGCGGCAAAGCTGAGAACCATCACGAGAACGAGAAGTATTGAAACGATTTTTTTCATTTTTGTATCCTCCCAAATTTTAAACGATTTTTTCGTTCAGGGATAAGTATACATTCTATCGCCGAAGAAATCAAGTGGTTAAAGCTTCTGATTTTGCTTTCCTTTTGCCGATAGCGGCGGCAAGGACCGCAAAATCCTCGAGGGAAAGCTCCTCCGCCCTTGCGTTAACGCCGAAGCCGCATTCCTCAAGAACGGCGTAAATATCGTCTTTTTTGAGCCCGAGACCGGAGGAAAGAGAGTTCGCAAGGGTTTTTCTCCTCTGGCTGAAAGCGGCTTTGACGACTTTAAAAAACTGTTCCTCGCTTTCAACTTTTACCGGGGGCTCTTTGCGCACATCGAGCTTGATGACCGAGGAATCCACCTTCGGCGCCGGAACGAAGTTCCCCTTTCCGACGTCAAAGAGCTTTTTCGGCACGCTGTAATAGTGTATCGCCGCCGTTATAGCGCCGCAGTCCCTCGTTCCCGGAAGGGCGGTTATCCGCTGGGCGGCCTCCTTCTGCACCATTACGGTGATGCTTTGAGCACCGATATTTTCCTCGAGCA
>JAEDJF010000141.1 GCA_016296485.1 Oscillospiraceae bacterium
TTGCGTTTGCTCCCGCAAACGTCTCTCTTGCGGTGCCCAAAAATTTCGGCGGCATACGCCTTGAAATTTTTGACCGCGGCGCCGTACCCTGCTCGCTTCTTCCGCCACTGGCGGCGCTTCGCAGGCTACGCTCATCAGGGGGAGCACCCCGACAAATCCGTGCTAAATGAGTTTCGCACGATGCGAGAGAAACGGAACTGGGGGTGCTCGACCGGACAGCGGCTACCGCCGCGAAGCGAAGCAATTTCCCACGATAGGTCACATCGCCGAGCTGCATAGCGAGGCGGAAGCGCGACCGTAGGGAACGCCGTCCTCGGCGTTCCGTTTTCAAACGTGCAAACAATTTTGCGAAGGCGGGCGGATGCTATCCGCCCCTACGGCTTCGGGCGCAGTGCAAAACGGTGCAAACCTATAGAAAGCGGCGGGCGCCATATTGACGGCGGGACGCAAAAAAGCGCCGCCTGAGGGCGGCGTTTTTCTTCGCTATTCTTTTACTGCTCCTTCGTTTTAACTTCCTGAATAATCGGAAGTATCATCGGGGAGCGCTGGGTGAGACCGTAGAGGAAGCTGCTGGCGGCGTCGCGGATCTTGGTCTTGAGGTTCTGCCAATCCCGCTTGTTTTCGGAGACGCCGGAAAGGACCGCATCGGTGATGACCTTTTTCGCCGCCTCCATCAGGTCCTCGGAATCCCGGACGTAGACGAAGCCCCGGGAGACGAGGTCCGGTCCCGCAAGGATTTCGCCCTTGTCGCTCAGGGTGACGTTCACGACGACCAGTCCGTCCTCGCCGAGGTGCTTTCTGTCCCGGAGGACGACGCTTCCGACGTCGCCGACGCCGAGTCCGTCCACGAGCACCGCCCCGGCGGTGACCGTTGCGGAGTCGACGACCTTCGCTTCGTTTATCTCGATTACCCGCCCGAGCTCCGGAATAACGACGCTATTCTCGTCCATTCCCATCTGCACCGCCAGCTCGCTGTGCTTTTTGAGGTGCTTATATTCGCCGTGGACGGGGATAAAATATCTGGGCTTCGTTAAGGCGAGCATCAGCTTCTGCTCGTCCTGGCAGGCGTGACCCGAGACGTGAATCTGGCTGTATCTGTCGTAAACGACGGAAGCCCCCAGCTTCATCAGCTCGTTTACCACCTTGCCCACGTATTTCTCGTTGCCCGGAATGGGGTAAGCGGAAATTATTACAAGGTCGCGGCTCGTTATGTTGACCTTTCTGTGGTCGCCCACCGCCATTCTCGTGAGGGCGGACATGGGCTCGCCCTGGCTTCCGGTGGTGACTATGACCGCCTCGCCCTCGGGCATTCTGGTTATGGCGTCGAGGGGCACGACGGTGCCCTCCGGGGCGTCGAGGTAGCCCATTTCGAGGGCTTTTCCAACCACCTGCTCCATGCTTCTGCCGGTGACGGCGACCTTGCGCCCGAACTTCACGGCGGAGTCGATGGCAAGCTGGACCCTGTGGACGTTGGAGGAGAAGGTGGCGATGATGATTCGCCGTCCCTCGGCGTTTTTAAAGAGCACGTCGAAGCTCTCCCCGACGATTCTCTCGCTGGGGGTGCTGCCCGGGCGCTCCGCGTTGGTGGAGTCCGCCAGAAGCGCCAGAACGCCCTTGTTTCCGAGCTCGCCGAAGCGGGCAAGGTCGATGATGCCGCCCCTTGCGGGGGTGTAGTCAACCTTGAAGTCGCCGGTCTGGATAACGACGCCGGCGGGGGTGTGAATTGCGAGGGCGCAGGAGTCCGGAATGGAGTGGTTGACGAAGATGAACTCAACGCTCATCTTACCAACCGAGGCGGTTTCGCCGGGCTTCACGACGGTGAGCTTCGCCTTTTTAAGAAGTCCCTTTTCAGCGAGCTTCAGCTCGATGAGCGCCATGCTGAAGGGCGTCGCGTAAACCGGGACGTTGAGCTTCTGAAGAAGATAGGGCACGGCGCCTATGTGGTCCTCGTGTCCGTGGGTGATGAAAAGCCCCTTGATTTTGTCCTTGTTCTCCTCAAGATAGGTGAAATCCGGAATTACGAGGTCAACGCCCAGCATATCGTCGTCCGGGAACGCCATTCCGCAGTCGACGATTATTATTTCGTCCCCGTACTCATAGACGGTCATATTCTTTCCGATTTCGCCGAGACCGCCGAGGGGGATAATTTTAAGGGGCGCCGCCGTCGCCGCCGCGGAGGGGCGGCCCCTTTTCTTTTTGTTCCAGAAATT
>JAEDJF010000142.1 GCA_016296485.1 Oscillospiraceae bacterium
GCGGTTTTGCGCTGCGGCGCAGCGCGCCTTGCGTTTCGTCAAATTGGCGTAAATCCCGGGGAGAATTTGTTATAATTTCCGCATTGAAATATGTATAGGTAATCTGATAGAATATTTAATAGGAAGGCGGCTTTGCCGCCGGAAAAAGCCGCCACGAAAGGAGCCCGAGAATGAAACAAAACCTCGACCTTCCGCTCTATCTCTTCCACCAGGGCACGAATTTCCGCGCCTATGAGTTTCTCGGGGCGCATTCCGCCGAGAAAAACGGCGAAAGGGGCTTCGTTTTCAGGGTCTGGGCGCCGAACGCCCGGGGCGTTTTCGTAACCGGAAGCTTCTGCGGCTGGGACGAAAAGGCGTTCCCGATGGAGAAAATAAGCGGGGGCGGCGTCTGGGAAGCTTTCGTTCCCGGGGCGAAAAAGGGCGACCTTTACAAGTTCGCCGTCGCCTCCAAAAAAGGCAAAACCCTTTTAAAAGCCGACCCCTACGCCTTTCACAGCGAGACAAGACCCGCCACCGCCTCCGTGGTTTACGAGCCGGAGTACCAGTGGGGCGACGCCGACTGGCTCGAGCGCCGCAAAAAAACGGACATTAAAACCCGCCCGGTGAATATATATGAAGTACAGCTTGGCTCCTGGCGGCGCTACCCGGACGGGGAGGTTTTCGACTACCGCAAGAGCGCCGATGAGCTCTCCGCCTACGCCGTAAAAATGGGCTACACCCACGTGGAGCTGATGCCCGTCACCGAGTACCCCTTCGACGGTTCCTGGGGGTACCAGTGCCTCGGCTACTTCTCCCCCACCTCCCGCTACGGCGCGCCGGAGGACTTTATGTACTTCGTGGACACCCTTCACAAAGCGGGGCTCGGGGTAATTATGGACTGGGTCCCGGCGCATTTTCCGAAGGACGGCTACGGGCTTTCGGATTTCGACGGCGAAGCCTGCTACGAGTACAAAAACCCGCTTATGGGCGAGCGCGAGGAGTGGGGCACGAGGGTCTTCGACTTCGGGCGCAGCGAGGTGCGCTGCTTCCTCATTTCCTCCGCCATGTACTGGCTCGACAAATACCATATCGACGGAATAAGGGCGGACGCCGTCTCGTCCATGCTCTACCGGGACTACGGAAAACAGGACGGAAAGTGGCTCCCGAACAAGTTCGGGGGCAAGGAGAACCTCGAGGCGGTGTCGCTCCTTCGGGACCTCAACGACGCCGTTTCAAAGGAGTACCCCGGGGTCATAACCGTGGCGGAGGAGAGCACCGCCTGGCCCCTCGTTACGAAGCCCGCCGCCTCCGGCGGGCTCGGCTTCACGCTCAAATGGAATATGGGCTGGATGAACGACACCCTCCACTATATGTCCCTCGACCCGGTTTTCCGAAGCTATAACCACGACAAGCTGACCTTCGGAATGATGTACGCTTTCTCCGAAAGCTACGTCCTCCCCTTCTCCCACGACGAGGTGGTCCACGGGAAATGTTCCCTGATTAACAAGATGCCCGGAAGCTACGAGCAGAAATTCGCGGGGCTTCGGGCGCTCTACGCCTATATGACCGGCTACCCGGGAAAGAAGCTCCTTTTTATGGGACAGGAGTTCGGTCAGTTCATCGAATGGGACGAAAACAGGGAAATCGACTGGCTGCTTTTGCAGTACGAAACCCACAGGCGGCTCTGGGACTGGAGCCGGGCGCTCAACCTTCTTTACAAAGAGAGCCCCGCCCTCTGGGGCGAGGGCGACGGCTGGGAGAACTTCTCCTGGGCAAGCTGCGACGCGGCGGCGGAAAACGCCGCAGCCTTCCGCCGGATGGACTCCGAAACCGGCGAGGAGCTTCTTTTCGTCTTTAATTTTTCCGCGAACCCCAACCCGGGCTTCGCCTGCGGGCTTCCAGAAAAGGGGAGCTGGCGGGAGATTCTTAACAGCGACGACCCGACCTTCGGCGGAAGCGGCGAATATCTGAACGGCGCTCTTCGAAGCCGCAAAAAGCCCGCCGGGGGCTTTGAAAACTCCGTCGAGGTGAAGCTCGCCGGGCTTTCCGCGGCGGTCTTCAGAAGGATTGTAAAGAAAAAATAGGGGCGGATAATACCCGCCCGCCTTTCCACGCACTCTCTATGGTAGGGCGGGGTCTTGACCCCGCCGAAAAACCTCCCCTATTAGGGGAGGGGGACCGCGTTAGCGGTGGAAGGGTGGAAAACAATTTCGTTTTATCT
>JAEDJF010000143.1 GCA_016296485.1 Oscillospiraceae bacterium
CGGGAAATGTATGTATAATATAGTTGTTGGCACTCGAAAGAGCTGAGTGCTAAACCGCCGAAGCGGCGCCTTGAAACGCCAGAACGGCTGCGCCGTAAAAAGCCGGAAACCAAAAAACAAAAGCAAAACCGAACGGAAAGGGGGCGTGGGCTTTGCGGTTCGACGAGAGAAAACAGAAGATTCTTTCCGCCATAATTGAAACCTATATTAAAACCGGCGAGCCCGTCGGGTCGAAGACCCTCTCCGAAATGCCGGGAATCGGCGTTTCACCCGCCACCGTCCGGAACGAAATGGCGGCGCTCTTTTCGATGGGGCTCCTTGAACAGCCCCACACCTCCGCCGGAAGGGTTCCGTCCCACCTCGGTTACCGAATCTATATCGACAACCTGATGCGGGAAAAACCCCTCACCGAGGACGAAAAGGACGGCATCGACGCCCTCTTTAACGTGGGCGACCCGGACCCGGACAGACTTTTGCAGGACTCTGCGGAAGCCCTTGCGGAATATACCGGCTGCGCCACCGTCGCCATGACCACAACCCCCGCCCACGTCACCGTCGAGCACATCGACATCGTCCCGGCGGACAGGGGAACGGTGGTGCTTCTCGTGATTGCCTCGAGCGGCGTAGTGAAAAGCAAGGTCTGCCGCCTCAATTTTGAAGTCAACGTCGGCATTACGGATTTCTTCAAGAAATTCGCCAACGGGAGCTTCGCCGGACGGACCCTTAAAGAGATAAGCGCGGACTACGTAAGGTCCGTGGCAATCCGCCTCGGGGACTATACGGAGGTCTTTAATCCCTTAATCGTCGGAATCTACGAGCTTTGCAAGGAGGTTTACGACGGGCAGTATTACCTCGGGGGCGAGGAAAAGCTCCTCACCTATAACCAGTACTCCGACAGGGCGCTGGAAATTATGAAGCTCCTTTCAAGGCGGGAGGAAATCGGTCCCGTCCTCGGGAGCAACCCCTCGGGGGTTACGGTTTTCATCGGCAAGGAGAACAGCCTTTCGGAGCTTTCGGGAAGCTCGCTTCTTGTGGCGCGGTTCTCAATAGGGGAGAACGACTGCGGAACAATCGGGCTCATCGGACCCGTCCGGATGGACTACGCAAGACTCATCCCGCATCTTGAATATTTCGCGGAAAAACTCGGAACTCTGCTTTCGATGACATATCAACAGAAAACAGGAGAGGAATAATGGAAGAAAAAGAAAAAACCACCACCACCGCCCCGGAGGAGCAGCAGGAAGCCGCCGCCGAGGAAACAAACGAGCTCGAAACCCTCAAAGCCGAGCTTGAGAAATTAAAGAAGGAAAAAGACGAGCTCAACGACCGCTACCTTCGGACCCTTGCGGAGTACGACAACTTCCGCAAGAGAAGCCAGCGGGAAAAGGACGCCGTTTACGGCGACGCCACCGCCGACGCCGTTAAAAAGCTCCTTCCGATTCTCGACAGCTTCGACCGGGCGTCCAACTACGAGTGCCCGGACGCGGAGTACAAAAAGGGCATCGACCTCATCGGAAATTCCATCAAAGAGGCGTTCGACCAGCTTGGACTCAAAGAGATTCCCGCCCTCGGGGAACAGTTTGACCCGAAATTCCACAACGCCGTTATGCACAATGACGACCCGGCGTACGGCGAAAACGTCATCACCGACGTTTACCGCAAGGGCTACACCCTCGGCGACAAGGTGATTCGCTTCTCGATGGTCGTCGTAGCGAACTGAAATTAAGGGTTTTCCCTTAACATATAAAATCTGTAAAATCTGACTTTCAGAATCTGGAGGAATATATTATGTCTAAAATCATCGGTATTGACCTTGGTACTACCAACTCCTGCGTCGCGGTAATGGAAGCGGGCGAACCCGTCGTTATCCCGAACCCCGAAGGCGCAAGAACCACCCCCTCCGTCGTCGGCTTTTCCAAAACCGGCGAGCGCATCATCGGTCAGGCGGCAAAACGCCAGGCCGTCACCAACCCCGAAAGAACCATCACCTCTATCAAACGTAAAATGGGCTCCGACTATAAAGTGAGCATCGACGGCAAGGGCTACACCCCGCAAGAGATTTCCGCAATGATTCTTCAGAAGCTCAAAGCGGACGCCGAAGCCTACCTCGGCGAGACCGTTTCCGAAGCGGTCATCACCGTTCCCGCCTACTTCACCGACTCCCAGCGTCAGGCAACCAAGGACGC
>JAEDJF010000041.1 GCA_016296485.1 Oscillospiraceae bacterium
AAAATCAAGTAAATTACCGCGATTTACAGAACATCTCCGACGACCTCTATAACAGACCGGAAGGAAACACGGTTGGAGCAAAACAGAGCACTAATGGCTTAAATTATAAGCAATAAGCGTATTCGACTCCCGTTATCTGCTCCAAAAAGCGACGGCTCGCCTTTCGGCGAGCCGTTTTTTGTTCATTATATGCTTGTTTCTGCCGCTTCGCCGGACAGAGCGGCGACGCGCTCCGTCCTTTTGCGGCGGGCTTTTTTGAGCTTGTAAAGCTCCTCCGCGGCGATTCTCGTCTTTGCGACAACGTCGCCTCCGCCCTGCGGGAAGCAATAGAAAAGCCTGTCCTTGTCGCCGATGCAGATGACGTCGCCGATTTCGTACCAGTAATAGTCAGAATAAAGGCTGTAGGAGGCAAGGGGCTTTTGGCTGTATTCGAGATTTCCGTCACAGCCGGTGAGGAAGAAGCCCTCGGAATCGTGGCGAAGCTGTCCCTCGCCGACCATATAGATGGCTTTATAGTCCACCATAACGCCGATTTTTACGGGCACGTCAAGGCGGTAGCTTCCCTCAAGAAGCTCGTTTTTGACGCACTCTCTCTCCCATTTGTACCAGTCGGGGACGTGCTCAAACTCCGTTTCGCCCTCAAGGGCGCGGAGCTTTCCGAGGGGCGTGAGCTCGTACTGCTTGCCGCAGCTATGACAGGTGAGAAGGGTGCCTTTGCCCTCCATCTGTCCCTCAATGCCGCAGTGGGCGCATTTATAAAGGATTCGGTTGAGCCCGTCCGCCCGGAAGGGCTCGTTTATTTCGACTTTGTTTTCAAACTGCCATTTCCAGTTGTCGAAGCTGAAAGCGCCGTCCAATATTTCATCCAGCTCCTCGACGGATTTTTCCCGGACTTCCTCCCGGGTGAAAAGACAGCTTACGTCCGCGCTGACTTTTACCTTTCTGTTCTGAAGCCCGTTATAAAGCGGGTCACGGGCAAAAGCTCCGTGGGTGATAACCGTCACCACCGGCACGTCCAGCTTCTTCATAAGAAGCCCAAGGTGCCGCGGAAGCGGCGTCGCACAGCCGTCGAAGGAGTAGCTCGCCTCCGGGTACATAAGGACGCTGGCTTTCTTTTTTTCGACAGCGCAGCGCATATCGCTTATCAGCGTCGGGTCGCCGACGAATTTTTTGGTGGGTATGCAGCCGATATGGCGCATCAGCCAGTCCTTACCGACGAAGCCGTCGGAGGTGCAGACGATGCAAAAGGGCTTCGGATAGAGCACCTTTGACGCGATTTTAAGGTCGATGAAGCTGGAATGGTTCATAAGAATGAGAAACGGTCCCTCTCCGGCTTCGTCCATTCTGTGAAGCTTATATGTAAACCCGGTTTTAGAAAGGTCGCTTTGGGAAAGGATACGAATAAGCGTCCTGAAAATAATGTTCGGGCGCAAAGGGTCAAGATGCTTCGGCTTTTGGATAGCCATAACTTCCTCATAGGGAAGCTGTTTTACTTTGATTTTCACGGTGCTCACCTCCGGCTTTGTTCTAAACGAATTATACTACTTATTTTTTTCTTTAACAAGAAAAACATTTGACCAACCGCCAGAGCGGCTTGAAACTGGATTTTGGCGGTGATATAATATATGCGTATTAAAAAGTAAAGGAAAGAGGTAAAGGCTTTGAAAAAAATAACTCTCGGTTCAACCGGAATAACCGTTTTACAAAACGCTTTCGGCGCTCTTCCCGTCCAAAGGGACGATATGGAGACCGCCGTGAAAATTCTCCGCAAGGCATATGACGGCGGAATAACCTTTTTTGACACCGCGAGGGCCTATACCGACAGCGAAGAAAAGATAGGAAACGCCCTTTCGGACGTCCGTGACAATATCTATATCGCCACCAAGACCGGCGCCAAGACCCCGGAGCAGTTTTGGAAGGACCTCGAAACCTCTCTTTCCCTCCTTAAAACCGACCACGTGGATATTTATCAGTTCCACCAGGCGACCCAGTGCTACCGCCCGGGCGACGGCACGGGAATGTACGAGTGTATGCTCAAAGCGAAGGAGGAGGGCAAAATCCGCCACATCGGCATCACCGCCCACGATATTCGCGTTGCGGAGGAGAGCGCCGAGTCCGGTCTTTACGAAACCCTCCAGTTCCCGTTCAGCTACCTTTCCGGCGAGCGGGAGCTCGCCCTCGTGGAAAAATGTAAAGAGAATAATATGGGCTTTATCGCAATGAAAGCCCTTGCGGGCGGTCTTATTATGAACTCCGCCGCCGCTTTTGCCTTTATGTCGCAGTTTGACAATGTGCTCCCAATTTGGGGAATCCAGCGTATGACCGAGCTTGGTGAGTTTTTAAGCTATATCGACGAGCCGCCCTCTCTTGATGAAGAAATGCGCAAAGTCATCGCCGCCGACAGGGAGGAGCTCGCCGGGGAATTTTGCCGTGGCTGCGGTTACTGTATGCCATGTCCCGCCGGGATAAAGATTAACGACTGCGCAAGAATGTCCCTAATGATTCGCCGCGCCCCGAGTAAGGGCCTCCTCGGACCGGAAACGCAGGCGGATATGAAAAAGATAGAGGACTGCCTCCACTGTGGAAGCTGCAAGAAGAAATGCCCCTATGGTCTTGACGCGGCGGAGCTCCTCAAGAATAACTATGAGGACTACAAAAGAATACTTGCGGGCGAAGTGAAAGTCTGAAGATGCTTTATGTTTAAAAAAAGCGGACGGTTTTAAACCGTCCGCTTTTTTGTATTTATAAGATTTTCGGTTTTACACGGATTTTACATTACTGTGATATTGAATCTTACCCGGAAGCGGTATTATTTACTTGCACTTAAAAAAACAAAAATGCTGTAAAAGGAGATAATACCGAAATGAAAAGCATCAAAAAGATTATTGCTGCGGCGCTTGCCCTTGTGCTTGCTCTGACAATTATGGCGGGCTGCTCAAAGGACGAGCCCGAAGCAAACAACAGCCAAAGCGGCGCGCAAACCAGTCAAAGCAGCGCGCAAACCGGAAAAGAAGATAAAAACGCTTTCGATTTTTCAAAAGAGATAGGCGTAGTTTCCCGTGAGGACGGCTCTGGTACCCGGGGCGCTTTCATCGAGCTTTTCGGCATTGAGCAGAAAAACGAAGCCGGAGAAAAAATCGACTACACCACCCAAACAGCCGTAGTCACCGACTCCACCTCGGTTATGATGACCACTATTTCCGGCGACCCTTACGCAATAGGATATATCTCTCTCGGCTCCCTCAACGACAGCGTAAAGGCTCTCGACATCGACGGAGCGAAGGCGAGCGTTGAAAATATCAACAACGGAAGCTATAAAATTTCCCGTCCGTTCAATATCGCCACCAAAGACAACCTCAGCGAAGCGGCGCAGGATTTCATTAGCTTCATTATGAGCGCCGACGGACAGAAAGTCATTGAAGACAATAAATATATTGCCGTTTCCGACGCTCCCGCCTATTCCGGCTCGGTTTCTTCCGGCAAGGTAGTTATTCACGGCTCCAGCTCCGTGACCCCTGTAATGGAAAAGCTCAAGGAAGCCTATATCGCCGTTAACCCCGGCGTCACCGTTGAGATTCAGCAGAGCGACTCCTCTACCGGCGTGACCGACGCCATCGACGGAACCTGCGATATCGGAATGGCTTCCCGTGACCTCAAGGACTCCGAAATTGAAAAGGGCGTAACCTCCACCACCATCGCAATGGACGGCATCGCAGTCATCGTAAATAACGGCAACCTCATTGATAACCTCACCAGCGAACAGGTAAAGAATATCTTTATGGGCGAAGTAATCCTTTGGTCCGAAGTCAATGGCTGATAACTGAAAAAATCAATAACGGGAGCCTCCGCGAGGAGGGCTCCCGCTTTTCGGAAAGAAAACTATGAAAAAATTCAAAGAAAAAGCAATGCAGGTGGTCTTTTTGTTTTCAGCCTGCGTTTCAATAGCCGCGGTGGTGCTCATCTGCCTGTTTCTTTTTATGAAAGGTCTGCCGGCTGTGGCAAAAATAGGCGTTTTTGACTTTCTTTTAGGAAAGGAATGGCGCCCGTCGAACAATATCTTCGGAATATTCCCTATGATAGTCGGAAGCGTCTACGTGACCGCCGGCGCTTTGCTGATAGGCGTTCCGGTAGGAATACTTGCGGCGATTTTTATGGCAAGATTCTGCCCGGAACCCCTTTATAAAATTATGAAGCCCGCCATTAACCTTATGGCGGGAATCCCCTCGGTCGTCTATGGCTTTTTCGGGCTTGTGGTGCTCGTGCCCTTCGTGCGTGAGCACGTAGGCGGGCGCGGAATGAGCATGCTCACAGCTTCTCTGCTCCTTGGGCTTATGATACTCCCGACCATTATAAGCGTCGCCGAATCCTCAATCCGCGCCGTGCCCCAAAGCTATTACGAAGGCGGTCTTGCCCTCGGCGCTTCCCATGAGAGAAGCGTATTTATGGCGGTGGTCCCGGCGGCGAAAAGCGGAATTTTTGCCGGGGTCGTCCTCGGCGTCGGTCGGGCAATAGGGGAAACAATGGCGGTGAAAATGGTCGCCGGCAACCAGACCCTTATTCCCGAAAAGCTTACCGACGGCGTTCGCACCCTTACCGCCAATATAGTCCTTGAAATGGGCTACTCCACCGACCTTCACCGCGAGGCGCTTATTGCGACGGCGGTGGTGCTTTTCGTTTTCATTCTTATTATTAATCTCTCCTTTTCTCTCCTCAAGAGGAGGTCCAAATGATGAAGCTTTTCGATAGAGAATATTTGCGCCGAAAAATAAAGGAGTATAAACGCGACCCCTTTTCCTTTGTCTTGCTCGCGGCGGTCTGCCTTGCGGCTTTTGTGACAATGCTGGCGCTTTTATTCGTAATCGTTTACATACTTGTTAAAGGAATTCCCCATCTCACGCCGGAGCTTTTCTCCTGGGAATACAATTCCGACAACGTTTCTCTGATGCCTGCTCTTATCAACACGCTGCTGATAGCCGCGCTGTCGCTGCTGTTTGCGGTTCCCGTCGGAATCGGTGCGGCGGTATATCTTACCGAATATGCAAAGCGGGGAAATAAACTTGTGGGAATCGTTCGTATCACCGCGGAAACGCTTTCGGGTATTCCTTCGATAGTCTATGGCCTGTTCGGTTCTCTGTTCTTCGTCAAATATCTCGGCTTCGGTCTTTCACTTCTTTCCGGAGCTCTGACCCTGGCAATAATGATTTTGCCGCTAATTATGCGAACAACAGAGGAAGCACTCCTGACCGTTCCGGACAGCTATCGGGAGGGAAGCTTCGGCCTTGGAGCGGGACGGCTTAGAACCGTGTTCAAAATCGTCCTGCCCTCCGCCGTTCCCGGGATTCTCTCCGGGATAATACTCGGAATAGGAAGAATCGTCGGCGAGTCCGCCGCGCTGATTTTCACCGCGGGCACCGTTGCGGAGGTCGCAAACAGCGTTTTCGACTCCGCAAGGACCCTTTCTGTCCATATGTACGCAATTTCCGGCGAAGGTCTCCATATTGACCAGACCTACGCCACCGCCGTGGTGCTCCTGGCGGTGACGATAATAATAAACGCTCTTTCTGAATTTGCAGCGAAAAAGCTTGGAGGCGGCGAAAGGCAAAATGAGTAAAATTACAATAGAGAACCTTGAACTTTTTTACGGCGATTTCAAGGCGCTCAAAAATATAAACCTCGAAATCGCCGAAAATGAGATAACCGCGCTGATAGGTCCCTCCGGCTGCGGAAAATCGACACTGCTCAAGACCCTAAACAGAATGAACGATCTTGTGGAGGGCTGCCGCATAACCGGAAGCGTAAAGCTCGACGGGGAGGATATTTACGGCGATATGGACGTCAACCTCCTTAGGAAAAGGGTGGGAATGGTGTTCCAGAAACCCAATCCTTTTCCGATGAGCATTTATGACAATATTGCCTTCGGTCCGAGGACCCACGGCGTTCGCTCAAAAGCGAAACTTGACGATATTGTGGAGCGTTCCCTCCGGGACGCCGCTATCTGGGACGAAGTCAAGGACAGGCTAAAAAGCCCCGCCCTCGGTATGTCCGGCGGTCAGCAGCAGAGGCTCTGTATCGCAAGGGCTTTGGCGGTGGAGCCGGAGGTGCTTTTGATGGACGAGCCGACGAGCGCCCTTGACCCTATTTCAACGGCGAAAATAGAAGATCTTGCGACGGAGCTAAAAAAGCGATATACTATTGTTATCGTGACCCACAATATGCAGCAGGCTCTTCGAATATCCGACAAAACGGCGTTTTTCCTCCTCGGCGAAATGGTCGAGTTCGGCGAAACGGAAAAGCTCTTTTCCGTCCCGAAGGACAAACGCACGGAAGACTATATTACGGGGAGGTTCGGCTGATATGCGTTCAAAATTTGACGAGCAGCTCGAACTGCTAAATAAAGAGCTTATTTTGATGGGTTCTCTTTGCGAAAACGCCATCTCTCTTTCCGTAAGAGCTCTTTTCGACTGCGACGCTAAAGCCGCAGAAAAGGTGCCCGAGCTTTCATCGCAGGTTGACAGAAAGGAAAGAGAGATAGAGGGAATGTGTATAAGGCTCCTCCTCCAGCAGCAGCCTGTGGCGAAGGACCTCAGTTCCGTTTCTGCGGCGCTTAAAATGGTCACAGATATGAAACGGATAGGGGACCAGTCCGCAGACATTGCGGAAATAATCGCCGAGTCGAATATTTCCGCCCTTGGAGATACGCTCTACGTACACGATATGGCGGCGGCAGTTATAAAAATGGTAACCGACAGCATTGACGCCTTTGTAAAAAAGGACCTTGCGATAGCAAACTCCGTAATAGCATATGACGATACGGTGGACAGCTGTTTTTATAAAATTAAAGAAAATATTATAGACCGCCTTTCCACCGGAAAAAGCGACGGGGAATACGCCCTTGACCTGCTTATGATTGCAAAATATCTTGAGCGCATAGGCGACCACGCCGTAAATATCGCAAGGTGGGTATCTTTCTCCATAACAGGAAATATAGAAAGCGTGTGATCCGATGATTTTTTGTGTAGAAGACGACAGCAGCATACGGGACCTTATGATATACACCCTGAAAGCCTCCGGGTTCGAGGCAGAGGGCTTCGCCGACGGCGGCGCCCTTTTTGAGGCGCTGAAGACTCAGAAGCCCCGGCTCATAATGCTCGACGTTATGCTCCCGGGGGAGGACGGTATATCGGTTCTAAAGAAGCTCCGCTCAAAATCAAGTACAGCCGATATTCCGGTGATAATGGCTACCGCCAAAACAACCGAGTACGACAAGGTGCTTGGGCTTGATTCCGGCGCGGACGACTACCTCTCGAAGCCCTTCGGAATGATGGAAATGATCTCGCGGATAAAAGCTGTGCTGCGCCGAACGGAGCCGAAAAGCGAAGCAAGGACGCTTTCCCTCGGAAAAATTTCGGTAAATCTTGCCGAACACACCGTGACTTCCGACGGCGAAAGGGTTCAGCTTACGCTGAAAGAGTTTGATATGCTCTGTCTTTTGATGGAAAATCCCGGAAGGGTATATACCCGCGACCAGCTTCTCTCTAAAATCTGGGAGTCCGACTATGCCGGGGAGACAAGAACGGTGGACGTCCATATAGGAACTCTCCGTACGAAGCTCGGAAAATGCGGCGAATATATCGAGACCGTCCGGGGAGTCGGGTATAAAATGGAGAATAAACTATGACAAAACGAATTTTTCGTTCAATTTTTACCGTTGTGGTGTCGGTGCTGGCGGTTTCTCTCGTGCTGATAATCTGGCTTTTGTTTAACAGCTTTTCCTCTGACCGGATGGAGCAGTTAAAAATGCAGACGGAGCTCGCGGTACAGGGAGTTGAGACCGAGGGAGAAGCCTATTTTTCCGGTTTGCAGCCGAAAGATTACAGAATAACTTGGGTCTCGCCAAAGGGCGAGGTCCTTTTTGACAGCGACTTTGACGCCGCAAAAATGGAAAACCATCTTGAGCGGGAGGAAATAAAAGAAGCTATCGCTTCGGGAGAGGGCGAAAGCGTCCGCTATTCCGATACTTTAACCGAGCGCCAGCTCTATTTTGCGAAGCAACTCGGGGACGAAACGGTGCTCCGCCTTTCAATTTCCCAGAGCACAGTGCTGGCTCTTGCCTATGAAATGGCGCAGCCCATAATAGCCGTTTTCATAGCTTCCGCGCTACTCTCTCTGCTTCTGGCGCGCTACCTCTCAAAAAAAATAGTGGAGCCGCTGAACGACCTCGACCTTGACGACCCGCTTTCCAACGAGGAATACGACGAGCTTTCGCCGCTGTTGAGGAGGATAGACAGCCAGCAGAAGCAGCTTAAAGAGCAGGACGAAGAGCTTCGGAGAAAACGCCTTGAGTTTGAAACGGCGACCGGGAGTATGAGCGAGGGACTTCTGCTCATAAACAATAAAGGAACAATTCTGAGCATAAACCGCGCGGCGGCGAAGCTCTTTGACGCGGACGAATCCTCCGTCGGGTCGGATATTCTTACCGTCAACAGAAGCCTTGAGATGCAGACTCTTCTAAATGATGCGCTTTCCGGAAAACGCTCGGAAAAAGCCGTGGAGCTTAAGGGCGGCACCTATCAGCTCAGCGCCAGCCCCGTTCTTTCAAAGGAGGGCGTTTCCGGCGCCGCGATACTTGCGTTTGACGTGACGGAAAGAGCAAAAGCCGAGCGTATGCGCCGGGAATTTACCGCCAACGTTTCCCACGAGCTTAAAACTCCGCTCCATTCAATTTCGGGCTACGCCGAGCTTATACAAAACGGTCTCGTGGAGCAGGAGGACATAGTGCCTTTCGCTGAGAAAATCTATACCGAGACCCAGCGTATGATTTGCCTTGTGGAGGATATAATCAAGCTCTCACGCCTTGACGAGGGTGCTGAAGGAATGCAAAGTGAAAGCGTGAATCTGTACTCCGCCGCAGAAAAAGCGCTCCACAGCCTCGCACAGGAGGCGGAGAAGGCGGAAGTTGCAATGGAGCTTACCGGCGACAGCGTTGCGGTAATCGGAATACCCCAGCTCATAGACAGCATAATTTACAATATCTGCGACAACGCGGTAAAATACAGCCGCAAAGGCGGAAAGGTCGATATTTCAGTTTTAGATGAAGGCGAAACCGCTCTGTTCAAAGTGAGCGATACGGGAATCGGAATACCGCCGGAGCACCTGGACAGAATTTTCGAGAGATTTTACCGTGTGGATAAAAGCCGCTCAAAGGACGTGGGCGGAACTGGTCTCGGTCTTTCAATAGTGAAGCACGCGGCAAAGGTGCTGAACGCCGAAATCTCTATCGAAAGCACGGTGGGAGAAGGAACTGCCGTTGCGGTGCGCTTCAAAAAATAATACGGATAAAATAAGTCCTCCTGCAAAGGAGGACTTATTTGTTTCAGAGAATAAAAAAAGCACCCTTGCGGGTGCTTTTTTTATAGTTCTGATTAGCGACCGAACTGGCAGTCGTTGTTGCCGGAAGCGGTGATCCACATTTCAAGCATGTTGATCGGGTCGTTGAAGTCGGCGAGCCAGCCTTCACGAGCGAAGTCGAAGTTACCGGCTTTTCTTTCCTCAAGGAATACGTTCCAGTCAAGGGTGTTGATGGTCATGTCGATGCCGAGAGCAGCGAAATCCTGCTGCATGGATTCAGCAACAGCAACGTGACCGGAGGTGTTGTTGGTAAGGTAGGTGAGGGAGATAGGAGTCTCATCGGAGAGAGTGCCGTCCTCGTCAAATTTGTAGCCTGCGGCTTTGAGGAGGGTGCGTGCTTCTTCGAGAGTGCCTTCGTAATCGTTGGTGATTCCGTAAGGATCATAGTAGCCCTGTTCGACGATCTCGGTCTTGAATACGCCGCCGTTGCCGTCAGCCATACCGTAAGGAATGAATGCGTTAGCGGGTTTCTGACCGGTCTGACCGATGTTCTCGCAGATGTAGTCACGGTCAACAAGGAGAGTGATAGCTTTTCTCATGCAGACTGCTTCTTCGGGGGTCTTGCCGTCAAAGAGGGAGCTCTTGCAGTTGAATGCTGCGTAATAAGTACCGAGGTTGTCAACAATGTGGAACTCGGGGTTGCTGAGAAGGGAAGCGATCTCGTCGGTAGGAACGGTGTCTGCGAAGTCGATATCGCCTGCGTTATATGCAGCGTAGATAGCGGTATCATCGTCGGAAAGCATGAACTCGAGTTTCTCAACTTTTACGTTTTCAGCATCCCAGAAGTTGGGGTTCTTTACGTAGGTCATAGAAACGTCGTGGCTCCAGCCGGTGCAAACGTAAGCGCCGTTGGAAACGAAGCCGGCATCCTGAGCCCATTTGCCGGGAGCGGCGGGATCAGCGTTGGCTTCAACGGATGCTTTGTGTACGGGGAAGAAGGTCGGGAATGCCATGAGGTCCTCGATGTATGCGCAAGGAGCGGAGAGAACGAACTCAAGGGTTACGTCGTCAACAGCGGTTACTGCGAGCTCGTTGGGGTAGCCAACAAAGCCGGAGAACATATAGCCGTAGTCGGCAGCGGTCTCTTCGCTGGCTGCACGTTTCCAGGAGTACTCGAAATCAGCAGCGGTGAGCGGATCGCCGTTGGACCATTTGAGGTCGGATTTGAGGGTTACGGTGTAGGTAAGACCGTCCTCGGAAACGGTGTAGCCCTCTGCGCAAGCGGGAGAAGTTACGCCGTCTGCGTTGTAGGTGTAAAGACCGGAGAAGGAGTTTGCAGCAAGGCAGGCGCCGTCAACGGAGCTGTTGAGAGCCGGGTCGAGGTATGCAGGCTCGGAGGCAAGGTTAAGACGGAGAGTGTCGGAGCCGTTGCCAAGGGAAGCATACATAAAGAATTTGGTGCCGAAGAGGTTTGCGAAAACGCCTTCTACGTAATCTTTCTGGAGATAGATGTCGTTGTAGAAATAGAAGGGGATTACGCAGTAGTTGGACATAAGGATGTCCTCAGCCTGATGCATAAGCTCGGTACGCTTTGCATAGTCGGTGCAGGCTTTGATTTCGTCGATAAGTGCGTCATACTGTGCCCAGTCCTTAACAGGATCGATGAAAGCGTCGCTTACAAGGTCAGCAGCATTGGGAACTTCATCAACTACGGTTTCGCTGCCATCATTGCCATCTACTACTTCAGCGTCATTATTACCGCCGCAAGCAGCGAAGGAAAGGCAAAGAATTGCAGCAAGAAGAAGTGCAAAAAATCTTTTCATGTTTATTTCCTCCATATTTAAAATTGTGCCATACTACACAAGTATGTCCTTGTTTCGCGTTCTGCTTTTCCGAAGAAAAGCAGAACAAAAAGAGGTACCTCTTTTTAAAAAGTTTTGCCGGATTATTTGTTCCAGCAGGCGACAGCGTGGTCGCCGCCCCTGTCGGTAAGAGCGGGCATTTCAAGAGCGCAGCGCTCGGTAGCGTAGCGGCAGCGGGTACGGAACGGGCAGCCGGTGGGCATATTGAGCGGGCTCGGGACGTCGCCCTCAAGAACGATACGCTGTCTCTCTCTTGCGATGTTGGGGTCCGGAACCGGAACAGCGGAAAGGAGGGATTCGGTGTAAGGATGAATCGGGTGCTCCATCAGTTCGTCGGCGTCGGCGGTCTCAACGATATGTCCGAGATACATAACGGCAATGCGCTTTGAAATATGCTGAACGACCAGAAGGTCGTGGGCAATAAAGAGATAGGCAACGCCGAGTTTTTCCTGTAAGTCCTCAAACATATTGATGACCTGCGCCTGAATCGAAACGTCAAGAGCGGAAACCGGCTCGT
>JAEDJF010000042.1 GCA_016296485.1 Oscillospiraceae bacterium
TTCGCTCTTGATGAAGTCCTTATAACTTGCGGTAGGAGCCGCGGAGTCGAGCTGGAAGGGATTCTTGCCCTCTTTAGCAAGTCTCGGGTCAAAGCGGAAGAGGTGCCAATAGCCGGCTTCGACCGCGTGTTTTTCCTCGGCCATGGAGTTGCCCATGCCGCCTTTGATTCCGTGGTTGATGCAGGGGGCGTAGGCGATGATGAGGGAAGGCCCGTCATAGCTTTCAGCCTCGGAAATTGCTTTTACACACTGCGCCATGTTGGCGCCCTGGGCAACCTGTGCGACGTAGATATATCCGTAGCTCATAGCGATAGCCGCAAGGTCCTTCTTTTTGACCTCTTTGCCTGCGGCGGCGAACTGCGCCACAGCGCCGGTAGGTGTTGCTTTGGAGGACTGACCGCCGGTGTTGGAGTAAACCTCGGTGTCGAAGACGAGGACGTTAATGTTTCTTCCGGAAGCGAGAACGTGGTCAAGACCGCCAAAACCGATGTCGTACGCCCAACCGTCGCCGCCGAAAGCCCAGACGGATTTCTTCGCAAGGTAATCCTTGCCTTTAAGAATGTCGTTCGCTCTTTCGCAGCCGCATTCGCTGAGGGCGGCGACGAGCTCTTTCGTTGCGGCGGCGTTTTCTTCGCCGTAATTTACAGTTTCAAGATATTTTTTCGCCGCGTTTACGGTGTTTTCATGTTTTCCGTTCTCGGCGATATATTTAATTTTTTCGATATAGCTGTTTCTTATTGCTTCCTGTCCGAGGAACATTCCATAGCCGTACTCGGCGTTATCCTCAAAAAGGGAGTTTGCCCAGGCGGGACCCTTGCCGTCCTTATTTACGGTATAAGGAGTGGAGGGAGCTGAGCCGCCCCAGATAGAGGAACAGCCGGTGGCGTTGGCAATATACATTCTTTCTCCATAAAGCTGGGTGACGAGCTTCGCGTAAGGGGTTTCGCCGCAGCCTGCGCAGGCGCCGGAGAACTCAAGAAGCGGACGTCTAAACTGACTGCCTTTAAGGGTGGCGGGCTTGAATTTTTCGCCGACCTCAATTTTTTCGGGAATATCAAGACCGTAGTCGAACACTTTCTGTTCGGAGAGCTGGCTCTCAAGGGGTTTCATCTCAAGGGCTTTGGCGCCTTTTCTTCCGGGACATACGTTGACGCAGGAGCCGCAACCGGTGCAGTCAAGGGAAGATACGGTCATAGCGAAATGTTTCCCGGGAACGCCTGTCATGGGAACAGCCTTTACGCTTTCGGGAGCGGCTGCGACCTCCTCGTCGGTCATTACGACGGGGCGGATAACGGCGTGGGGGCAAACGTAGGAGCACATATTGCACTGAATGCAGTTTTCGGGAATCCATTCCGGAACGTCAACGGCGATGCCACGTTTTTCAAAAGCGGCGGTGCCGGCAGGGAAGGTGCCGTCCTCGCGGCCGGAGAAAACGGAAACGGGAAGCTTATCGCCTTTTTGAGCGGTGGCAGGAACGAGAACGGAGTTGACGAAGTCAACGACCTCTTTGTTTTCGCCCTCAGCTTTGGCGACGGGAATATTTCCCTCGGCTTTTTTCCACTCGTCTGCGGGATAATCAACCTTTACGAAGTCCTTCATTCCTCGTTCGATTGCGGCGAAGTTCATCTGGATCACGGCGTCGCCTTTTTTGCCGTAAGAGGCAACGGCGGCTTCTTTCATATATTTCTCGGCGTCCTCTGCGGGAATGATGCCGGTAATTTTAAAGAATGCCGCCTGGAGAATCGTGTTTATCTTTCCGCCAAGACCGATTTCTCTTGCGATGGAAATGCCGTCAATGGTGTAAAACTCGATTTCATTTTCGGCAATGTAGCGCTTGACTTCGCCGGGGAGATGCCTGTTGATTTCGTCCAGATCCCAGCCGCAGTTGAGCAGGAATTTTCCGCCTTTTTTGAGTACGGAGACCATATCGTACTTGTTGACGTAGGACGGATTGTGACAGGCGACGAAGTCCGCACTGTTGATATAATAAGTGGACTTGATGGGAGATTTTCCGAAGCGGAGATGGGAAATGGTTACGCCGCCGGACTTTTTAGAGTCGTAAGCAAAATAACCTTGGGCGTAAAGGTCGGTGTGGTCGCCGATGATTTTAATGGAGTTCTTGTTTGCGCCGACGGTGCCGTCGGAGCCGAGACCCCAGAACATGCAGCTCGTGTTTCCGGCGGGTGTGGTGTCCGGGCTTTCCTTGATTTCAAGGGAAAGGTTAGTAACATCGTCGTCGATGCCAATGGTGAAAGTGCGTTTTCCGTTCTCTTCGGCGTTGCGGTAAACTGCAATTATCTGTGCCGGGGTGGTGTCCTTGCTGCCAAGACCGTAGCGCCCGCCGAGAATTGTTGCGCTCTCGAATTTCGTTCCGCGAACGGCGGCGGAAACATCAAGATAAAGCGGTTCGCCAACTCCACCGGGCTCCTTAGTGCGGTCAAGAACGGAGATTGTCTTGACGGAATCCGGGATAACGTCAATGAGATGCTTTACGCTGAAAGGACGGTAGAGGCGGACTTTTATAAGTCCGTATTTTTTGCCAGAGGCGTTGAGGTAGTCGATGGTCTCCTCAATAGTGTCGCAAACGGAGCCCATAGCTACAATAACGTGCTCGGCGTCCGGAGCGCCGTAGTAGTTGAAAAGCTTATAATCGGTGCCGATTTCGGCGTTGATTTTGTTCATATATTCCTCAACAACTTCGGGAAGTGCGTTATAGAACTTGTTGCAGGATTCTCTTGCCTGGAAGAAAATATCCGGGTTCTGGGCGGTGCCGCGGGTGACCGGGTGGTTGGGGTTAAGGGCGTTTTTGCGGAAAGCGTCAATGGCGTCAAAATCAGCGAGAGCCTTGAGCTGTTCGTAGTCCCAAACCTCGATTTTCTGAATCTCATGGGAGGTGCGGAAACCGTCGAAGAAATGTACAAAAGGAACTCTTCCTTTGATTGCGGAAAGGTGAGCTACGGGGGCGAGGTCCATTACCTCCTGCGGGTTGCCGGAGCAAAGCATGGCAAAGCCCGTCTGGCGGCAGGCGTAGACGTCCGAATGGTCGCCGAAAATGCTGAGTGCGTGGGAAGCGAGAGCCCTTGCGGAAACGTTGATGACTCCGGGAAGGAGCTCGCCGGCGATTTTATACATATTCGGGATCATAAGAAGAAGTCCCTGGGAAGCGGTGAACGTAGTGGTAAGGGCGCCGGCGGCAAGAGAGCCGTGGACGGAACCGGCAGCGCCGGCTTCGGACTGCATCTCCGTAACCTGGACCTTGTTGCCGAAAATATTGGTTCTTCCGCCTGCGGACCACTTGTCCGCAAGTTCAGCCATAACCGAGGAGGGCGTTATCGGATAGATTGCGGCTACGTCGGTGTACGCGTAGGAAACGTGAGCGGCGGCGGTGTTGCCGTCCATTGTTTTTTTTGAACGTGCCAATGTACTTCACTCCTTATTTTTTATACATAATAATAGTACCACTAAATTACTTTTGTTTCAAACATTTTTTATAATATTATAAATTTTTCTTTTTATACCCACAAAAAGCTTGAGCATGCTCAAACTTTTCCGGCGCTGCCGCGAATCTGCAAATTAAAAAATGCTGATGCTCATGCGGAATTTTTGCATTTTTGTTTTCTCGACTCGAAAAAACGGTATAAATAATATTTATTAAATTATATATAAAATAATTGCAAAACCGGGGGTGAATAGGGTATAATTAATTTGGTCTATTATTGAAACGGTGAGGGGACAGCTATGGCTTCTAATTATAGCGTAAAACTTGAAAAAATAATAAGAGAATTCAATCTCGAAGAAATCTGGGCTCCGGACAACCTTGAGGAAATAAAAATTAATACCAACGAGCTTAACCGCCCGGGTCTCCAGTTTGCGGGTTTTTACGAGCTTTTTGACCCGTCGAGGATACAGATTATCGGAAAAACCGAGTACACCTATCTTAAAAGTCTCGGAGCGGTTATGTATAAGACCGTCGAGGAGTTCTTTTCACACAGACCGGCGATTACTATCATAACCTGGAACCTTACGGTGGACAAAAACTTTGTGGAGCTTGCAAAGAAATATAATGTTCCTCTCTACCGCACTTCGGAAGCGACTTCCGAATTTATGTCCGGTCTTACACAGACTTTGAGTATCGCCCTTGCGAAACGGATTACAAGGCACGGCGTTTTCGTGGAAGTTTACGGCGAAGGAGTGCTCCTTTACGGCGAAAGCGGCGTAGGTAAAAGCGAAGTCGCAATGGAACTTATAAAGCGCGGGCATAGGCTTATTGCGGACGACGCCGTTGAAATCCGAAGAGTTTCCAAAAGGACTCTCGTCGGTACTTCTCCGGAAAATATCCGGCATTTTATGGAGCTTCGCGGCGTAGGTATAATAAATGCCATGAACCTTTTCGGAATGGGCGCCGTTAAAAAGAGCGAGAAGCTCGATATGGTCATCAATCTTGAGCCTTGGGACAACAACAAGGTCTATGACCGTATGGGCGCAAGGGACGTATATACGCAAATTCTTGACGTTGAGGTTCCGCTTATAACGATTCCCGTCCAGCCGGGACGCAACCTCGCCGTTATCGTCGAGGTTGCCGCAATGAACAACAGACAGAAACGAATGGGAAATAACGCCGCCATTGAGCTTATGGAGAGACTGAGTATTCCGATGCTCGAGGATGACGAAGACATAGGCGAGTGGGATTCCTATTTCGGACTTGACGAATGAAAGGGGAGCTTTTGTTGAAAAGGGAAGCTTTTCTCAGCTTTGCTGAAAGAATCGGTCTTGAGTTTTATGAAAACGAAAGCCTTTCAAAACATACTACTTTTAAAATCGGCGGACCCGCCGCGTTTTTTGTGAAGCCTTCATCGGTTGAACAGGTGTCGGAAGTAGTAAACTACTGCGCCGCCGGGGGAATACGGCTCGTCCCGCTCGGAAGGGGCTCCAATGTGCTCGTTTCCGACGAAGGAATCGACGGTGTGGTAATGAACCTCGGCTCTAAATTTTCCAAAATTACGCTGCTGGACGAGGAAACAATATACTGCGAAGCTGGCGCGAACCTTATCCAGCTTTGCAATTTTGCCCTTGAAAATTCGCTTACGGGGCTCGAGTTCGCTTACGGGATTCCCGGTTCCGTGGGCGGTGCGGTTTTTATGAACGCTGGGGCCTACGGCGGAGAAATCAAAGACACGATAATCTACGCCGACCACGTTGACAAAAACGGAAATACCGGAAGGTTTTTCGGCGACGAGCTCCAGATGTCCTACCGTCACAGTGTTTACAGCGGCAAAGATTATTATATTACCGGAGCGGCGTTTAAGCTTCAAAAAGGCGACAAGGACGAAATAAAGGAGAAAATGGAGGAGCTCCTCGCCAAAAGATACGACAAACAGCCTATGGATAAACCCAGCGCCGGAAGCACTTTTAAACGCCCGGAGGGGGCTTTCGCTTCGGCGCTTATTGACCAATGCGGTCTTAAAGGCTACCGCGTCGGCGGCGCGGAAGTGAGCACCAAACACGCGGGTTTCGTAATAAACGCCGGCGGAGCTACATGCTCCGATGTGCTCACCCTTATTTCCGACGTGCAGAAAAAGATAAAAGAAGAGACCGGTTTCTCCCTTGAGCCGGAAGTTGAGATTTTGGGAAGATAACGAGAAAGGACGGCGTAAAAATGTCGTTTGCGACCGATTTAAAAGACGAGCTTTGCCGGGATATTCCCGAGGACCCCAACGCTCTCCACGCGCTCATATACGGATTTCTCCTTTTTTCGCATAAATTTTCGGCGGAGGAAATCAGCTTTTCGGTGGTTCATGAGCCGACGGCAAGACTTTTTGCCGAAGCCGTCGCCGTCCATTGCGGAGTTCCCGTAAAAATAGTTTTCCACGAAAGGGCAAGGGGAACGCTTTATAAAGCGAGCATCGAAAAATCCTCCGGGCGGAAAAAGATAATGGATATCTTTTACCACAGCCCTAACGAGCCCCATTTGCGAATCAACCGCGCCAACATAGAAAGCGAGGAATACGTTCCTTATTTTCTTCGGGGGGCTTATCTCGTTTGCGGAAGCCTTACCGACCCGGAAAAGGATTATCACTGCGAGTTCGGCGTAAGCTATATGAACCTCTGCCGGGACCTTTCGACCCTTATCGGCGAGGTGCTTGCCCAGCCGAAAAGCACCGTGCGCCGGGGTTCATACGTCGTTTATTACAAAGAGAGCGAAAATATAGAGGACCTTCTCACTTACATAGGCGCGATGATGTCTTCCCTTGAACTGATGAATATCAAGATAGTAAAAGACATAAAAAACCGCGTCAACCGAAGGATGAACTGCGACAACGCGAATCTTGATAAAACACTGAACGCTTCGCTCCAACAGATTGAAGATATAAAGTATATTTTTGAATGCGGCGGAGAAGCGGAGCTTTCGGACGAGCTTCGGGAATTTGCGGAAATTCGCCTTGAAAACCCGGAAATGTCCCTTCGGGAGCTGGGCGAATCCGTCGAGCCGCCCCTTTCCCGTTCCGGCGTGAACCATAGACTGAAGCGGCTCGGCGAAATAGCCGCGAATCTTAGAAACGAAAACAAAGGATAAAAGATGGAACTTACATATACCAAAAAACAAATAATCGGAATGATGCTCAAGATTGGCGTGCCGGTGGCACTCCAGAATCTTGTGAGCGTTCTCGTAAATATGCTCGACACGATAATGATAGGGAGCGTCGGCGAGGCCCAGCTCGGAGCAATTAACCAGGTGAACTCCCTTTACGTGTTTTACAATATGTTTATCTGGGGCGTTTGCATGGGAACAGTCGTCATCACCGCCCGCTATTGGGGAATGGGCAAAACCGAGCCTATCCGCGATATGATTGGTCTTGCGATGAGAATAAGCGTAATTGCCGGCGGGCTTCTTTCGTGCGCGACGCTCTTTTTCCCGTATCAGGTTATGAGAATCTTTTCAAACGACCCGGAGGTAATTGAATACGGCGTTCAGTACCTTGGCGTAATGGCTTGGTTTTATATTCTTCCCGCCGTTTCAACGACCTTCCTTTCCAACCTCCGCGCCATTGGCGACGTAAAAATATCCGTCGTGATATATACCGTTTCCTGTCTTACCAACCTTGTGCTCAACTGGGTGCTCATTTACGGAAACCTCGGAGCGCCGAGGCTTGAAGTAAAGGGCGCCGCCATAGCTACCGCCATAAGCAAGACGCTGGAAGTAATACTGGTGCTCGTGTATATGTATAAAATTGAGAATAAACTCAATTTCAGACTGCGGTTCATTTTTGCTAACGTGAACGAATATATTCCGTCGTTCCTTAAATTTGGAATTCCGGTATTTTTGAGCGAATTCATCTGGGGACTCGGAATGACCTTCCAGGCGGCAACCCTCGGTCAGTACGGCAAAAGCTTTCTTGCGGCGTACAGCCTTGTAATGGTAATTCTCGACCTTTCGACCGTCGCGATGTGCGGCTTCGCCAACGCGTCGATGATAATCCTCGGAAATATGATAGGAGCCGGAAAGGACGAGGAAGCCCAGAAATGGAGCAGGTTTTTCCTCGTCGGCGGAGTTGTCGTCGGAATGTTTATGGCGTCCATCGTGCTCATTATAAGACCCTTTGCGCCGGGTTTCATCGTTTGCGGCGAGGAAACGAAACAGTATATCTTAAAACTTCTTTTAATCTGTGCCGGTGTTGACCTTTGCTACGGCTTCAGCTGGAACCTCGGTTCGGGAATTCTCCGCGCCGGGGGAGATACGAAATATATGGCGAAAATCGATGTCGGAGTCACAATAGTGCTCAAATGCGTTGTGGGAACTTTCTGCGGAGTGGTTTTAAAAATAGACCCTCTTGCCGTAATGATGATAATCTGCAGCGAGGATTTGATAAAAGGAATAATCTATCTTCGCAAGTATTTGAGAAACGACTGGCTTAAACACGGTCTTGCGGTAAAAAAGGACGACCCTGAAACGGCGTAATTTTTAGGAGGCGGAAAATGAGTTTCGTACATCTTCATCTCCATACTGAATACAGCTTGCTGGACGGCGCATGCAGAATAAAAAAGCTGATGCCGAAAATCAAGGAGCTCGGTCAGAACGCGGTGGCAATTACGGACCACGGCGTTATGTACGGCGTTATAGATTTTTACCGGGAAGCTCAAAAATACGGAATAAAGCCGGTCATCGGCTGCGAGGTGTACGTTGCCAACCGCTCAAGGTTCAGCAAGGAGCACCAGCTCGATTGGAGCTACCACCTCGTGCTTCTTTGCGAAAACAACACCGGGTACAAAAACCTTATTAAACTTGTTTCCGCCGGTTTTATCGACGGATTTTACAAAAAGCCGAGGGTCGATAAGGAGCTTCTTAAAAAGCACCACGAGGGAATAATAGCCCTTTCCGCCTGCCTTGCGGGCGAGGTTCCGCGTCAGCTTTCAAATAACGACTACGAAGCGGCGAAAAAGGCTGCTCTCGAGTATCGGGATATTTTCGGCGAAAACAACTATTTCATTGAGATACAGGACCACGGCTACGCCGACCAGAAAAGGATTTTGCCAGGGCTTATCCGCATTTCAAAGGAGACGGGAATACCGCTTGTTGCAACGAACGACTGCCACTACATAAATAAGGACGACGCGAAAATGCAAAACGTGCTCGTCTGTATCGGCACAAACCACGTCGTTGGCGAAGAAAACGAAATGGCCTTCGAGACGGAGGAGTTTTACGTAAAGTCCGAGGACGAAATGCGCGAAATTTTCTCCGCTTTCCCGGAAGCTATCGAAAACACTCAAAAAATTGCCGACCGCTGCAATATGACATTTGAGTTCGGTCATACGAAGCTCCCCGCTTTTAATGCCCCGGACGGGCGCGACAACGTGGAGTATTTTGAAAGTATGTGCAAGGAGGGGCTTTACCGCCGCTACGGCGAAAATCCTTCTGCCGAGCACTGGGAAAGGCTCAACTATGAGCTTGGAATCATTGAACGTATGGGCTACGTGAACTACTATCTCATCGTTCACGACTTTATAAATTATGCAAAGGGACAGGGTATCCCAGTCGGCCCCGGAAGGGGCTCCGGCGCCGGAAGCCTTTGCGCATACTGCATCGGGATAACCGACATTGACCCAATAAAATATCACCTTCTTTTTGAGCGTTTTCTCAACCCGGAGCGCGTTTCAATGCCGGACTTCGACGTTGACTTTTGCTATGAGCGCCGCCAGGAGGTCATAGAATATGTAAACCGGAAATACGGCTCCGACCACGTTGCCCAGATAATAACTTTCGGTACCCTTGCGGCAAGAGCCGCAATCCGCGACGTAGGACGCGCCCTCGGAATGGCTTATCAGGACGTGGATAAAGTGGCGAAGCTCGTTCCGACGGATTTACATATGACAATAGAAAAAGCTCTCACAATTTCCCAGGAGTTAAGAACAGCCTGTGAAAACGACCCGAAGGTCAAAGAGCTTATAGAAACGGCTCAGAAGGTGGAGGGAATGCCGCGTCATTCCTCCGTCCACGCCGCAGGCGTCGTAATCGCTCCGGAGCCCGTGACGGAGTTCGTTCCCGTTGCGAAGCCCGACGAATCCGTCGTGACCCAGTTCACTATGACCACCCTTGAGGAGCTCGGACTTCTCAAAATGGACTTCCTTGGGCTTCGCAACCTTACCGCCATCAGCGACTGCGAAAAAAACGTAAGGAAAAAGATACCCGATTTTGACATTTCAAAAGTGCCGGACGATGACCCGGCTGTTTATGAAATGCTCGCCAAAGGACAGGCGCAGGGCGTGTTCCAGTTCGAGTCGGCTGGCATGAGAAGCGTGCTCGTTGGGCTCGGTCCGAAATCAATAGAAGACCTTACGGCTGTTATCTCTCTTTACCGTCCCGGTCCCATGGATTCCATTCCGAAATATATCGAAAACAGCCATCACCCGGAAAGGGTTACATATAAAACTCCGCTCCTGAAACCGATTCTTGACGTCACCTACGGCTGCATGGTCTATCAGGAGCAGGTAATGGAGATAGTACGCAAGCTGGCGGGGTATTCCTATGGGCGCGCCGACCTTGTGCGCCGCGCCATGAGCAAAAAGAAAATCGACGTAATGGCGCAGGAGAGGGAGTATTTCGTCCACGGAAAATTCGACGATAACGGAAATCTTGAGCTTCCGGGCGCCGTGAGAAACGGAGTGCCGGAGAAAATCGCCAACGAGATTTTTGACGAGATGAGCTCCTTTGCGTCTTACGCTTTCAACAAATCCCACGCTGCGGCTTACGCCGTCGTCGCTTACCGGACGGCGTACCTTAAATGCCATTTCCCGGGCGAATATATGGCAGCCCAGCTCACCTCCGTTCTTGACAACACCGACAAGGTCATAGAATATATCGGCGAATGCCAAAAGATGGGGCTTACCGTAAAAGGTCCGGACGTGAACCGCTCCGAAAGCGGCTTCACCTGGCAGGACGGCAATATACGCTTTGGACTTCTGGCAGTGAAAAACCTCGGAAGAGGGATAATACGCGACATAGTTTCCGAAAGGGAAATGAATGGCAAGTATTTGAGCTTTACAGACTTTTGCAAGCGCACTTACGGGCGCGAACTCAACAAAAGGACGCTGGAAAGCCTTATCAAGTCCGGCGCGCTGGACTGTTTCGGCGTGAACCGTCACCAGATGCTGTCGGGTTATGAGTCGCTCCTTTCCAATATCGACGCGGAAAATAAGAGAAATATTTCCGGGCAGATGAGCCTTTTCGGCGGTTTTGAAGAGGAAACTTCGGTAAAGGACAATCTTCCGAACGTGCCGGATTTTACCCTTCGCGAAAGGCTCAATATGGAAAAAGAGACGACTGGTCTCTATCTTTCCGGTCACCCGATGAACGAATACAACCGCACTATCGAGAAAATAGGCGCGAGCACCGTGCTCGAAATAAAGCAAATGGCTTCGGACGAAAAAACAAGCGACCGACGCGTTCGCCTTTGCGGAATCGTTCTCAACAAGAAGATGAAGACAACGAAAAGCAACGATGTTATGGCTTTCGTGACCCTTGAGGACACAACCGGAAGCCTTGAGTCACTTGTTTTTCCGCGAGTTCTTTCTGAATACGGCGGGATTATAACCGTCAATGAGGCGGTGGTGCTTGACGCCCGCATATCGTCGCGCGAGGACGAGGAAACGAAGCTCGTGGCGGAAAGATTCTTAACCCTTGAGGAGGCACAAAAGGTGCCCTTCGGTCTTGACAGCAAGCCTATGTATATGGATGGAAACCTTAGAAATGATAAATCTCCGGCGTCCGCTTCGGAAGCTCCGGCAAAAACCTCTGAAAATCACGGACTTTTCGTAAGAGTTCCGTCGAAAGAAAGTCCGGAATATAAAAAGGTGATGACTTTTCTTGAGGTTTTCGACGGGCTTACTCCGCTATATATTTACTTTGCCGATACGAA
>JAEDJF010000144.1 GCA_016296485.1 Oscillospiraceae bacterium
AAAAAAGCCGTGGAGCTCCTTTCGATAGACAGCCCCACGGGCTACACCGCGAAGGCGGCAAAATGGGTCCAAAAGGAATTTTCCGACCTGGGCTTTGCCGCCGAGATAACGACCAAGGGCGGCGTCCTCGTGGACCTTGGTGGCGAGGACGAAAACGACGCACTTTTCCTTGAAGCCCACACCGACACCCTCGGCGCCATGGTCGCGGAAATCAAGGGAAACGGAAGGCTTCGCCTTACGCCCCTCGGCGGAATGCGGGCGGAAAACGGCGAAACCGAAAACGTGAGAGTCTATACCCGAAGCGGAAAAGTTTATGAGGGCACCTTCCAGCTTTGCAACGCCTCCATTCACGTGAACGGCGATTACGGCGACACGAAGCGCACCTTCGACACCACCGAGGTGGTGCTGGACGAGTTCGTCGATTCCGCCGAGGATACGAGAGCCCTCGGAATCGAAGTGGGGGACGTCGTCTGCTTCGAGCCGAGAACGCGCATCACCGAGCAGGGCTACATAAAGAGCCGTTTTCTTGACGACAAGCTCTCCGTCGGAATTCTTCTGGGCTTTGCGAAGTACGTCAAGGACAGCGGCGCTTCCCTGAAGCGCAGAACCTACGTCCACGTCACCGTCTATGAGGAGGTCGGTCACGGCGGCGCGGGCTCCGTCCCCGCCGGCGTCACCGAAGCCATCAGCGTCGATATGGGCTGCGTCGGCGACGGGCTTCGCTGCACCGAGCGCCAGGTTTCCATCTGCGCCAAGGACTCCGGCGGACCTTACAGCTACGAGGTGGTCGGAAAGCTCATCGACGCCGCTAAGCGCGAGGGGGCGGACTACGCCGTGGACGTCTATCCGCACTACGGTTCGGACGTTGAGGCAACCCTCGGAGCCGGAAACGACGTCCGCCACGGGCTCATCGGAGCGGGCGTTTACGCCAGCCACGGCTACGAGCGCAGCCACCTCGACGGCGTTTTGAGCACCATAAAGGTGCTCAAAGGTTATCTTGAAATTTGAGCATGCTCAAAACAAGAGGGCAGCCCCCGGGGCTGCCCTTTTTCTTATATTTTTATTATTCTTCCTTCTTTTCTGGGCTTCGGCTCGCGCTCCTCGGCGGCGGCGCCGAGGACGCAGTGCCCGACGCCGACGAGGTTTTCGGGAAGCCCCCATTTTTTGAGGAGGGCTTTGCCCTCCGGGCTTTCAAAGACCTGTTTCGCCCGGTGAATCCAGCAGGAGCCGAGACCGATGGCGTGGGCGGCGTTCATAAGGTTGCCGAGGACAAGGCTCGCGTCCTCGATAGCGGTGGGCGAGGGCTCCACGAGCACGACGACGACGCAGGGCGCGCCGTAAAAGGGGTCGCCCTCGGCGCCCATAACGGCGGCGTTGAGCTTCGAGAGAAGGTCCCGGGTCTCCTTGTCCCGGACAGCGACCATTACGGCGCCCTGGCGGTTCATGCCGCTGGGGGCGTAAAGCCCCGCCTCAAGGACGGCGTCAAGCTCTCCGTCCGTGACCTGTCTTTCCGGGTCGTATTTTTTAATGCTTCGCCTCGTGATGAGGTTTTCAAGAGCTTCGTTCATAGGTTTTCTCCTTTCGGGAAATGAAATTTTGGGGGTAACGGCTTGGTGGACCGTAAACGGTTCGCGGCGTTTTACCGCATTGTGCTATATACGGTAGGGCGGGGTCTTGACCCGCTGTGTTAAATTGGCGCGAAACCGTAGGGGCGGATAATATCCGCCCGTAAAGCTCCTCGCCTTCTACGGTAGGGCGGGGTCTTGACCCCGCCGTCCCCCTACGAGGGGGTTTGGGGGTGGGTCGCGGAGCGCAAAGGTCGTGCTGCCTTGGTATATTGAAAATCTGCTGTCGGCTTGAACGACGGCAGTTGAGATTAGAAAGATACCCTCTTCCGGCGACAGTTTCTCCCCCTTGAGGGGGAGCGTTTGCGGGAGCAAACGCAAGGGGGCGATCCCCACTTTCTCTGGCGGTTACCACCGTCTCTTTCCGCAGAAAGAGATGGGGGTAATATACAAAAACGAAACCGTTTCCACCCTTCCACCGCTAACGCGGTCCCCCTCCCCTAATAGGGGAGGCTTTT
>JAEDJF010000043.1 GCA_016296485.1 Oscillospiraceae bacterium
TGGCAGCGATCATATCAAGGCAGTCTACAATGGGCTGAACATTGAACTGGGCGACATTGAGCTGATTGATGAGACAGAGGACACCGACATCGAAACCGGACAAACAGAAACGAGCAGAAATACGCAATTTAAGGGGCAGTGGCTTACCTGCGACTTCGGAAAGGAACTCTCCGGTGAAGTATATATCTCAGAGTGGACTAAGAAAGACCGCAGAAGTATGAAAAGCAATGTCACTATGGATAACGAGCAGTTCAGCAAGCGCTTCTGTGTCAGAGCGGATAATCCGCAGGAAGCTTACTACCTCCTTACACCGCACATGATGGAATATATTATTACTATGGCGGACAAGAGCGGCGGCACTGTCTATATGTCTTTCCTGCGCAATGGAAAGATGCACGTTGCGGTCAAGACCGGGCGCGACTTCTTTGAACTCGGGAAAAGTAATGCTGATGTGGGAAAACTGCGCCAGAAGTTTTTGGGTGAGCTGCGCTGGTTCACTGATATCGTTGACACGCTTCGTGTAGAGGATACCCTCTATAAGAAAGAGACAACCACATGACAAGCAAACAGTTAAAATCTCTTATCACTCCTTATCGAATAATATGTAAAGTCTTAAACGGAATTTTTGCGATAATAATCATCAGTACGATTATTTATTTAATCATAGCTCCGGATAATCTGATTGCTTTTATTATTCTTTTGGGGTGCGTTACTGTATTTGCTTGTCTCCATGACGCTGTTCATAATAAAATCAAAAGAATTCTTGTCGACAATGACAATTTTATCGGCGTTGCGCTAAAGGAGGCATTTGGGGATTCGGTGGAATACTGCCAAGACGGCGAAGTGGCTCCAGGACCAATGGAATTTCCGTTCTCCTATAACAAAGTGTATGGAGAAGGCAATATCAAGGCAGTCTACAAAGGACTGAACATTGAACTAAGTGACATGACGCTGAAGAATGAGGAAATGAACGCTGAAGGCGATATTAACGCATTTACAGTATTCAGGGGACAGCTGTTCGTCTGTGATTTAAGAAAAGAGCTTTCCGGAGAGGTATTCATCTCTGCAAATTCCGGAATGGACAAACCCGGTTTTGAAAGAGATGTAATGATGGATAACAAAGAGTTCGATGACCGTTTTCGCGTCAAAACAAAGGTTCCTGAGGAAGCCTTTTGCATACTTACACCGCATATGATGGGATACATTCTCAAAATGGCGGACAAGGTCAACGGTCGGGTGTATATGGCTTTTTTGCGCAGCGGAAAGATATACATCGCGGTCAATACCAATCGCAACATCTTCAAGTTAGGCGATACTACTAAGGCGGATTATGACACGCTGATGCAAAAGTACTTAGGCGAACTGAAGTGGTTTACCGATATGATCGACACGCTGCGCTTGAATGATAAACTCTATAAGAAGGAGGCGAACGTATGACGCTGGAAACTGCTGTTCTTCTGCTGGCACTGGCTGTGTTAGGCTTCGTGCTGGTCTATAAGTATTTGCGTAAAAAGCCGAAACTGCGCATCATTTGTCTTGTACTGTTGTCTCTGATCGCGCTGGTTCTCGCCGGATATATCGGTCTGACTCTGCTTTTTGTGTATGCGGTCAGCCATCAGCCTCCCACGTTGTAAAAACCGAAAAAGGGAAATGTGATAGAGGTCTGCATTATTAGGAACAAGGGGCAGCTTCAAATTGTGATCGGACAACAACGTAGACACAGGAACCTTTGACGAGAATTATGAGACAATAGCGAAGTTTCAAGATACAGAAATGAGCAACATGGCTTACATCGCTGATTCGGCGTACTACGGCAAATGGAGTTGATACCATTTCCTGAATGGATAAAACAAACAATTTCTCCACGTGGTATCTGCCAATATATCAGGGAAGTAGCTAATCTGCAAAGGTGAACGAACCGAAAAAGTAAAAGAAAGCCGAAAGCCCGACGGGCTTTCGGCTTTTTTTGTGGCGTCCCTAGCGCGATTCGAACGCGCGGCCTTTCGCTTAGGAGGCGAACGCTCTATCCTGCTGAGCTATAGAGACATCAGCCTATATATTTTACTTTCTTCTCTTGCTTTTGTCAATATCAAAGCAGAGCTTTTCCGTTGAGCACCGCTTCCTCAAGGCGTTCGCCCCGGTAGCGGAGCTTCAGAGAGAAGAAAGGTCCGCCCTCGTCGAGAAGGCGGAGAAAAATCTTATCCCCCTCCCATTTCGGTATCGCGTCGAGCTTCTCCTTGTCTATCCACTCGAGGACTCCCTCGTCGCAGTCGATGAGCTCGCCGGAAAAACCGTCGGCAGTAAAAAGGTGCATATACTCCGTCTCCCACCTGTCCGAAACGAAGGTCACTATCCCACGGTATTTATATGAGGTGAGGGTGAGCCCCGTCTCCTCCTTCGTCTCGCGAAGGACGCAGTCCTCCGGGCTTTCCTTGTCCTCAAACTTTCCGCCGATGCCAATCCACTTGTCCTTGTTGGCGTCGTTCTCCTTTTTAACCCGGTGGAGCATAAGGTATTTTCCGTCTTTTTCAATGTAGCAAAGGGTCGAATTTATCATATTTTCCTCGGTTTTCTTTACTTTTTGTATATTACTTAGTAAATTCTACTTTAAGTTTTCCGATTATCTCCCGGTCGGCGGGGCAGAACTCGTCCGGGTCCATTTCATTCGGGGAGAGCCACTTTGCGTCCTCGTGGACCCGAAGGAACATTTCGCCGCTTTCCCAATCCGCCCGGACGAAATAGAAATATATGTCCCTGTCGGGATAGGAAAAGGGGTACTCGGAAACGACCTCCCGAGGAATTATATTTATATCAAGCTCCTCGAAGCACTCCCGTGCCGTCGCTTCAAAGGCGTCCTCCCCGGGTTCGAGCTTCCCGCCGGGGAACTCCCAAAGATGGGCGCAGTTTCCGCCGGGACCGCGCTTGCAAACGAGTATTTTCCCTTCGTTCTCGATAATTGCCGCCGCAACCTTCACCATTGGTTTTCCCCTCCGTTTTACTGTTTCTTCAGGAACAATTGTATATTCATTCCGCTTTTAAGTCAAACAATAATTTTTTAATTTTAAGAAAATAATAGTGGAATCTCCCGAAAAAAAGGATTAAAATAAACTACGTTGATTTCAAGAATTCTCTCTTACAAGGAGGTTAAAAATATGAACTATTACGAAAAGGCGCTGGAGCTCCACGAAAAATACCGCGGGAAGCTCGACGTGCGCTGCGATATGCCCCTTGAAAACCGCGACGACCTCGCCGTGGCTTATACGCCCGGTGTCGCCGAGCCTTGCCGCGCCATTGCGAAACGCCCGGAGGACGCGTACCGCTACACCTCGAAAAGCCACCTTGTGGCGGTGGTCACGGACGGCTCCGCCGTCCTCGGTCTCGGCAACATCGGCGGTCTTGCGGGAATGCCCGTGATGGAGGGAAAGTCCGCCCTTTTTAAAGCCTTCGGCGGCGTGGACGCATTTCCCATCTGCCTTTCCACCCAGGACCCGGACGAAATCGTCGCCGCAGTCAAAGACATTGCCCCCACCTTCGGCGGCATCAACCTCGAGGACATCTGCGCGCCCAAATGCTTTGAAATTGAAGAGCGTCTCAAGGCTGAGCTTGACATTCCCGTTTTCCACGACGACCAGCACGGCACCGCCATTGTTGTCACCGCCGCCCTCATAAACGCCCTCAAGATAGTCGGCAAAAATATGGAAGAAATAAAGCTCGTTTTGAGCGGTCCCGGCGCCGCCGGCACCGCCATTATAAAGATGCTTCTGGACTGCGGCGTCAAGAATATCGTCGCCTGCGATTCCAAGGGCATCATCTATAAGGGTCGCCCTGGGCTTTCCGGACATAAAGCGGAACTTGCGGAAATCACCAATCCAAAGGGCGAGCGCGGAACCCTCGGCGACGCGCTCAAGGGCGCGGACGTTTTCGCCGGCGTTTCCGCCGCAGGGCTTGTGACAAAGGAAATGGTCCGCTCCATGAACCAAAAGCCCATTGTTTTCGCCATGGCGAACCCGGTACCGGAAATTGAATATAAGGACGCCGTCGAGGCGGGCGCCGCCGTTGTCGGAACGGGGCGTTCCGACTTCCCGAACCAGATAAACAACGTCCTCGCCTTCCCCGGGGTTTTCCGGGGCGCTCTCGACTGCGGCGCTTCCTGCATCAACAGCGAGATGAAACTCGCGGCGGCGAGGGCTATCGCGGGGCTCGTCTCCGACGAGGAACTGAGCCCGGACTTCATTATGCCCGACCCCTTCGACAAGAGGGTCGCGGAGACCGTCGCAAAGGCGGTTGCCGAAGCTGCTGCCGCCTCCGGCGCGCTTCGGAAAAAAGACTGATTTTTAAAGAAGGAGAGCGGCGATGAGACTTAGAATTTCCAGACTGTAACCCGTCCATTTTTACAGTTTAGGAGTGAAAACAATGGAAATTACAATAAAGGAATACCGTTTCGACCCGGAGGAGACTCTTCGGCTCTACGAAAGCGTCGGCTGGACGGCATACACCGCCGAGCCGGAAAAGCTCCAAAGAGCCTTTGAAAATTCCCTTTCGGTGCTCGGCGCTTTTGACGGTGAAAAGCTCCTCGGAATAATCCGCGCCGTCGGCGACGGAGAAACGATAGTGTTTATACAGGACCTTCTCGTCTTCCCGGAGTACCAGAGAAAGGGCGTCGGGCGGGCGCTTATGAGCGCCGTTCTTGAAAAATACCGGGGCGTTCGCCAGATTGAGCTGGCGACGGACGACGTCCCCGAGACCGTCGGATTTTATAAAGCTCTCGGCTTTCGGGAGATGTCTGAACTCGGCTGCGCCGGCTTTATGAAAATGAGCACGTAAAAAATGAGCACGGAAAATTCCGTGCTCATTTCTTTTTTCTTTTACATTCCGCGGCGGGCGATATAGTCCATTGCCTTGCTTATGAGCTTTTTGTCGTTGCGGAAGGTGACCGCTTCGTAAGCGGCGTGGATTTCCATCCACTGGAGCTCGCTTACTTCCTCCTCCTGTGGACGGAGGGTGGATTCGTTAAGGGTGAAGCCGATGAAATAAATAACTTGTTTTTTGACGTTGGGCTTGGGCGAATACTCGACGGACTCACGAAAACCGTCCCTTAAAAATACGCGAAGACCGGTTTCCTCCCGGATTTCGCGAAGGGCAGTTTCCATCTCGGTCTCTCCGGATTCCATATGTCCCTTCGGAAAAGACCAATGCCCGCCGCAGCGATGTTTGAGCAGGAGGAGCTGTGTCTCCCCGTCGTGCTCGCGGTAAATAAGGCCGCCGCAGGATTTTTCGTGTTTCATTTTTCAATATACTCCTATTGGGCAAAACTTTGACTAAATACATCATATCACCTTTAAAGTCTCTGTTCAAGAGCAAATAAGCGAAAAATCCTCTCGCCGCATCAAAAAATGCTTTAAAGCAATATGTTTTCCTTTGTTTCACCCATATTTTGTGAAAAACGGGCAGTTTAGGTCCGTTGCGGACCAATCTATCCTTATATAGAACGGTTTACAATTTCAAAAAGAGGTGTTATATTATACACAGTGTGTTCCCAAGCGCACACAAAAGATAAAGTTTATAAGGAGAAAATCAAAATGAAAAAACTTATTGCGCTCCTTCTTGCCCTTGTAATGGTGCTCAGCTTTGCCGCCTGCTCCAAAGGCGAGCCCGCTCCCGACAATTCCGGAAACGAAAGCAGCCAGAACGAGGAAAGCTCCTCCGAAGGCGAGAGCGAAAGCGAATCCGATGAAGAAAAGCTCGACCACATAAGGGGCTCCGTCGACGGGCTCACCTACACCAACACCGCCGCAGAAATCACCTTTGCCGCTCCCGAGGGCTGGGTATTTTTTAACGACGACGAGATTGCCGCTCTTTATAACCTCACCTCCGAAGAGCTTCTTTCCGAGGAGACCGCCGAGATTCTCGAAAACACCAATATGGTTTACGATATGTATTGCCAGAACGCTTCCACCGGCGCTTCCGTAAACATAAATTTTGAAAACCTCGGTCTTATCTACGGAACAGTTCTGAGCGAGGAGAGCTATCTTGAGCTTTCCAAAGCCAATCTTGAAAGCACCTTTTCCGGCGACGGAATGGAGCTTGTTTCCTGTGAGACCGTCACCGCAAACCTTGACGGAAAAGAAGTTCCCTGCCTTGACCTTGTGATAAATATGACCGATTACGGCTTTGAGCTTTATGAGAAAATCTTCGTCAAAAAAGCCGGCAGCTTCATGGGCTGCATCACCATCGGCGCTCTTTCCTCCGACGAAATCGACCAAATCATCGCTGGGCTTTCCCTTTGATATTTTCCCGATATAAAAACGGACGCGCTTTAAAAGCGCGTCCGTTTTATTTTATGCTTTATTTAGTAATCAGAAATCGTCGTCAAGACCGGTTATTCCGGAGGAGCTTCTTCCGGAGGAAGAATGGGCTGCGCTCTTTCTCTGGGAGGAAGCCTTGTTCTGGTTGGAACGGTTATAGAGGAAGAGAGCTACGAAAGCGACGATAAGGAGCACCAAAGCGCCTATTACTATCCAGGCCCAAACGGGAACTCCGATTCCGGAGGACGCTTCGCCGATTTCAAGCTGTACGAGAAGTATCGGGGAGAAGGAGGTTACGTCAATGGAGACGGAGGAAGCGTTGGCGTCGGGCATAAGGGCAACCTCGACGACAATTCCGTCCTTCGCGAGGTAGGCGAACTCGGAGAGTCCGTTTATATCGGAAAGCACCGGGCGGTAAACTCCATTATTCTCCGCAAAAGTCATATTTCCTACTTCAGATTTGCTTCCGCTTTCTACGTCATAGAGATAGGCTTTCTTGCCGTCGGCCATATAATAGGAGCGTCCGCTGTAATCCTCCTCGCTGATGACGTGGACAAGAGCGGTGACGTATTCGTCAAAGTTGGAGGAAGCGTTTGCCTGGGTGCCGTTGAGAGCATAGGTTACGGTGCCTTCGGCGGGACCGTGATAGGTGCTTCCGTCACGGAGAATCGAAAGGTCGAAAGCCGCAAGGGCGTTGCCGGAGGAGATGAAGTCACTTGTTACGTCGTCAACCGCGCTGTAACTGTCAAGAGCGGAGATCCAAAGCTGGGCGCTGCCGCCGATGTCCTCGTTGAGGAGGAACTCAATTCCGGTTACGGGAACGTCGCCGCTGATGTTGTAGGCAAGGTTTACAGGGGTAAATTCCTCAATCGGCGGCTGCTCGGAAGCGGTGGAGCTGCTGGAGCTGCTGCTCTCGGAGGAGGAGCTCTCCGAACTGCTGGAGCTCGGAACGCTGGAGGAACTGGATGAGCTCGGTTTGCTGGAGGAACTGCTGCTGGAAGAGGGTTTGCTGGAGGAGCTGGAGCTGCTGGAAGGCTTGCTGGAGCTCGCCGCGGAGGAACTGGAGCTGCTGGAGGGCTTGCTGGAACTGCTCGAAGAGGAGCTGCTGGAGCTGCTGGAGGAATCGTCTCCGCCGATGACTATTCCGCTCTTTTTCCAAGTGGCGACAGCGGTGAAGCTTCCGTTTGCTCCGACCTGGTCGCCGGCGTCATAAATCTCGCCCTCGAGCTTCCAGCCGTCGAATTTATAGCCCTCTTTTTTGAAAGGGCAGTCCGGGAAGGTTACGACGTAATAGCCTTCGTGACCCTCGGCCTCGGTGCGGTAGGTTTCGGTGAACTTGCTGCCCGTGCCTTCGCCTGGTGTATAGGTACCGGTTATTTTGCCGGAAGAGCTGCTGCCGGATCCGGAACCGTCTTTAGACCACTGAGCAGTAGCAGTTATATAATACTGGGAGTCAAGCTTAGCGTCGCTCGACCTAAAAGTATAACTTGACGAATATGTTGAGGAACCTATTTTCCAGCCGTCAAAAACATAACCATCTCCCGGTGCTTTAAATCCGAGAGAACTAACACTGGGAAGAGAAAGTGTCGTACTACCTGTGGAATTTATGTCGTAGGTTGCCGAATAACTGCTTCCTGTCCCGCTGCCTGCTGTAAATGTAATTGTACATTTTGAACCTACTGGGTCCATACTTATGGTAGCCGCCGCTTCGTACCCAAAAAACGCCGGCACGAGCGAAAATACCATCACAAGCGCCAGAAGCATGGCTGAAATTCTTTTCGTTGCTTTCATAAAATTAAATCCTCCTTTAAGTTTAAAAAGAGATATTTCTACATTTAACCAGTATAGCACAAGGGGAAAGATTTGTCATCACTATTTATTAATTATGGAAGTAATATATCAAAATCGAATAAAACGCTTGTAAAACGGGTTTTGCTTTGTTATAATATTGTAGCGAAAGTTTAAAAATGCCGCCGTGGTGGAATCGGCAGACACAAGGGACTTAAAATCCCTCGCCCCTAAAGCGTACCGGTTCAAGTCCGGTCGGCGGCACCAGGAAAAAGACCGTTTTTAAAACGGTCTTTTTCTTTTTTGCCGAAGCCCGCCGCTATTTCAGCATAAATCCCGCCCAGCCGTCGTAGCTTTCGGAGCGCTCTTTCCAGTAAAATACTTTATCAATATATTCGGCTTTTTTCTTTTCCACAGCTTCACGGCAGTTTTCCGCCCCGAGCTCATAAACGAGCGAAGTTAGCTCGTAAATCGGAAGACCAAGGGCGTGCCCTTCGGTGTGGACAACGCTTGCCGCCTGTCCCACCGCGTGGCAAAGGGCAATATCCTCCGGAGAGGAAAGCTCCTTCGCAAAAGCGTGGCAATCAAGGATCGCCCGCCGCGCCGCGGGCATTTTTATTTTCCCGAATGCCCAGAGCTTCGCCGCCTCTATTGCTTCCTTCGGACGCTTTTCACCCGGGTATTTTGCCTCAAGCTTTTCCGCCGTCTTTGACCCGAGGTCCAAAGCCCAGAGCACCGCCGTCCGGTGGTTCTGCTCCCCGAGGAGGAGCGCCAGATCCGAAAGGTACTCGCTGTCCTTTGAAAAGAGTATTTTATTTTTCCTTTTGATTTTTGCCTTTACTTCGTCAAGCCAGTCCAAACCGAAGCCCCCAATAAAATTTTTCAGCGCCGCTTCACAAAAAAGCTCTACTTTAAGTAGGTGGACTTTCTTTTCCCGCTCCTTTATCATAATACAAAAAGGAGTGAAAAGCTATGTTTACACCGATAGATTTTAAAAGCTGGTCAAGGAGAGAGACCTTCTATTATTTTTCAAAAATGGCGCCCACCGGGTACTCCCTGACCGTTTCCTTGGACGTCACCTCGCTGTACCGCACGGTAAAAAGCGCCGGGCTGAAATTTTTTCCGGCTTATCTCTGGCTCGTAACGAAGAACCTCAACAGGCAAACGGAATTCAAATGCGCCGTAAAGGACGGCGTGCTCGGGTATTTCGACACCCTCGTGCCGCTCTACGCGACGTTCCACCAGGACGACGGCACCTTTTCGCTGATGTGGACGGAGTACAGCGAAAATTTCGGCGAGTTCTACCGCCAATATCTCAAAAACCAGGAGCAGTTCGGCGACCATCACGGCATACTCTCGCAGCCCCAAACTCCGCCGGAAAACGCCTACACCGTCTCCTGTATCCCCTGGGTGCATTTTGAGCACTTCGCCGTGCACAGCTACGAAAACAAGGAGTACTATTTCCCGAGCGTCGAGGCGGGGAAATTCGAGGAACGGGACGGGCGGCTTATGATGCCGCTTTCCGTAACATGTCACCACGCGACCACGGACGGCTACCACGTTCACTTATTCCTCGAATCTCTACAGGAGGATATGAACGGCTTTGAAAAATATCTCTCGCAATAAAAACGGGCTGAAAGAGAATCCTCTTTCAGCCTTTTTTATTTTGCGCTTCTTCTCAAAAAACGCGGGCGGAACCAGTAGATATACGCCCTCGTTATCTGCGTAAGGGCGAAGTCATACGCCACGAAGAGAAGGTTCCCGAGCCCGAGAAGAATATATACGGAATACTTTCCGAACTCGCCGAACTCGGCGAGTATCTCCTGCATCTGGAAAAGATAAATTATGATAAAGTAGCTCACAACGATGCAGGCGTTGAAACAGATGAATTTAAGGAGCACCGAAAGGATTTTCGGTTTCACCTTTTCGAGCTGAAATTTCGTTATGGGGTAATGCCCGAAAAACATCACGAACATCAGCATTGCCTCTTTGTCCGGAGTCATTATGAAGGACAGTATCGAAACGGCAACGTAGAGGGTAAAAGCCCAGCTCGGTCCCGTTTCCACCGCCACGGTCACCATCAGAAGCCCCGCCAGCGCCGGGAGAGCGTAGGTTGAAAAGGGGAACATTCCGGTCATAAACAGCAAAACGGTGCAAAGCGCCGCCACTACGCCGCAAAGGGCAACCTGCTGGCTTCTTTTCAACGCGCTTCACACCTTTCTTTTGTCAAAATCAAAAATCAAATCAACAGCCCCGGCAGAGGCAGTCCATACACATAAGCCCTGTACAAATGTCGCAGGGGTCGCAGGCGCAGACCGAGCCGTTCCCGCCGACGTTTCCTGCGGTGCCGTACTGCTGGCGGTAGGCGCATTGGCGGTACGCCGCGGCGAACTCCTGGTTATTGGGCTCCGTCTGGTACGCGCGCTGGAAGCATTTCGTCGCTTCGCTGAGCCAGCCGCGCTTATAATATATACAGCCTTTGAGGTAATACCATTCCGCGTCCCGCTTATATTCCGGAACGCCGTCAAGTATCTCCTCCGCTTCGGCAATGCGGTTTTGGGATATCATACGGCGAACGTCGGCGAAATTCCCGCTATAACCGGCGCCGTAGCCGCCGTAGGCGTTCTGGGAGCCGTAATAGGCGCCGCCGTTTCCGTAGTAGCTTCCGCCGTTTCCGTAATACGCGCCGCCGCCGTAACTGTTTCCGCCGTAGGAGGAGCGCTGCTTTCCCTCTTTGCGTTCCTTGGTAATGGTGTCATAGGCGGCGTTTATCTCTTTCATCTTTTCGGAGGCAACGTCGGCAAGGGGGTTGTCCACATATTTGTCCGGGTGGTATTTTCGCACAAGGTCCCGGTACGCTTTTTTTATTTCCTCGTCGGTGGCGTCTTCCGAGACGCCGAGGACTTTATATGGATTAGGCTCCAAGCCCCGTTCCTCCTTTCTTCTGGATTATTCTTTCAACCTCCGCCCGAAGACCGAGGCAAACTATATTCTCAATAATTCCTTTATATTTGTTGAGCTCCAAAAGCGAAAGGTCGCTTTCGAGCTCCGCCGTCGTAAGAAAAAGGGCGGCCTTTGCGCTTTCGGCGGCGTTTTCGCCGCCATAGATAAACGGGTTATAGTTCCCCTTTTTAACGTCGTCGTCAATATCGTCAAGGGCGTCGCAAAGATAGATGTAGCGCCCCA
>JAEDJF010000044.1 GCA_016296485.1 Oscillospiraceae bacterium
TTCAGGTTCTAGTGTCAGCAATGACCTGTGGGTTCAAGTCCCATCATCCGCACCAAAAAGAAGCAGCCAAAAGGGCTGCTTCTTTTTTTATGTTGCGGACTTGAACCCACCTAAAAAGGGGCCCCCGAAAATCCGGAGGATTTTTGGGGAGGAGGAGCGGCGGTCAGAGCGGCTTCGGCGCGCCCAAAAGGGCACACCGAAAATAGCGGCGTCCGCCGCGACGAAAGTCCCATCATCCGCACCAAAAAGAAGCAGCCAAAAGGCTGCTTCTTTTTTTATATGATGAGGACTTGAACCCACTCAGAAAGGGGACCCCAAAAATCCGGAGGATTTTTGGGGAGGAGGAGCGGCGGTCAGAGCGGCTTCGGCGCGCCCAAAAGGGCACACCGAAAATAGCGGCGTCCGCCGCGACGAAAGTCCCATCATCCGCACCAAAAAGAAGCAGCCAAAAAGCTGCTTCTTTTTTATATGATGCGGACTTGAACCCACCTAAAAGGGGTACCGGAAAATTCTATAATACACATAAAAATATTTATAACATTATTTTAAAATTTCTTGCCCTTTATAACCCTGTCTGATATACTTTTCCTTGAAATTATTTTGTCTTTTGGGAGGGAATTTTATGGCAAAGAAAATCTTGATTTGCGACGACGCGGCGTTTATGAGAATGATGCTGAAGGATATTTTAGTCAGAGAGGGCTACGACGTTTGCGGCGAAGCCGCCAACGGATTACAGGCGGTGGAGCGCTATGAGGAGCTGAAGCCCGACCTTGTATTTTTAGACATTACGATGCCCGAGATGGACGGCATCCAGGCGCTCAAAAAAATCAAAGCCTTTGACACCTCCGCCAAGGTAATAATGCTTTCCGCCATGGGACAGCAGGCAATGGTGACCGAATGTATAAAGTCCGGCGCGAAGGACTTCGTTGTAAAGCCATTCCAGTCCCAAAAAGTGCTTGAAACGGTTAAAAAGGTGATTGGCTAAACGCCAATCACCTTTTTTTACGGAAAATTAATACTCCGTCTTTATTTGCTTCGGAGTTTTGTTATATAATGGTCGTAACGTAATTATGGCGGTGATTTTTTGGACAAAAAGAGAAAAAGAGACGAAATTTTCGCGAAAACGATAATGGGGCTGACGGGCGCGTTCTGCGGGTTTTTTATAATGATTTCAGTTGACCTTGACGCGCTTTTCGGTAAAACGCCCGGCGGGCTTCTCTTCGCCGTCGCCGGGGCGATGGTGCTCGTTGGGCTGGCGATGTTTTTACATTCGGTCGTCCACGAAACGGGACACCTTGTTTTCGGGCTTTTGACCGGGTATAAATTCGTCTCCTTCCGAATCGGAAGCATTATGCTCATTAAAGAGAGCGGGAAGCTCCGCCTTAAACTCTACAATATCGTCGGTACCGGAGGACAGTGCCTGATGATGCCGCCCCCTTGGAGGGACTCAATGCCCTATCGGCTCTATAATCTCGGCGGCTGTATCTTCAACCTCGTTTTCGGGTTCGCCTTTCTTCCGCTCTGTTTTGCCGCCGAGCACGGAAGTCTTTTGTCCGTCGCCTCGATGATATTTTTCGTGGTGGGAATCGCGAACGCCGTGCTCAACGGGGTGCCGCTCCAGACCGGGGGAATCTCAAACGACGGGCGCAACGCCCTTCTCCTTGGAAAAAGCGAAACTTCCCTTCGCGCCTTTTGGCTCCAGCTTTACGTCAACGGGCTTATCTCAAACGGCGAGAGAATGAAAAACATGCCCGGGGAATGGTTTTTTATGCCCGAGGGCGAGGGCTGCGGCGACCCGATAATCTGTACTGTCGGGGTGTTCCGCTACAACTATTTCTTTGATACCCACGACTTCGCGGCGGCGGAGGACACCGCCGTGAAAATGCTCGGTATGCCGGGGCTTCTGGGGCTCCACCGAAATGAGCTTCTCTGCGAACTGGTTTTCCTGCGGGTGCTCCGGGGAGCGGACAGCAGCGAAATCGAGCCGCTTCTGACGCCCCAGCTCAAAAAATATATGCGCGCCACCGCAAGCTACGTCTCGCGAAAACGCCTTGCCTACGCCTATCAGCTTCTCTATAAGCGCGACTATGCCCTTGCGGAAAAATGCCTCATTGAGTTTGAGCGGGCGGTCAAAAGCTACCCCTATTCCAGCGAGATTGAGAACGAAAAAGAGATAATGGAAATCGTAAAGGAAAGAGCCGAGCATATATAATAAATGAAAAAAAGCAGCCCTGCGGCTGCTTTTTTTATATTTTCTCAAGGAATTTTTTCGTCCCGTCACAGATTATCCCGATATTGCGCTCGTCCATTACGGTGTCCTTCGGGGTATGTATCCGGTTCAGATAGAGCCCCAAAGCGCAGCGGCGAAACGCCGCGACGCCTATGTTTTTCTTGAAATTCCCCTGGTCGGAGGGGTAATAGACGAGACCCGTCTCAACAATGATATTTTTGTCCCCGGCGCCGCAAAAGGCTTCCCCAAGGGCGGGAAGGTACTCTTTTTTGGCGTTCTTGTTCGGGAGGAGCATTATATTGTCCCCGTCGGAGACGCAGTCATAGTTGATAAGAAGCTTGTCTTTCATTTCCGCCCGGTGAACTTTATTGAACCAGGATGAACCGAGGAGCCCGTTTTCCTCGTTGTCGAAAAAGACGAAGGCAATTTCAGAGCGCTCCTCCGGGCTCAAAGAGCCAAGAAGTTCACAGAGAGTTATTACGCCGGAGGTGTTGTCGTTGACGGTGTGCTTGTTGGGCTTTCCGCAGAACATAGCGGCGAAAAGCGTTATAAATACCGCGAAATAGGCAAGCAGCGAAAAGAGGGGTTCGTCGGTGAGAGCAAGTACGACGCTCCCGGCAAGGACCGCAACAAGGATTATCGGCACCGCGATGAGTACGCCGTAGAAAATTGACACGAGGAGATTTTTCGGCATTATGAAATTCGGAAACGGAAGCACGGCGCAGGTGTCGTAATGGGCGCTCAAAACCGCTTTGGCGCTTTCGACGTCGCCGATTATGAGGTTGCGGTTTTTGGGGAAACCGCCCTCCTCGACCCGAAGCTCCGGGTATCTGGTTTTCATAAACTCGATAAACCGGGTCTTTTGCGCCTTCGTTTTACGAACCTGGTAATTTTCGAGAATCTCTTTTGACGTTTCGTTCATATGAAGCCTTTCTTTCGGTTCAGAAATCAGCTTCCTGGAGTCTAATAAGCGTTACGATGTAAATTTTGAGCGCTTCAAGAAGGTCGGCAATGCTCGCCGCCTCGTCGACTCCGTGGATGGGACCGGCAAAATCCGGCGCAGGGCGCTCCGGGTGCTCCGGACCGAAGGACACGGCGTTGGGGAAATCCCTTGCGTAGGTGCCGCCGCCCATGGTGTAAAGCTCGGCGTGTTCGCCGGTGATGTCGTTGTAGGTGTTGATGCAGGTGGCAATCTCCGGGCTGTCGGGGCTGATATAGAAAGGCGGGTTGTCGGAGCGGAGAATTACGTCGGCGGCGTCGCCCGCTTTCTCTTTGATGATGGAAACAATCTTTTCGCCGGAGGTGTTGGTGGGGTAGCGGCTGTCAAGGGACTGGTGAATCTGTCCGTCCTTAATGCCGATCATTCCGCCGACAATGGTGAGCGGGGAGAATCTTCCGTCACAGGCGGCTACGCCGATGGCGCTGCCGTCCGTGGCGTCGTGGAGCATTTTGAGCACGGAGAGGAACTTTGCCTCCTCTTTTGAGCACAGGTCGTTGTCAAGAAGATAGTTTACGAGCACGCCGATGGCGTTGACCGTTCCTTCGGGCATTGAGGCGTGACCGCCCTTGCCGAAGGTGGAGATATGAAGGACGCCGTCCCCGGCGGAAACTTTTACGTTTTCCCTTTCGGCGGGAAGCTCGCCCTCAAATTTGACGGTAGCGTCCGCCTTGTCAGGAACGGCGTTGGGGGCGAAGCCGCCGCTGATGGAAACGATTTTTTCAAGGGGAACTTTCGAAACTATCTCGCCGTGGAAAATTCCCTTTTCGCCGTTGCAGACCGGGAAGTCGGAGTCCGGGCTGAAGCAGAAAACGGGCGCCGGGTAGTTTTTAAGATAGTACTCCACGTCGAGCATTCCGGTCTCCTCGTTCGCGCCGAGAAGCGCCCTTACGGTGTAGCGAAGGGGAACTTTTTTGTCTTTGAGATATTTGAGAGCGTAGAGACAGAGAACGCTCGGGCCCTTGTCGTCCATTACGCCGCGTCCGATTATATAGCCCTCTCTTTCGCGCATGGTGAAAGGGTCCTCGCTCCAGCCGTCGCCCACGGGCACAACGTCAAGGTGGGTTATGGTGGAGATGTATTTTTCGCTTTCGCCGGGAATTTCGGCGTAGCCGATGTAGTTTTCGCAGTTTTTGTGCTCAAGCCCGAGCTCGCCGGCAATTTCGAGACCGAGTTCAAGGGCGCGCTTCGGCTCGGCGCCGAAGGGCGCGCCGGGGGCGGGCTCCCCCTCGATGCTCGGAACTTTTACAAGGCGGGAAATATCCCGAAGGATATTTTCGCGGTTTTCCGCAATAAAGGAATCTATTTCTTTAAGGTCAATATTCATTTTTCTTTACCTCTCTTTCCAATGTACTATAAGTAAAGTATATTCAAAAACTCCCGAAGGTCAAGAAAAACTTGCGTTTATTTCCGTTTTAGCCGCCCGATGAGTCTCATTTTGAAAGCCCGGATTTTCGACATATGCTTACTTGTGTAAAGAACGCCGCAGATGAACGCCCCGAAAACGAGCCCCAGCAAAAAGTCGGCGGCGTATCCGTAAGCTCCGGAAAGCCCCATATAGCCGATGACGGCGTAGCCGGAGAGCGCCGCGAGCCCCAAAAGGGATATTACCCGGAGCCTATTTGAAAAGTTTATGTTTTCGTTGGCGCTGTAATCTGCGACCTTGATAAGCGTGTCGTTTTCGCCCGCGCTTTCTTTTTCGGGCGCGCGCTCCCCGTCCAGAAGTTCCCCGACGCCAACGCCGAAATATTCCGAGAGCTGTATAAGCAAATCAAAGTCGGGCATTGTCGCCCCGGTTTCTCACCGGGAGACGCTTCGGTTCGTCACGCCGAGGATTTCGGCGAGCTGCTCCTGGGTAAGGTTCTTTTCGTTTCGTAGCTCTTTTAAAAATGCTCCGATTTTCTTTTGGTTCATAAGGCATTTTGCCCCCTTTCGGGAAGAGTATAGCTGTTTTTAGGCGGAAAGTACACGACGCAAAGTGAGAATCAAATAAAAAAGCGCCCCGCCTGGGCGCTTTTTCTGATCATTTAAGTTTGTTTCCGTCTTTAAAAGCGTTTCCGACCTTTTCGCCGAGGACAAGATAGGCGTTGTTCATCGGGTCAAAGGTGATGGGGCGGAGCTTTGCCGGGTCGACCTTTCCGTCGTCATTGAGAACTTTCACGTCCGCGCTGACGTTGACGATTTCTCCAACGAGACGGCAGGAGTCCGGGTCGTAGCTTATGAGTTTGCACTCAAGAGCCATTGGCAGCTCGTCGATGAGCGGGGCGTCAACGAACTCGCTCTTGCTGGTGTGGAAGCCCGAGCGGGCGAGCTTGTCCGGGACCTTGTTGGCGGAAACAACGCCGAGATAGTCGCAGGCGACGGCAGTATCAGCCGTGCCCATGCTGACGGTGAAAGCGCCCTTGGCAAGAATATTCTTGACGGTCTTATGACCGGGGCTGAGGCACATTGAAATCTCGGTGGATTCGCTTATCCCGCCCCAGGCGGCGTTCATGGCGTCGGGAACGCCGTCCTCGCCGTAGGCGGCGACAATAAAGACGGGCATCGGGTAAAGATTGGGCTTCGCGCCGAAGTTCTTTCTCATATTTTTTACCTCCGTATTATAGGCTTATTTACAACGGTAATTATACCAAAAAGAGAGGGAAATTTCAATATAAAAGCGGGCGGCATAAAGCCGCCCGCACCTTTGTTTTTATATCCTGTCGTAGGCGTGGACCCAGTCCGCCTTGAGGTAGTAGATAAGGAAAACGATACAGCTCAAAGACCAGGTCAGCGGGTACGCCCAAAAGACGGTGTTTATCACCGGGAAGAAGCGCACCGCAACGGTTATGTAGGCGACGCGGATTATGCACCAGCAGACGAGCATAGTGTACATCGGCATTTTTGCGCGTCCCGCGCCGCGCATCACGGCGGAAACGCCGTGGGCAAAGGCGAGGGCAAAATAGAAAAACGCCTCCGTTCTCATCTGGGAAACGCCGATTGCTACCACCGCCGGGTCGTCGTTGAATATTTTCATAACCGCCGGACAGGTGACGTAGAGAACCGCCCCTATGAGCTCCGCAAGGAACATCGCGCAGAAAATTCCGAAGCGCGCGCCGCGCTTCGCCCTTTCGTGCTCCCCGGCGCCGAGGTTCTGACCGATGAAGGTCGTGAGCGCCATGGCGAAGGAGGTTATTGGGAGAAATACGAAGCCTTCGACCTTGGCGTAGGAGCCGCAGCCCGCCATGGCGTCCGCGCCGAAGGCGTTGATATTGCTCTGAACGACGACGTTCGCGATGGAAATTATGGAGTTTTGGATTCCGGAGGGAATACCCTGGTTCATAATTTCCTTTAAAAGCGGAAGGTCGAAGCGGATATTGCGGAAAACAATGCGCTCCGGACCGCTGCTTTTAAGAAGCTGAATGAAGCAGAGGACGGCGCTGACCGTCTGGCTGATGACGGTGGCGACGGCGGCCCCGGCGACGCCGAAATTCAAAAGCCCCACGAAAACAAGGTCGAGAACCACGTTTATCACAGAGGAGATGATAAGATAATTGAGGGGGTTCTTGCTGTCGCCCACTGCCCGGAGTATTCCCATAAAGGTGTTATACATAAGGGTCGAAAAGCTTCCGAGAAAATAGATTCGGAAATATATCGTTGAAACCGGGAGAACTTCCTCCGGGGTATTCATCAGAACGAGTATTGCGGGCGTGATGATAACTCCGATTAAGGTGAGGACAATTCCGCAGACGCAGCCGAAGGCGACGTTGGTGTGGACGGCGGCCTCCATCCGCTCAAAGTCCTTCGCGCCGAAATAGCGGCTTATTACTACGCCGGCGCCCACGGAAAGCATAAAGATCAGGTTGCCGCTGCTGGCGACGGCGGCAAGGGCGTCCTTGCCAACGAACTGACCGACGATGACGCTGTCGGCGGTGTTGTAAAGCTGCTGGAAAAGCTGACCGAGAAAAATCGGAACGGCGAAGCTGACCATGCACTTCCAGATGGAGCCTTTGGTCATATCAAGGTTTTGGCTGCCGCTTTTCATCGCTGTTCCCCCCGAGGTGTAAAAAATCGCAAGTATTTCTCATTATAGTACTTTGTTTTGGAATAATCAATGGGGCTTGAAACAAAAAGAAAAAACGCCGGTAAAGTTACCGGCGTTTTTCTCTTTAAGTCAATTAGTTTGAGTTTTTGAGGAGGGGCGTACTTAAAAAGTTTGCGGCTCTTTTCAAGTACAACTATATTATAGCACCCAAAATTTTTAATTTGTTAAGAAGCGGTGAACAAGGTTTAAAAAAACTTGCTAATTTTTTAAATAAAAAATTTTTTAGCACGAAGCGGAATTTTTTAAGAAAAATTCCGAACATATGTTTACAAAGGCGAACATATGTGCTAAAATACTTTTGTAAAACTGTATATGCGAAAGGAGTGTTTTGCCAAAATGGGAAACAGAGCCGAAGAAATTTACAGATATATAACTGAATTTATAAATGATAAGGGATACCCGCCAACGGTGCGTGAAATCTGCGCCGAGCTCGGAATCCGCTCCACCTCCACCGTCCACCGCTACCTTAAGGAACTCGAAGCGGAGGGAAGAATCTCCATGGGCGAAAATCAAAACCGCGCCATAACCCTTAAAGATACCGCTCCCGCCGGGACAATTCCCGTCCTCGGACGGGTCGCCGCCGGCTCCCCGATACTTGCGGAGGAGGAAGTGGAGGAATACGTTCCCTACGCCGGAAATACCGCCGGGCTCTTTGCCCTTCGGGTCCGTGGCGAATCAATGATAAAATGCGGAATCCTCAACGACGACATTGTCGTCGTCAGAAGGACGCCCGAGGCGAGGAACGGCGAAATTGTCGTCGCCCTCGTTGAGGACAGCGCCACCGTAAAACGCTTCTATAAAGAGGATGGGCATTTCCGCCTCCAGCCGGAAAACGACGATTACGAGCCCATTATCGTCGATTCCGTCGAGATTCTCGGAAAAGTCATCTCCGTTTTGAGAAGCTACGACTGATTAGTTGCCGCGCAATTTGCCCCCGCCCGACGGCGGGGGCTTTTTTGAGCCCCGGTGCGGGAAAAGCTCCCTCTTGCCACGCCGGGCGTTTGATGTTATACTCATTGCAGAAAATCTTAAGAAAGGCGGCGGGAGCTTTGGAAAAGAAGGGCTGCAACTGCAAAAAAGGCGGTCACGGGCACAACTATATCCCGGGAAGAATCACGGTGGACATCGGCGGAAGCGAGGTGTCGAACCGGGAGCTTGCCTGTCGGGACTGCGCGTATAAAAAACGGGGAGACACCCTCTCCTGCCTTAGGTTTGAGAAAAAGCCCGAAGCGGTGCTCTCGGGCGGCGAATGCGAGCTCTATCTCAAGGACGGCAGCGAGCTTATGGGGAACAAGGGCTGTTCCTGCGGCGGCTGCGGTCACTGCGGCTGACGGGGAAGGCGGCGTTTAGCTTTGCCGGAAATCTCCCTTAGAAACCTCAAATATTCCCCGGCGGAAAACCTTTCCGCCAACGAAAAGGAAACGGCAAAGCCGGATTTCTTTTCTTCCCCTGCCTTTTCAGAGGACGGCTTCATCGAGCGCCAGCGAAAGCTCGGAAATCTGCGCTTCGGAGCAAGGGACAGCGCAAACTGCGGCTGCGGCTGGATAGCCGTCTGGAACCTTTTTAAGAGCGAGGGAACGGTGCTCAATATTCCGAAGCTGATTTCCGAGTTTGAGCACGGCGCCGTGCTCAGCGGCGCCCTCGGTACGAGTCTGTTTTTCGTGAGAAAATATCTCAAGAAAGCTGGGAAAACGGTCTTTTGGACCCTTTCCGCCAAAAAGCTTCAAAGAAAAGCCCCGGAGCGGGGTATAGCCTTTTACTGGCGAAAGGACCTTTCGGGGCATTTCGCGGCGTTTTCACGCTGTGAAGACGGGCTTTACCGCTTCTATAACCACAAGTCTCCGCCGGATATTGAGAGCCCCACGGAGTTCCAAAGCGACAAAAATCATATTTTTACCCTGTATTTAGGGACCGACTGAAAGCGGAGGGCGAGCCCTCCGCTTTCATATTTAATTTCATAAAAGCGTCAAAAAGCCGGAAGCGCCGCCGAAAAATGGCGTTTTTTGGCTTTAAATTTGACAATGCTCCCCATTTTGCATATAATATACATTACTTGTAAAGGAGGGGCTGTATGCGGAAATTTAAGTCCGGGATAATTTATATTCTCTCCGGTCTCAAAAGCAGAAGGTTCGCGCTTTCGTTTTTTGCGGCGGCTGTGGCGTTCCTCGTCTGCTGGATACCCTCAAGAGTAAAAACGGTTAAGGTCGATTACGACGGCGAGACGGAAATAGTCCACACCGCCGTTTGTGACCCCGACGAAATAATCGACAGCCTTGGAATCGAGCTTGAACCCAGCGACAGGGTCACCACAACCGGCTTTGAGAGCGGGGGCTTTTTCGGCGACTATGGCGAGACCTTTGCCGAAATAAGGATAAAAAGCGCCGTAGAGGTCGAAATCGAAGCGGACAGGCTTCGTTACCACGTGACCGTCGCCCAGGGCGACACCGTTGCCGACGCCCTTTACGCCTCCGGGCTCGAGGTGCGAAGCACCGACTATATAAATACCTCCGCCGAAAAGACCGTCGAGGAGGGCGAAACTATAAAAGTCACCCGTGTCGATTACATAATCACGACGGAGGAGGAGACTATTCAGCGGGGCAATACCTACCGCGGAACTTCGCTCCTTTCTAGCGGGCGGACGGTGCTCGTTTCCTACGGAAAAAACGGCACGATGCTCAAAACCTATGAACAGAAAATCGTCGACGGCGTGATGGAGGAAAAGGTTCTCGTTTCCGAGGATATTATCAAGAAAGCAAACAACGACGTGTATATTGTCGGGGACGGAAGCGCAATTTCCCCCCTTGACTACGGCTACAATATCTCCGGCGGCGTTCCGGACAGCTACCAGCAGGTGTTTACAAACGTCCGGGCCACCGGGTATTATGCTCCCGCAGGAGCGGGTACCGCAACGGGTCGCCTTGCCCAGGTCGGCTACGTCGCGGTGGACCCGAAGGTGATTCCTTACGGCACAAAAATGTGGATAGTCGGTCACGGCGACTCCGGCTTTGTCTATGGCTACGCTCTCGCGGCGGACACCGGCGGAGCGATGCTTTCCGGGAAAAACTTCGTGGACCTTTATTATGATACATATTATGAGTGCGTTCTCAACGGACTTCGCCGGGTGGACGTCTATATACTTGAATGGGGGTAATTAAAGATGATTGAGTTAAGACCTATTACCGAGGAAAATTTTGAGGACTGCATCAATCTTGACGTAAAAGAGGAACAGCAGGATTTCATCGCCGAAAATATGTGCAGCCTTGCGGAAGCCTATGTCGCCATGACAAGCGGCGACACCGTGCCGATGCCCTACGGCATCTACGACGCGGAGGAGGACGTGATGGTGGGCTTTTTGATGCTCGGCTTCTGCGAAGAGGGGGACGAGGACCTTCCCGAGCCCTTCTACTGCGTTTGGAGAATTATGATTGACGCCAACTGCCAGGGAATGGGCTACGGGCGCGAAGCAATGGAAAAGGCTGTGGAGCTCGTAAAGGAGCGCCCCCTCGGCTCTGCGGATAAATTCTGCGCCGCATACACCTCCGACAACGACGGCGCGGCT
>JAEDJF010000045.1 GCA_016296485.1 Oscillospiraceae bacterium
ATTCGGAAAAACACAAACGCCGCATGAGAAAGCTTTTCAAAAAATCCGGTTCCGGCGCGGCACTTAAAAAAGTGATTGGGCGCGCTGCTATGGTCGTTTTAGCTGTTTTTATTTCTGCAATGGTAGCTTTGCAGGTTGAAGCTATACGAGTTAGAGTAGAGAACTGGTATTATGAAATTACCGGCGAAGCTATTCATATCGGAAACTCAATCGAGGTGCTTCCGGGATATTCCGAAACCGAAACTCCGATATATGTTTTATCAGACGATTTTGTTCAAAAGTATAACTTTAGTGTTTCGCAAGAGATGATAGGAAGGCGCGTAACTTCAAAATATGAGAGCATAACAGGAGAATATATTATTTTACAACAATTTGAAGAAGAAAGAACATTACATATTGATAATGGAAAATATATAATTGAAGAACAAACAATTTCTAACAAAGAGGTAATGATAACTAGAGAGGAAAATGGGATAACTTTGTGTTTGGAAGAAGATGGAACTATTTTATATGTGTTTACTAATATGAATGCAGAAAATATTTATGAAATAATTGAAAATCTTGTAATAAGATAGAAAAAATAAGGTTACTCTTCAAAAAGGAGGTATTCTTATGAAAAAATTTATATCTTTGATACTAGTAATCCTAATGATCTTTGTATCAGTGCCTGTATACGCTGATGATTTAGTAGCATCACCATATTATCTCCATATACGACTTATGGGACATGCTTTTGACATTAATACGCAGACTGGCGCCACAATTGTAGATGCCAATATGACAATAAAAAGTGGGTCATATTGCACAATTGCAGCAGAGGTACAACACAAAGAAAACAATGACTGGGTACTGGATGTAACATACAGGGCAAATGGAAGTCCCGACGCGTATATTGATCAAGATCTTTATTTGGAAAGAGGATATATATATAAATGCGTATTTACATTTACTGTGTATGATGAGTACGATTTTATCATTGAACAAAAAATATTCTCCAGCCAAGAAATAGATTACACATAACGCTATAATTTTTACCTACTATTGCTTAACAAAAAACAGCTGTGAATTTCACAGCTGTTTTTTTGTTAAGTAATAAAACCTGATTCTATTAGTTAACCAATATATGAAAAACTATTATATGTGCAAGTATGGTTCTTAAATATGTTGAAGCATAGAATCACAATAAAAGATTACATTTTTCAAAAGTAAATATCATAGATACTTAATAAAAACCAGGGCGGCCGTGCTCGGAGATCGCGCAAATGCACGATTTGAGCACGGCTGTTTTCGTTTTGAGCACGGAACAAATTTCGCTCGTGCCCCTCCGTTTCTGACGTTTGCTAACAACAAATCAAAGAAACGGAGGGCGAAAAATGTCCAGATATAAAATTAAAAGATACATAGTAAATATAAAAAGCAGAGAGAGAAAAATCAAAAAAGCAATAAAACACTATAATCGAAAAGAAAGATATATGGAGCGCGACCTTAAAAGAGAGACCGTAGCCATTGATATGGCAAATGAGCAAGTTGTTTTTTGCGCAAGTAGGGAGGATTCTTTTGAAAGGTTGTCGGAAAATGATGTTCAGTTTGTTTCGAATGAGAGGCTCCCTGAAGATGTAGTAATTGAAAAGATGATGGTAGAAAAACTTCTTAAATGTCTCGCGCTTTTGGACCATTCTGAGCAAATGTTAATCAAAGCACTTTATTTTCAGGAAAAGACGGAGCGCCAGCTTTCAAAAGAGACAGGAGTTCATTATTCAACAATACATAGCAGAAAGAAAAAAATTTTAGAAAAACTAAAGAAAATGCTCGAAAAATAAAATATTTTCGTGCAAACTCTGATTTCATCGGCTAAGTAATTGAGAGGGAAAATTATACCTCCTATCTACCTTGAAAAAAGCCGCAGCGCGGTCATATCCAGAAATGCAGATACGTTAGCTGCCAGGCCGGTGAAAACCGGAAAGCGACGCCGGACGGTACGCCAAGACCTTTTTGAGAGCGATAATACCGGACCGAAAAACAGCCTTTGGCAAGGCTGTATCGCCATAACCAATGGCAGCCGGATACTTCCGCCCAGCCACAGCCGCAAGCAATGGGGACGGCTTCCGGAGAACCCGGGAGAGAGTAGCTGCTCCATGATGCAAATAGCCGTTTGCAGTCTGTATTTCTGCCCGCCCTTGGGAAGCAGTGCCGAATAGAGGGAAAACTAATCAATAAATTTAATGTCAGAAACGCAGGGGACAAGCTTTAGCTTTCGTTCCCAAATGCAAAACTTAAAACATTTCCCAAACAGCAGAGTTTTTATTTCTCTCTGCTGTTTGGGTTTGTTTATAAGGAGGATAATAATTGAAATGGGATTGCTTAAGGGGAGAAATATATTATATTGATTTTGGCGAAGGAATAGGCTCTGAGCAAAAAGGAGCAAGACCGGCATTAGTCGTTCAAAATAATATTGGGAATAAATTCAGCACAACTACTATTGTTGCCGCCATTACAACAAAAGAAAAAAATAGGGAAAAACATATTCCGACGCATTATACAATCGGTGGGATCTGTGGATTAAAAAAACAATCTGTCGTGCTTTTAGAACAGATTAGAACCGTAGAGAAAAACAGAATAACAGGTTATATAGGCAAACTAACGGATAACCAAATGAAAGAAATAGATAATTTGATTCATATAAGTTTAGGTTTGAATTGCAATAAAAACGTAGAATAATAAAAAATCCAATGTGCAATGAGTAAAAATCGCACATTGGATTTTTATTTATATAAGTTTTATTATTAAATCGCAGCAAAGAGAAAGGATGGTTTATTGTGTTTGATGAATATCCGGAAGTGCTGTCAGTAAAAAACGCAGCAAAGGCTCTTGGAATTAGTAAAAAGATTGTATATTTACTCGTAAAAGACGGAGAGATCGGTTATAAGCGAGTTCGCAGTCAGATACTGATACCGAAAATTTGCCTTGAAGCATTTATGGGAACAGCATTGATGGCAGTTCATAATGGTGGGACTTCTGACGCTTCGGAAAGGAGCTAATCGTGACAGGAAGTCTGCAAATCAAAAACGATAAATACTACGCCGTAATAAATATGAAGGAAGGCGGAAAGAGAAAGCAAAAATGGATATCTCTTGATTTGCCCGTAAAAGGTAATAAAAGAAAAGCAGAACAAAAGCTTCGCATAATACTTATAGAAGAGGAAAGCAAATACGGAGATAATCCTGAAAAAATCCTTTTTTCAGATTTCATCAAGACATGGCTGAACTACAAAAGGAACTATATAGATGAACTGACTTTCCAGTCATACGAACAGGTAGCAAGAATCCATGTAATTCCGTATTTTGAAGAGAAACATGTTTTCCTTCAAGAACTTACAACAGAAGACATTCAGCAATATGCGGATGAAAAGATGCAAATAGGAAGAAACGATGGAAAATGCGGATTATCTCCATGCACAATGAGATTACATAAAAATGTAATAAATCAAACATTGGATTACGCAAGAAGGAGAAAATACATAAAATCCAATCCCTGTGATTTTCTCGAACTTCCGCCAAGCAGAAAGCCGGATATAAATTATTATTCGCCGGTGCAGCTTGAAAACCTTATTGAAACTTTTGAGGGAGATCCTTTGAGAAACATCGTTTATATTACAACTCTTTATGGACTTCGCAGAAGTGAGGTGTTGGGGCTTCGGTGGGATAGCATTAATTTCGACAACGATACATTGGAAATAAAATATACCGTTTCAAAGGTCACAAAAGAAATTGAAAAGAATAAAACGAAAACCCTCTCAAGCCACAGAACATATCCGCTTTTGCCGCAGGCAAGGGAAATTTTTCTCAAAGAAAAAGCCGAAGAAGAATCCAATGAACGGTTCTTCGGAAAAGGATATGACAAAAACGATTTTGTTTTTAAGTGGCCGGACGGACACCGTTTCAGTTCCGATTATGTTTCTCAGCATTTTACAAAAATCATAAGGAGAAACGGACTTGCAAGCATAACTTTTCACGGACTTCGTCATAGCTGCGCCAGTATGCTTGTAAACGACGGATTTAATCCGAAGGATATTCAGGAATGGCTCGGACATTCGGATGTGAGAACTACGATGAATATTTACGGACATTTGGACAGCGCACGCAAAAAAGTCGTGGGAGATGCAATTTCCAAAAAAGTTGCCGGTTTCGGTATGTGTTAGAAAAGTGTTAGAAATCCCCCAAAAATCCGACTTTTCGGCAAAAAAATAAAAAGCCCTGAAACCGCATGGTTTCAAGACTTTTTAAGTGGTGGAGACGGCCGGACTTGAACCGGTTACCTCGACAATGCGAATGTCGCGCTCTCCCAGGTGAGCTACGCCCCCGACTGTTTTTGTAACTATAATATTATAGCACGGAGCGAAACATTTTACAAGTGATTTTTGAGATAAATTTAATCTTTATTTATGGCAAAAAAGCGCCCCTCGCCCCAAAGGGGAAAAGGGCGCCGGAAAAATTATTTTCCCTGTCCGTAGCTTTTTGATACGAACTCTTTCATATAGTCGATTTTGTCTCGCTCGATAGGTTGGGGGGTTCCGATGCAGCGGGCCATATAGTAGATTTGCGCCGTCATTTCAAGGACAGTGCAGACTCTAAACGCCGCGTCCATATCCTTCCCGGCGCATACCGCGCCGTGGTTCGCGAGGAGACAGGCGGCTCCGCCGCCGAGGGTGTCAATGGCGTTTTGGGCCATTTCGGGCGAGCCGGGGAAAGCGTATTCCGTCACGTTTACCGGTCCGCCGAGAATCTGCGCCGCTTCGTCGATGACCGGGGGGATCGGCTCGTGGAGAAGGGCAAAAACCTGTGAGTAAATGGGGTGGGTATGTATAACGGCGCCAACGTCCGGGCGCTTTTTCATTATCCCGAGGTGCATAGCGTACTCGATGGTGGGCTTTCTTTCGCCCTCAACCCGGTTGCCGTCGGCGTCCATCACGACCACGTCGTCCTCAATGAGCGTGTCATAGGGCATACCCGAGGGGGTGAGGTAAATAAGCCCGTTTTCCGGATCCCGAACGCTGATGTTGCCCCAGGTTTCCACCGTAAGACCGGAGTGGAGCATTCTTTTTCCTGCTTCAATAAGAAACGCTTTATAGTTCATTTTTATTCCTCCGCAGCTTTTTTATCCGCCACTATTTTATCACAAAGCCCGCGCTTAAGGAAGATATTTTCTCCTTAAAAAGAAAAAATATAGTTTTTTTAATCTACTTGTAACTTTAGCCCCAAGTTGCTATAATAGTATGTAGATATAAGGATTGGAGGCGAAGCCTTGTGGGTGATATATTTTTCTTTTTCCCGATTGTGATGGTTTTGATTGTTTGCTTTGTGGTTGTTCCCATTGCGGCAAGGGCAAAGGCGGAGCGCGGCGGACAGAGTTCGCCAAGCGCCAGCCAGAAAAACAAAAATCACGGCTACAACCGAGAGGTTGACTCTATTCATATTACCAGCGATGCCGCCACCGAGCGCCGGCGCCGCCTTGACCAGCTTCAGAGTCTTTACGAAAGCGGAATGATGGAAAAGGACGAATATCTTGAGCGCTGCGCTTCGGTGGAGGAAGACTTCCGCGGAAAATACAGACGCTGAAAAAAGACCTTTCCGCCGCCCGAAGGGGCGGCTTTTGCTTATATGAGCATCAATTTTAACTCCGGGGGAATGACACTAAATGATTAAGTTTCTTGCGAAAATATTTATAAAGGACAGCGAAAACGTCACCGACCAAAGGGTACGTTCCGCCTACGGATATCTTTGCGGCGCCGTCGGAATCGTGCTCAACATTCTTCTCTTTGTGGGAAAGTTCGCGGCGGGAACATTGAGCGGCTCCGTCGCCGTGACGGCGGACGCCTTTAACAACCTTTCGGACGCAGGCTCCTCGGTGATAAGCCTTATCGGCTTTCGCCTTGCTTCCCAAAAGCCGGACCCGCACCACCCCTTCGGTCACGGGCGCTTTGAGTACATCGCGAGCCTTGTGATTTCGATAATCATAATCGTAATGGGCTTCGAGCTCGGGAAGAGCTCCTTTGAAAAGATAGTGAGACCCGAGCCGGTGGAATATTCCGCCCTTACTTTTGTGATTCTTGCGGTTTCGATTTTGGTGAAGCTCTATATGTTCCTCTATAACCGGAGCACCGGCAAGAGAATCGACTCCTCAACAATGAGAGCCACCGCCATGGACAGCATTTCCGACGCCGTTTCCACCACCGCCGTCCTCGTTTCCTCGGTGATAGCGTTCTTTACAAGCGTCTCAGTGGACGGCTGGATGGGTCTTGCGGTGGCGGCGTTCATCCTTTTCACAGGTTTCCAGAGCGCCAAGGAGACGGTTGACTCCCTCCTCGGAGCTCCGCCGGAAAAGGAGTTCGTGGACGAAGTAGCCAATATCGTCCTCTCCCACGACGGAATAATCGGAATCCACGATATGATAGTGCATAACTACGGTCCCGGGCGGGAGTTCGTCTCCCTCCACGCTGAGGTTCCTTCTGACGGAAATATGGTGGAGATACACGACACCATCGACAATATCGAGCACGATATTCTTCAGGAGATGGGCTGTCTTGCGACGATACATATGGACCCGGTGGACGTGCGGGACGAATTTACGGCTAACGTAAAAAAACGGGTGAAGGAAATTATTGAGGCAATTGACCCCGTCATCACCTTCCACGATTTCAGAATGGTCAGCGGTCCTACCCACACCAACGTGATTTTCGATATTGTGGTGCCCTACGGCTATAAGCTTTCCGACGAGGAAGTGGTGAAGCGCATTTCCGACGCTATCCACGAGAGCGATGAAAACCTTTTCGCCGTTATCGAGGTGGATAAGGACTTTGCCGGGCGCTGAAAGCGCCGACCCTTTCGTGAAAATTGGCAAGGAGAAGGGAAGAAAATGATAAAATACGTTAAAAGCTCCGGCGGTCTTGTCCCCGCCCCTTCGGAAGATACAGCCGAAGTTTTTCTTGCTATTCTCGGCGCAGACGAGCTTCGGGAAAGCAAAGCGGATTTTCCTCACCGGGAGGAATTTCTTCGGACGATGCGCTCCATACGCTACTGCAAAGCTGAGGTTTTCAGGGACTGCATTTTCGGAACTTTGAGGATTCCCCAAAGAAGCGAAAGCTATTCGCCCAGGCTCGCTTTCGGGTACTATATGACCGAAAACAATCTCCTTATTGCAGAGGAAACGGGGGATTTAAAGAAATGGGCGGAGAAGGAGACGGACGCCGTCGGCTCCGCCGATAGCCCAGACCGCCTTTTGCTTTATGTTTTGGAGCAGGCGACCGAGGACGACATTCTCTATCTTTCCCACTTTGAAAATGAACTGGAGGAAATGGAGGAGTCCCTAAGCCGCAGAATTCCGAAAGACTTTTTCGCGGTTCTTACAAAGCGGCGCAAAAAGATTTCTGAGTTTGGTGCCTACTATGAACAGCTTATCGGAATTGCCGAGCTGATGCAGACCGGAATTTCCGACGCCTTTGTCCAAAGCGGAGAAATGTGGGAACATTTTGCCCGGAGGGTGGAGCTTCTCCTCAATCACACTCATCTTTTAAACGAGTATTTGATGCAGCTACGGGAGCTCTACCAGTCCGAACAGGGTGCCCGCCAGAACCGCACTATGGAGATACTTACTGTGGTTACGACGATTTTTCTTCCGCTTACTCTTCTGACCGGCTGGTACGGAATGAACTTCGTAAATATGCCGGAGCTAACCTGGAAATACGGCTACATTGCCGTAATTGCCGCTGCGGCGGTGATGGTTATAGCTGAGATAATCTATTTTAAAAAGAAAAAGCTCTTGTAAAAAAAGTCCGTGCTAAAACGAGCACGGACTTTTTACGTTCAACTAAAAATAGAACATTTCTCAACGAATGATACGTGGTTTTTTCCGAAAAGCCGGGGTATAATATGGCTATGATCAGCGCTGGTCCTTAAAACTAAAAAAGTGAGGACCGTAAAATGAAAATAAAATTTGATATGAAAAAGCTTTTTAGGAGCGAGGGCGGAAGGGAAAAACGCGAAATGCGCCTTGAAAACGGCGCGGCGGAGCGCTTTCAAGGCGAAAGAAGGCGGGAAATCAGCTTTTCCGCCGTGAATAAGGATTTTATGGATTTCAACTAAAGGTAGAAAAATTCTCAACGTCTCCGTTATTGTAAAAAAGAGAGCCCGGCGGTAAAATATAGTCAAGATCGGCGCGGGTCAATAAACGAAACGGAGAAAATAAAAATGAGCGTAAAAATCGGGGAAAAGATAAAATCCCTCCGCAAAAGTAAAAATATCTCCCAGGAGGTGCTCGCCCAGTACCTCGGCGTCACCTTCCAGGCGGTGAGCAAATGGGAAAACGGCTCGACGATGCCGGACGTGGAAGCAATCCCGGCGATAGCCTCATTTTTCGGGGTTTCTACCGACGAGCTTTTTGATTTCAACCTCTTTGAAATGGAAAACAAGGTGACGGAAATCTGGCAGGCGGCAGCGAAATGCCAGGACTCGGACCCCGGGAAAGCGGAAAAGATGCTTCGGGACGGGCTCAAAAAATTCCCGGGAAACGATATACTCCTTAATAACCTACTTTACACAATGCGCGCGCCGGAGCGCAGCGACGAGGTAATAAACATCTGTAAATCCCTCATTGAGAGCACGAAGGAGGACGACGTAAAATACGACGCCCTTCGGATTCTGGCGGAGACCTACGCCGAAAAGGGCGAATATGCCCTTGCGAAGGATACCCTTGAAAAGATTCCGGAAATTTATTTCACGAAGCTCCAGCTTGAGGCGAAGCTCTTAAAGGGCGAGGATATGTTCGCCCCGGCGCAAAACCAAAAGGACATCTCGGCAGAGATGCTCGTGGATATGTTCCTCGTGCTCGCGGACTATTACGAGGAAAAAGGCGAGCACGAAGCGGCGGCAAACCAGCTCGAAACCGCGAAAAAAGTGATAGGAGCCCTTAAAGACGACTATAACGACGGAATCTGGTCCGAAACTTTTTATCAGTATTACGGAGAGAGCGTGCTCAAAAAAATCGAAGAAAAACTTAAAAAGTAACGGTTTGAGCACCGAAAGGCGCAAAAAAAAGACCGCCCGAAAGGGCGGTCCTTAATTTTTTATTTCAGCTTTATTTCCATTGTCACCGGGTTGTGGTCGGAATAGATAAAGCCCTCGTCGAGGGTGTTTACGGAAATGACCTCCACGTTCGGCGAAACGATGAATCCGTCGATGAAATAGTACTGGAAATTTTCGTCCGAGCTGTCAAGGGGACGGTCAAGGGAGCGGCAGGTGGGGCTTGAAAGGTCGTAAACGAAGCTCCAGCCCTCGGGGAGGGAGTCGCTTTCGAGGGTTCCGGGTGTCCAGTAACCCTCGCCCTGAACCGGGTAAAGCTCAAGGGCGTCGGCGAAGCTTTGGTTAAAGTCGCCGCCGGCGACGACGTAGTTGCCCTTTTTGTACTCGTTTTCCATAATTTCAACGAGCATCTTCGTTTGCGCAGTCTTTCCCTCGCCGTCGTCGTAAGCCTCAAGGTGGAGGTTTATGACGGCGAGCTTCGCGTCTGTTCCCTCAATGTCGTGGTAGCTTACGAGAATACAGCGCTTGAGGTTCGCCACCCTCACGGGCCAGCTAAATGGGCAGGGGAGGGCATAGCGCTCCGCCGATTCCATTTCGGAAGCAGAGAGGGTGAGAAGTCCGCTGTTCACTCTGCCGATGGGCGGAAAGGGGAAGGGAACGTAGTTACAGGAATAGTTGAGCGCGTGGGCAAAGCTTACGCTTTGCCCCTCGGTGAGAAATTCCGCTTCGTTTATTCCGAAGGTGCGGCTCGAATTTACGTCTACCTCCTGCAAAAGTGCGAAATCCGCACCGGAGCTTTCTATTATTTTCTTTATCCCGCCGAGGTTTTCATAGACGAGCGCCTCGTCGCCGGTGACGACGTTTTTGCCCCCGTCCATAAAGAAGTCGGCGTCCTTTCCGAGCCCGCCGTAGCCGATGTTGAAAGATATGAATTTTATGCTCTCGCCGAGGGAAAGGCTCTTCGTTCCCTCGCCGGCAATTTCGAGCGGCTCAACTTCCCCGGGATTATATTCGGTGATGCTCAGATACCCGATAAAAACAACAACGAAAATGAGCACCGCTCCGATGACGATGCCCGCGCCTTTGAGCACGGATTTTAAAACTTTAGGCAAACCAAAGCCTCCTTTTGAAAAAGGCCTTACCTTTTGAAAGATACGGGGCCGAGATGATTGAAAATTAAATTATGTCCTCGTCGCCGAAGGGGTCGCCGCATTCGGGGCAGAATTTAGGCGGATTCTTGGGGTCCTCGGGCTCCCAGCCGCATTTGTCGCATTTGTACTGGGGAACTCCTGCGGGTTTCTTTGCGCCGCATTCGGAGCAGAACTTGCCTTTGTTCACTGCGCCACAGGCGCAAGTCCAGCCGGCGGGCTGCTCGGGTCTTTTCGCTCCGCACTCGGTGCATAATTTTCCGCTCACTTTTGCGCCGCAGGCGCAGACCCAGCTGTCATCGGCGGGCGCCGCCGCAGGTGCGGCAGGTGCCGCAGGCTGCTGCTGGTACTGGGGCTGCTGTCCCATCTGGAAAAGGGTGTTGGCGTTCATTCCGCCGGCGTTCTGGGCCATGCCCAGACCCATAAAGCCCATCATTGCGCCGTTTTCGTTGGCGGCGGCGGCTTTCATTGCCTCAGCCTGGGCTCCGACGATTGCCGCGCCAGCCATATTCGGGTTGCGGTAAACCGCAGTCTTCTGAAGCTCTTTAATGGTGGCTTCGTCCTCTTCGGAGGCTTTTACGGAGCTTA
>JAEDJF010000046.1 GCA_016296485.1 Oscillospiraceae bacterium
TATAATTTCACCGACAGGAGATATTTATATGAACCAAAAGCTTTTTGACTATATCAAGGCGAGCCCGACGCCCTTTCACGCCGTCGCTCACACCAAGGCGCGGCTCTCAGCCGCCGGCTACTCCGAGCTTTCCGAGGGTGAAAGCTGGGCGCTTGAGGGCGGAAAGGGCTATTTCGTAACCCGAAACGGCTCCTCCCTTATCGCTTTCCGGGTTCCGAAGGGCGACTTCCCGGGCTATATGATGACCGCAGCCCACTGCGACAGCCCGGCGTTCAAAATCAAGGAGAACGCCGAAATTCCCGATAAATACTACGTCCGCCTCTCCGTGGAGCGCTACGGCGGAATGCTCTGCTCCACCTGGCTGGACCGCCCGCTCTCCGTCGCCGGACGGGTCGCCGTCCGCACCGAAAAGGGAATTTCCGTCCGGCTCGTGGACCTTAAAGAGCCCTGCGCCATCATTCCGAACGTCGCTATCCATATGAACCGAAACGCCAACGAAAACGCCTCCTATAACGCCGCCGTCGATATGCTCCCCCTTTTCGGAACGAGCGAAGCCGCCGGCAGCTTCAAGGCGAGGGTCGCGGCGGCGGCGGGGGTTAAGCCCGAGGATATTCTCACCACCGACCTCATAGTCTATAATCCTCAGGAGGGTTATAGCTGGAACGGCTATATTTCCGCCCCGAGACTCGACGACCTCCAGTGCGCCTTCGGCTCCCTCGAAGCCTTCCTCACGGCAAAGGAGGGCGGCTCCGCCCCGGTCTATTGCCTTTTCGACAACGAGGAGGTCGGAAGCCAGACAAAGCAGGGCGCAGCCTCCACCTTCCTTGCGGACGTGCTCGGGCGAATCGGCGAAAGCCTCGGGCTTTCCGCCGGAGAGCAAAGGCAGAAAATTGCCGGGAGCTTCCTTCTCTCCTGCGACAATGCCCACGCCGTCCACCCTAATCACCCTGAATTTATGGACAAGAACCACGCCGTATATATGAACAAGGGCATTGTCATAAAGTATAACGCCAACCAGCGCTACACCTCGGACGCTGTTTCCGCCGCGATTTTCGGGCTCGTCTGCGACGAGGCGGGGGTTCCGTTCCAGCGCTACGCCAACCGGGCGGATATGCTGGGCGGCTCCACCCTCGGGAACATCTCGAACACCCAGGTGTCCCTCAACACCGTTGACATCGGTCTTCCCCAGCTTGCTATGCACTCCGCTTTCGAGACCGCCGGCGGCGCCGACACGGAGTATTTCGTCCGGGCGCTGACGCTCTTCTTTGAAAAATCCCTCATTATGGACGGGGACGGAGAGTATCGGCTGGTCTGATTTTGAGCATGCTCAAAGCCGAGCCCGCTTTGAGCATCAAAATTTAAACGAAAGTAGCGCTTAAAATGGAATTTCGCCTCGGAACGCCGGACGACATCGGGATAATGTGCGCCCTTCGCAAAAAACAGCTTGTTGACGAGGGAATTTCCCCGAGCGTCGATATTGACGCCGAACTTCGGGAGTTTTTTGAGAAAAAGCTCCGAAGCGGCGAGCTTGTGGAATGGCTCCTTGAGGAACAGGGCGAAATAGTCGCCACCGGAGCCATCGTCTTTTACGAGTTTCCTCCGACCTACACCAACCGAAGCGGAGTCAAGGGATATATCACCAATATGTACACCAAACCGGAATACCGCGGTAGGGGCATCGCGACTTCCATGCTCGCAAGGCTCGCCGAGGAGGCAAAGCGGCGCGGGGTCAAAAAGCTCTGGCTCGGCGCATCGAAAATGGGTCGCCCGGTCTATGAAAAATTCGGTTTCAAGGACTCCGACGGGTGGCTCGAACTAAATATTTAAAAGGAGAGTTTTAAAAATGGCATTTGACGTTAAAGCTAAAATAGAGGAGCTTGCCGCAAAGATCAAAAACGACGCGAAGCTTCGTGAAAAATTTCAAAAAGAACCCGTTGCCGCCGTGGAGGAGCTCCTCGGCATCGACCTTCCGGACGAGCAGATTCAGAAGCTCGTTGACGGAATCAAGGCGAAAATAGCCGTTGATAACCTCGGCAGCGCCGCTTCCGCCCTCGGCAGTATTTTCGGCAAAAAATAAAATTTTTCACTGAAAAGCTCCCTTATACGGGAGCTTTTTTTCAGTTTGTCACAATATGTTCATAGCTTGTTAATTGAACTTTCTTTTTTATTATGCTAAAGTATATGTTGTGATATACTACGTCTTTGAGGTGAAATATGGTTTTTCCTTTTGTAACTGCCGCCCTTTTGCTCTCGGCGCTGACCGTATATTTATGCGGTCTTTCCGGAGTCAATATACTTCTTTTCGGGCTTCTTTATTTCGTGCTTTATTTTATCGGTATTGCCCTTCTTTTCTGCGCCGTTCTTTTCATTATGTCCCTCACCGTCAATATTGACGAGCCGCAGAAAAAAGACAGCCGCTTTTTCCGAAATATGACCGCTTTTGCCCTTGGCTTTATGTTAAAATTGCTCCGTGTAAAAGTTTCGGTCAGCGGACTTGAAAATATCCCCGAGGGGCGCTTTCTGCTCGTCCAGAACCACCGCTCGATGTTCGACCCCCTGGTGAGCCTCTGCGCTTTTAACAAATACCAGCTCGGCTTCATCACGAAGCCCGAAAATATGAAGATTCCCGTCATCGGAAAGTTCGCCCACCGCATCTGCTGCCTTCCCATTGACCGGGACAACGCCCGCAACGCCGTCAAGACCATAAACGCCGCGGCGGATTATCTTAAAAACGACGTCTGCTCCGTTGGGCTTTACCCCGAGGGAACGAGAAACCGCCAGAGCGGCGAGGAGATTCTTCCCTTCCGCAACGGCTCCCTTAAAATCGCCACCAAGGCGGGGGTTCCCGTAGTCGTAACCTCCATTTCCGGAACCGAGCTCGTTAAGCGCAACGCTCCGTTCAAGAAAACCGCCGTGGAGCTCAAGGTTTGCGGCGTCGTTCCCGCCGAAACCGTTTCCGCCTCCACCACCGCCGAGCTCAGCGAGATAACGAGAAAGCTCCTTTGCGACGGGCTCGGACTCCCTTTTAAGGAGAATACCGATGAATAAATTTTTCGTCTGTGTAATCTATCTCATCGCCATCGGGATTCTTTCAAACCCGGCGGCAAAGCTCATCAACCGCGACAACATAGATTACACAAAATTCCCCTACCGCTCCTATTCCTTTGAACGGGGCGGCAAAATCTATGAAAAAATCGGGATACGCTTCTGGAAGGACAAGGTCCCGGATATGAGCGCCGTGCTCAAGCACCTCATCAAAAAAGAGGTCCGCTTCAAAAGCTCCGCCGCGGACGTCCTCCGCCAGATTCAGGAGACCTGCGTTGCGGAGATAACCCACCACGCACTTATTATCCTCTCTCTTCCGATGCTTATATACTGGAAAAGCAAGTGGGCTTTCCTTTGCGAAGCCATATATATTCTTCTTCTCAATCTGCCCTTCATATTGATACAGCGTTACAACCGTCCGCGGCTCATAGCCCTTTATCAGCGGAAACTTACTACGGAAGGTTTAAAACAAAAGTATGCTTAAAAACACCAAAACCGAAATCGTCGATTACCGCCGGCTCCGCCCGGGCAACATAAATTCACCGGAGTTTCGCCACCTTTGGCTTCTCCTTTTCTGGGCAGTGTTCGGAATTTTCTTTGCGCTCGTTGAGCGCGGCGGCGTTACGAAAAACTTTCACCTTATGTATTCCCCCATCGACGACCTTATCCCCTTCTGCGAAATTTTCCTCATTCCCTATCTCTTCTGGTTCGTCTATCTCGTCGGGATACATATTTACACGCTTCTTTTCGACGTGGAAAGCTTCAGGAAACTTATGTATTTTATTATGATAACCTATACGGTCACAATGGTTATCTATTTCCTCTACCCCACCGCCCAGGGGCTTCGCCCCCTTGAGTTCGAGCGCGACAACGCTCTTACCCGATTTATCGCCGGGTTTTATCAGTTTGACACCAACACAAACGTCTGCCCCTCGATTCACGTCATAGGCTCCGTGGCGGTTTCCGCCGCCGCCTGGAACAGCAAACATTTCAGCACCCGGGGCTGGCGCATAGTTTTCTCTCTGGCAACCATACTTATAAGTATATCCACCGTATTCATCAAACAACATTCCGTAATCGACGTTGCGGCGGCAATTCCCATTTGTGTAGTCGCCTATATAATCGTCTATTGCGGAAAACGCGGAAAAGCAGAAAGGTGAACTCAAATTTGAAAGGACTTATTCTGACCTGCAACACCGGCGGCGGGCACAATTCCACCGCTGAAGCAATCCGGGAGCAATTCACGGCAAACGGCGACGTTTGCGACGTTGCGGACGCTCTTGAGTTCGTTTCCGAAAAATTCTCAAACTTTATTTCAGACTGGCACAGCCGGATTTACAGAACTGTTCCCAAGCTTTTCAGTAAGGGCTACTCCTCCGTTGAGAAAATCGACTCAAAGATAAAGAGCCGCCCGAAGTCGGGGCACCACGCCATTTATAACGGCTCCTCGGCGCTTCGGGATTATATAAAAGCGGGAAATTATGATATAATAATATGCGTACACGCCTTTTCCGCTCTTATGGTGACGGCGCTTCGGAGAAGGTATATCCCCGACGTGCGCGCCTGCTTCGTGGCGACGGACTACACCTGCAGCCCCACCGTCGCGGACAGCGACCTCGACATCTATTTTATCCCCCATGAAGCGCTGGTTGACGAGTTCGTCTCCTGCGGAGTTCCGAGGGAGAAAATCGTCCCCAGCGGGCTTCCGGTGCGCTCGGATTTTTATTCCCGGACCGAAAAGGAGGAGGCAAAGCGCCTTTTGGGCCTTCCGGCAGATAAGAAAAACATCACTTTGATGGGCGGAAGCATGGGCTGCGGACCCATAAAGGACATCGCAAAGGAGCTTTCGCCGCTCCTTCCGGAGGACTGCATTCTCACGGTCGTCTGCGGCACCAACCAGAAGCTCTATAAGAGCATCGAAAAGTACGAGCTCCCGAACGTGAACCTCGTTGGCTACACCCGGGACGTTCCCCTCCTGATGGACAGCTCCGAGTTTTTTATGACGAAGCCCGGCGGAATAACCTCCACCGAGGGCGCAACGAAGCATATCCCTATGCTTTTCCTGGACGTTGTGGGCGGCTGCGAGGAAAAGAACCTCAGCTTCTTTAAAGCCCGGGGCTGGGCGACCGGAACGGACGACCCCGCCGAATTCATCGCCGAATGTCTTATGCTCATAAACGACCGAAAACGCGCCGACGAAATGCGCCGCCGCCTCGAGGAAAACTTTTCCCGGAACCCCGCAAAAATAATTTACGAGGAATGTAAAAACGCCGTTTCCGGGCGTTAAAACATAAAGGAAGGTCAAACTTATGAAGAAAAGGTTTTCAAAAAAAGAAATCCTTACTATTCCTAACTTTATCAGTTTTTTCCGAATCGCCCTTATTCCGCTTTTCCTCTGGCTCTACTGCGCCGAGGAAAAACCTTTTGCGGCTATCGCGGTGCTGGCGGTTTCGGGAATTTCCGATATTGCCGACGGAATTATCGCAAGGCGCTTCAATATGGTCTCCGACTTTGGAAAGCTTCTTGACCCGGTGGCGGACAAGCTTACCCAGGCGGCGCTCATTCTGAGCCTTTCGGTGCGCTACCCTGAAATCTGGGCGCTCTTCTTCATTTTTGTCGGTAAGGAAATAACTATGGGCGTTGTGGGGCTCGTTGTCCTCGAAAAGACGGACACCATGAACTCCGCCCAGTGGTTCGGAAAAGCGACGACCTTCGTCTTTGAAGCGAGTATGGCTATTCTTCTCCTTTTTCCGGGTATCCACCCGAGCACGGCGGATCTTTTGTTCCTCCTTTGCGGGATAATGGTGGTCTTTTCGCTGACCAAATACCTCATCTTTTATTTCAAACTGCTGAAAAGCCACGAAGATAACGGATAGGCTTAAAAAACGAGCACCGCAGAGCGGTGCTCATTTTATTTTTAAAATTTTTGAGCACGGGAGCGCCCGTGCCTTCCGTTTACAAAAAAGCGCCACCCCTTCGGGCGGCGTTTTTATTCTTTTATTCAGGACATCGCGGAGCTGTAAAGGTCCGGCTGAAGGCTTATGGCAGCCTGGCAGTTGTTGATGATGAGGGCGTCGGTGACGCCGTACTGCTCAATGACTGCGGCGGTGCTGTAACCGCTCTTACGAATGTCGAGCACGACCACCTGCTCATAATAGTCGAGCATATAGGGAACGAAGGCGTTGCCGTAGGACTCCTTGAAAATCAGAAGGGTCCTGCCGTTCTTGTTGGCGGTGGTGAAAACGGTGAGGGGCTGGTCGCCGCAGATAAACATTCCCGCGTAGGTCTTGGAATTCGCGTTTATCGCCTTCCCGCTGTACCAGCTTCCGTCGGTCTTATAGACCATGGAGTAGCCGGTCTGGGGATAATGACCGACGGTGTAGTCCGGGTTCTCAAGAAGCGAGCTCGGGTTTCCGGCGTAGCCATAGAGAGTGCCGATAAAATCGGTCCTTATAACGGTGTCGTAAGTATCAAGGGCAAGGGGCTCGATTCCGTTCGCGCCGCAGTAGGCAACGGAGCCGTAGTAAGCGCCGAGGCTCGTCCAGTGGTGGTCGGTGCGGTAGAACATATACTCGTCCTTGTGCTCGGTCATAACGCCGAGGCAGTCCGCCTTGTTTATACCGCTGTTCATCATATTGTAGGTGCTGTCGATAAATGCCTTCGTCTTGTCATAGGGGTCGGTGTAGCCCTTGGGGAAGTTGAAGGTGCAGCTCTTCGGCACGAGCATGGCGGTGACGTTTATCTCCGGGTACTTCTCGGCGAAGGCGTTGACGGTGTCCGCGTAAGCGGCGCTTCCGCTCTCGCTCGGAAGGAAGTACTCCAGGGCGTAGTCGCCGCAGACGAGCACCGCCCCGGCGTAGTAGGCGTCAATATTGTTGTTATAGTGACCGCTGTCGGTCTCGGCAATTATTCCGGAAATATCGTCCGAAAGGTCGCCGCCCCTTCCGGGAGCGATGTATTTCTGTCCCTCCGGGACAATCCTTTCGCCGCAGGTGCGGCAGGCGCCGTCGGCGCCCACGCTGTGGCCTTTGGCGGGAGCAAGCTCCTCTCCGCAGGCAAGGCAGAGCTGGGGCTCGGTACAGGTGGCTTCAGCCCCCGGGGTGTGCTCGAGCTTCGGCGCGAGCTCAAAGCCGCACTTCGTGCATACCTGGGGCTCGGCGCAGGTGGCGGCGGGACCCGGAACGTGACCCGTCGCTTCAACAAGGACTTCGCCGCAGTCGGTACAGACCTGGGGCTCGGTACAGGTGGCGGCGGGACCGGGAGTATGTTTATGGCCGCAGGCGGAAAGTCCGCCCACCAGCAAAATTAGTGCTAAAAAAAACGCAAGAAATTTTTTCATATCTTCCTCCGAAAATTCTGTTTTTATCAAGGGATTTAATTATACCACCGTTTCCCCGAAAAACATATCCAATTTGGAATAATTAAAAGATTTTTAATATTTGCCGCCCCGGCGGCAACAAAAAAAGCTCCCGCGCCTGCGGCGCGGGAGCTTTACTCTAAATTCAGAACAGCCCGAAGAAGCCCAGGGCAATTCCGACGACGGCGCTGCCGCCGAGGATAAAGACCGGGTGGGGGTTCCATTTCTTGATTACGAAATAAACCGCTCCGGCAAGAATCAGCCCCGGAAGGCTAATGAGGTCAAGGATTGCACCCGTTTCCTCAAAGAGCGGAATGTTGATAAGAGAGATTTTTACGACTGAGACGAGCGCCGCGCAGATAAGCGCCACGGACACGGCGCGAAGCCCGTAAAAGGCGCCCTTGACGTATTTGTTCTCGCTGAATTTTTTGAGGAATTTTGAGACAATCGTCACGATTATGAGCGAGGGGAAAATGAAACCGAGGGTCGCGACGACGGAGCCGAGGATTCCCTCAAGAATTGAGCCGGTCGCCCCGCTTAGGGTGGTGTAGCCGACGTAGGTCGCCATATTTATTCCGATGGGACCGGGGGTGGATTCGGAAATCGCCACCATATCCGCCAGCTGCCGGTGGGTGAACCAGCCGGTGGCTTCCGCCATATTTTCAAGGAAAGGAAGGGAGGCAAGCCCGCCGCCGACGGTAAAAAGACCGACCTTTAAAAATTCAAAGAAAAGGCGAAGATAAATCATTTTGCTTTCTCCCCTTTCAGAATATAGACTATAATTCCGGCGACCGCCGCAGCGATGACGAATATTATGGGGTTTATATCAATAAATACCGAAGCGACGAAAACGATTACGAAAAGCGCCAGGGTGAATTTATCGACTATTGCTTTTTTGAAAAGCTTGATTACCGCGTCAAGAATGAGCACACAGACGCCGACGCGGATTCCCGCAAAGGCGTTCTGCACTATCGGAAGGTCGGAAAAGCTCTGGATAAACGCGGCTATCGCGACGATTATCACAAGGGAGGGAAAAACCACCCCGAGGGAAGCGGCAACGGCGCCGACGAAGCCCCGCACCTTGTTGCCGACGAAAACGGCGGTGTTGACGGCGATTACGCCGGGGGTACACTGTCCGACGGCGTAATAGTCCATAAGCTCGTTTTCCGTCGCCCAGTGCTTTTTCTCGACGACCTCGCGCTGAAGCATCGGCATCATTGCGTAGCCGCCGCCGAAGGTCAGCCCGCCGATTCGCGCAAAAGTAAGAAACATATCTATAAGTTCTCTCATTTTTTCAAAAAGCTCCTTAACCGAGAATTTTTAAAAATGTCCGCCCGGCAAAAAAAGCCGGAAGTTTTGCCATATTTTTAATCTAATCAGAAAATCGGGTCCGTGTCAACCTTTTTTGCGGCAAATTTACAAAAAAATAATCGCAGTATATGAATAATTTGCTGAAAAATCTCTATAAAAATGCATTTTTTCCTCTATTATTTTGTCAGTAAGCCCCGATTTATTTGAATATTATTCACTTTTTCGTCAAAATAAAAAACTTTAGTGATTTTAGTTGTTAAAGTATTGCAAAAGCGAAAAAAATCTGTTATTATGAGATTAAATTTTTTTCGCGGCTTTTATTTTTGACCGCTGCCGAAATACACATTTCTGGAGGCACTGACCATGCGAAAATACGTTCTGAAAAGAATACTTCTGATGCTGCTTCTTATTGTGGGCATGACATTCATCGTATTCGCCAGCCTTTACATCGCTCCGGGCGACCCCGCCGCAATGGTTGCGGGAGCCGGCGCAACGGAGGAGGATATTGAAAGAGTAAGAGAGAGCCTCGGGCTCAACGAGAGCTTTTTTACACAGTATGTAATATACCTTAAAAAACTGCTCACTCTCGACCTTGGCACCAGCTTCACCACAAAGCAGCCCATACTCGATGAAATTATGGTTCGTCTCCCCAACACGCTGAACCTTGCCTGCGCCGCAATGATACTTTCGGTCATCGTCGGAATCCCCTGCGGAATCATTTCCGCCCTCAAAAAGGACAAGCTCACGGACAACGTGCTCACGACTTCCGCCCTTATCGGTATTTCAATCCCGAACTTCTGGCTCGGAACAATGCTCATCTACGTTTTCTCCGTGCTTCTCAAATGGCTGCCCTCCGGCGGAATGACGCATTTCTTCTGGACGCCCACCGGTTTTAAACAGGTAATCCTTCCCGCCATTGCCCTTTCAAGCTCAACAATAGCGAGCTTCACCCGTATCGGGCGCTCCGCAATGCTCGACGTGCTCCAGTCCGACTACATACGCACCGCGAAGTCCAAGGGACTTAAAAAATTCACCATCATCGGAATACACGCCCTTCGCAACGCGATGATTCCGCTCCTCACCCAGTTCGGCACCAGCTTCGGCGTGCTCCTCGGCGGCGCAATCATCACCGAGCAGGTATTCGTAATAAACGGCATAGGCACCTATCTTATCAACGCCATCAAGAGCTACAACTACCCGGTTGTTCAAAGCACGGTGCTCGTAATCGCCGCAATGTTCATTATAGTCAACCTTATCGTGGATCTCGTTTACTGCGTAGTCGATCCCCGTATTAAATATGAATAAAGGGGGACGGAAAAATGGAAAAAATCAAACGCAAAAATCCCATTGTAACGGCGTTTCGCAAGCTCACGAAAAACAAGCTTGCCACCGTCTGCTTCTTCGTTTTGCTGGTTGAGATAATAATGGTCGTTTTCGCCCCCATTATCGCCCCCTACGGCTACGAGGAACAGGACCCGGCTAACCGCCTCCGTCCCGGAATCTGGGCAATAAACAGCGACGACCCGAACCCCCAGAATCAGTACGCCGAAGGTCATATCCTCGGCACGGACAACTACGGACGCGACATTTTCTCCCGTCTTCTCTACGGCGGGCGCGTCTCCCTTATGGTCGGCTTCGTTTCCACCGGTATGGGGCTTTGCGTCGGCGTCCTTTGCGGACTTCTCGCCGGCTACTACCCGAAGCTTGACAACCCGATAATGAGAATAATGGATATTCTCTTTACCTTCCCGGGAATTCTTCTCGCGATGCTCATCATCGCGATGTTCGGCGTCAGCACCTTTAACGCGATGCTCGCCATCAGCATCTGGTCCATACCGAGCTTCGCCCGAATGGTTCGCGGCAAGGTTCTCCAGCTCAAGGAGGAGGATTACATAATGGCGACCCGCTCCCTCGGCGCCAAAGATGGACGAATTCTTTTCATCCATATCCTTAAAAACTGCCTTCCGACCATCATCGTAA